>JANPIC010000201.1:0-13734 GCA_031424795.1 Polaromonas sp. | reverse complement strand
CGCAAAGATATTTATGTACTGGAACCTGATGATGAAGTCCATGTGTTCATGCGATTCAGAGAATTTAAAGGTAAATATATGATGCATTGTCATAACCTGATTCATGAAGACCATGCCATGATGGTTCGATGGGATGTTGTCTAAAAAATTGTGAAGCAAACTTAGGAGATGGATCATGAAAACTACCAGTTTAAGCACTGAAGACAACACGCTCAAAAGTAAACGTGATTGGTTGAAATGGGTGGGCGGTGCCGCGCTCGCACCAGTGCTCGCAACAAGTGGCGCGACGCGCGCCAAAGTTGGGCCGCGTGCCACCTATTTTCCAAATACGATTGTACAAACGCATCAAGGTGAGAAACTGCGGTTTTACGACGATATTATTCAAGGCAAGATTGTTATATTCAACATGATGTACACAGTTTGCACGGGTATTTGTCCGGGTAATACGGCCAATCTTTTGCAAGTACAAGAGGCACTCGGCAGCCGGCTGGGAAAAGATATCTTTATGTATTCAATGACGCTTCAACCTGAATTTGATAGACCAAAAAATTTGGACGACTACGTCAAGCGCTATCGGATTAAACCAGGTTGGTCTTTTTTAACGGGGCAACCTGCAGAAATGGATGTCATCCGTCGCAAGTTGGGGTTTTTCAATGACAATCCTAAAATAGATTCTGATCTTGCAAATCACACTGGTATGTTACGTATTGGGAACGAAAAACTAGACCGTTGGTTCATGATGCCAGCGCTCAGTTCACCAAAGCAGATTGCTAGAGAAATTTTGCAAATGTAGTTTCTATCAGGCTCTAGCAGCGACAAAATACTGTGCACTGGTTTCGTTTTGACAATACCAACCTACAATGGTTATTGTTAAAATTTAAAATCAATGCCAGCATATACTTTTGAAGCGTTAGACGACCAAGGCAACACCCGCAAAGGTGTTATTGAAGGCGAATCAGCACGTGTAGTGCGTGGTCAACTGCGTGCGCAATCCTTGGTTCCCTTGAATGTCGAACCCGTTACAGGTGAATCAGCAGACGGTTCAACGTCTGGTGGTTTGAACAGAACTCTGTTTGCAAGTCGCATATTTAATGCCACTGGACTGAGCATTTGGACGCGTCAAATTGCAGGTCTAGTGACGTCTGGTTTACCGCTTGAGCGGGCGCTTACGGCATTGACCGATGAATCCGAAGATGAACGTCAGCGCAATTTGTTGGCAAGTCTACGTGCTGAAGTCAATGCTGGAAGCACGTTTGCAAAAGCGCTGGCACAACATCCGCGTGAATTCTCCAGCATCTATACAGCTGTTATTGGCGCTGGTGAACAAAGTGGTAGCTTGGGGCAAGTGCTAGAACGGCTGGCGGACGACTTAGAAGAGCAGCAGGCACTGAAGTCGAAATTGATTGGTGCGGCTTTGTATCCAGCCATCGTGACTCTGGTTGCTATTGTCATCGTGCTTTTTCTTGTTGGTTATGTTGTTCCGCAGGTGGCCAATGTTTTTGCGGGTACCAAACGTGCATTGCCATTTTTGACAGTTGCCATGCTTGCCATCAGTGATTTTGTAAGAAACTATGGCTGGCTAGTTCTTATTGCCATTGTTTTAACAACTATTGGTTCAAGGATAGCGTTACGGAACGACGATGTGCGTGAGAGATTTGATGCTGCTTGGCTCAACATTCCATTGATTGGCAAATTAGCGCGCGGCTACAACGCAGCACGATTTGCAAGCACATTGGCTATGCTCGCCACAGCTGGTGTACCCATCTTAAAAAGCTTGCAAGCAGCAGCAATGACTTTGAACAATCGCGCTATGCGCACGGATGCGTTAGATGCGTTGGTCATGGTGCGTGAGGGCGCACCATTAGCTTCAGCAATTGCGCAAAAGAAACGCTTCCCAGGCATTGTCAGCATGTTTGCACGACTGGGCGAGCAAACAGGTCAACTGCCACTGATGCTTTCGCGCGCTGCCAAGCAGCTTAGCGCTGAAGTACAGCGTCGTGCCATGCATTTGGCTACTTTGCTAGAACCTATGCTGATTGTGACCATGGGCTTGGTTGTGATGTTGATTGTGCTTGCTGTACTACTGCCAATCATTCAGTTGAATCAATTGGTGAAATAATCTCTTCTATAGCTTTCTATTTCAATATTTTAAAAAAATTACTTCGGAATCAATTTCTCCATGTCATACCAACACATTATCGTTAGCACACAAGCCCGCGTTGGCATCGTCACACTTAATCGCCCTAAACAGCTCAACGCACTGAATGGCGAATTGATGGACGAGCTAGGCGTTGCGCTCAAAGCATTTGATGCAGACGACGCTATTGGCTGCATGATCATTACTGGCAGCGAAAAAGCCTTTGCCGCTGGCGCGGACATTGGCGCAATGGCCACCTACACGTTTTCTGATGTTTACAAAGGTGATTACATTACCCGAAATTGGGAGCATATTCGCAGTATCCGTAAACCAGTCATTGCTGCTGTCAGCGGTTTTGCTTTAGGCGGTGGCTGTGAGTTGGCGATGATGTGTGATTTCATCATCGCTGCCGATAATGCCAAGTTTGGACAACCAGAAATCAAACTCGGCGTGATTCCGGGTGCCGGCGGTACACAGCGTTTACCGCGTGCTATCGGCAAAGCAAAAGCGATGGACTTGGCGCTGACTGGTCGCATGATGGATGCGACAGAGGCAGAACGTGCAGGATTAGTCAGTCGCGTCGTGCCCCTAGAAAAGTTAATGGATGAAGCTTTGGGCGCAGCGTTGATGATTTGCGAATTCTCTCAAATCGCATTAATGGCTGCCAAAGAGTCCGTTAATCGTGCATTTGAAGGTGGCTTGGCGGACGGCATCATGTTCGAGCGCCGCATGTTCCATGCCCTTTTCGCAACAAACGATCAAAAGGAAGGTATGGATGCATTTGTGAATAAGCGCAAAGCTAACTTCACACATTCATAATTGCCGTGGAAACCATTCGCGTCGCGACCTGGAATATACACAAAGGTGTTAACGGTCTAGGACCTAGGCGTCGGTTAGAAATTCATAATATTGGATTGGCCGTAGACCAGTTTGATGCAGACATCGTTTGCTTGCAAGAAGTAAGAAAACACCATCGTGGTGAAGCGCAAAGGTTTGCACAGTGGCCGTCACTTGAACAGGCTGATTTTTTAGCACCACTTGGCTATACGCCTATTTACCAAACAAACGCGATCACCAAGCATGGCGAACATGGCAATGCGCTACTAACGCGTTGGCCAGTCATCAAGCATCAGCATGAGGACATGTCTGACCACAGGTTTGAACAGCGTGGTTTACTTCATGTAGAGGTTTTGATACATGACCTTCCAGTTCATGTCATTGTTGTTCATTTGGGTCTGATCAAGTCCAGCCGACGCCGGCAAGTTGCGCAGCTTTGCACCTTCATTCAGCGTGAAATCCCAAAAAATGCACCCTTATTGGTTGCTGGCGACTTCAATGATTGGGGCTCTGCCAGCGAAACGGTTCTAAAAGCTGAGCAACTCTATGCATTCAAAACAAACCCCATCACTGCGAAAAAACTGCGCACTTACCCAGCACGACTGCCACTGGTGCAATTTGACTATGTGTTTGCTAGACACCTAACTGCTACAGCTGCCACTGTACCTAACGGTCAGCAGTGGGCACGCATGTCAGACCATTTACCATTGATCGCAGATTTCGTAGCTAATGAATAATTTTCTGCACATGAAAAATGCGGCTCAACTTATAGAAGAAAAAACTGAATTACAGTTACTTGAAGGCAGCGTTGCTTTTTTCCCATCCCTGATAGCCGCCATCGACAACGCTAAAAAAAGCGTTCAAATGGAAACTTATATCTTTGATTTAACAGCCAGCGGTGCAGATATAGCAATGGCTTTAGAAAGAGCGGCGCAACGTAGCGTGCAGGTGCGCGTGATGGTGGATGGATTTGGCACCCCTGCATTTCCTGACGAATGGAAAAATCGTTTTAAATCAGCTGGTATCCAATGGTTCGTGTACGAGCCGATTGTTACTTTGGGCATTTTCTTACCTAGCCAATGGCGCCGTTTACATCGCAAGCTATGCGTGATTGACAACGCCGTGGCCTACTGTGGTGGTATTAACTTGCTGGATGATTGGCACGATCCTAGCTACGGCGCCTTGGTAGCACCGCGCTTTGATTTCACTGTGCGTGTCAGTGGTGCGCTTGCCCAAGATATTCAGGTGGCAACTTGCCAACTATGGGATCGTTTGTCTTTAGGAAAACCACTCAATATCAAAAGGGTAAAAACTGCGATTGAAACACTGCCTAGCGTGCTAAAACGTCACCACTGGCAAACGAACACACAAACTGGCAAAACGCTTGCAGCTTTGGTGTTGCGTGACAATATTACAAATCGTGGCCAAATTGAGCGCGCCTACCTCAAAGCCATAGGCGATGCACATAACGAAATCATCATCGCGAATGCATACTTTGTACCTGGCGCAAAACTGCGTCGCGCCTTGGTGCATGCAGCCAAACGTGGTGTCAAAGTACAGCTATTACTTCAGGGAAAATACGAATACTTCATGCAATACCATGCGGCCAGACCTGTTTACAGTGCTTTGCTGGCTGCTGGCATTGAGATTTATGAGTATGACAAAAGCTACTTGCATGCCAAAGTGGCTGTTATTGACAGCGTCTGGGCGACTGTCGGATCCTCTAACCTCGATCCCTTGAGCTTGCTCTTGGCTCGAGAAGCCAACATCGTGATGCAAGACGCCACTTTTGCACAAAGCTTGCGCCAGCGCCTGCTGCTCGCCATGGCGAACGAAGGCAAACGTGTTGATGCTACGCAAATGGCAAACCGACCTTGGACCCAGCGTTTCAACGAGATGATTGCATTTGCGGTTATGCGTACTGGTTTATGGTTATTTGGAAAACGGTATTGATGTTGAAATTGCTAACGATAATTAAGATTATTACTATGCTTTTTATAGCTTATCAGGCAATTATCACGCCGGCTAATGCGTTAAATAAGGCATTAAATACATGGCAGGGAATCGTAATCCATGTGACGGATGGCGACACCCTACGGATTCGTCCACTTGGTTCAAATAGCAAATCAGATTCGCTAAAAATTAGGATTGATGGAATAGATGCACCTGAAAGTTGTCAACTATACGGCATTAAATCTACTGCTGCTTTGAAAAAGCTACTCATTTCAAAACAAGTCACTGTAACCAGCAAACGGTTTGATGATTATGGTCGTGACGTAGCAAAAGTCACGATTGATAACGTAGATGTTGGAGGCTGGATGGTGAAAAACGGCCATGCTTGGTCTTACCACTACCGATTCAGCGCTGGCCCTTATCGGGTTGAAGAAGAGGCAGCTGCACGCGCCAAGCTAGGTTTGTTTGCGAACGCCTCAGCGATAGAGCCAAAAATCTTTAGGCGTGAGCATGGCTCGTGTTATTTGTCAACTAAGAATGACCACAAACGCTACAACTAGCATCGCGTTTGAACCGCACTTCGTTCCAAGACATATCACGCCCATCTAGCATTTGCAGGCGACCGGTTAAAGACTTGCCAGCACCACTGATCAGTTTGAGCGCTTCTGCTGCTTGCATGGAACCTATGATGCCAACCAAGGGGGCAAAAACACCCATGGTCGCACAGCGCGTTTCTTCTAAACTGGCATCCGGCGGGAAAATGCAGGCGTAACAGGGTGAAGCCTCAGAGCGACTGTCAAACACAGTGATTTGTCCATCAAACCGTATTGCTGCGCCTGACACCAAAGGTTTACGATGTTGAACACATGCAGCATTGATGGCGTGGCGGGTTGCAAAATTGTCGCAGCAATCAATGACCACGTCAGCTTGTTCAACCAAGCTGTCTAGCAAAACGGCATCTGCACGTTGCAACACAGGTATCACTTGAACATCCGCATTGATATTTGCTATTTTATTCATAGCTGATTTGACTTTATACTCGCCGACATCAGCCAAGTTATGCGCTATTTGGCGTTGCAAATTGGTGACGTCAACCACATCATCATCAACCAATGTGATACACCCAACGCCTGCGGTTGCTAGATACAAGACAACGGGTGAACCCAAGCCACCAGCACCAATTACCAGCACATGCGATTGCAATATTTTTTCTTGCCCCTCGACACCTACTTCGTTCAAAAGCAAGTGTCTAGAGTAACGAAGGAGTTGATCGTCAGTCAAAGCGATTCAATTCAAATGAGAGAATCAATTGTCTTTTTTCTCTTCTTTTCGCTCAACCAGTGTTTTACTGACAATGACCGGGCGACCTTTGAGTTGGTTGATCGCTTGTGCGAGTTGGAAATCTTTGTCTGAACCAAACTCAGGAGACTTACGATCAGCCACTGGTTTTTTGGCTTCTTCCTCTAAGCGCTTCAAGGCAATTTCACGCTCTTTTTCACGTGCTTCTTTTTTTGCAGGATCCTCTGCCGTACTGCCTTGCCCACTTTCAAGGTGCTTTTCCAAATCCGCTTCGCGGGTACGCAAAGCGGCAAAAGGGCTGCCTTCTGCTGTTTCGTCAATCATGACATCCGGCACGATACCTTTGGCTTGAATGGATGTGCCATTTGGCGTGTAGTAACGTGCTGTGGTGAGTTTGATACCCGTATCTGGCCCCAAAGGTCGCACCGTTTGCACAGAGCCTTTGCCGAAGGTTTGGCTACCAAGGATCTTGCCGCGTTTGTGGTCTTGCAAAGCACCTGCGACGATTTCACTAGCAGAAGCAGAGCCTTCATTGACCAACACCACCAACGGCACTTTTTTCAATGCTGCTGGCAGACGTTTCAAGGGATCAGCCCCGCCGCGGCGCAGGTAGAACTCTGGCGCTGCTTTATAACTAAATTTGCTGTCAGCTAATTGTCCATTAGTAGACACAACAGCTACATTTTCAGGCAAGAAAGCGGCAGACACAGCCACCGCTGCATCCAACAAACCACCTGGGTCGTTGCGCAAGTCAAGCACCAAGCCTTTGAGGTTTGGCTCTTGCTTGTAAATCTCTTCAATCTTTTTTACAAAGTCTTCAACCGTGCGGTCTTGGAACTGAGACAGGCGCACCCAGCCATACCCAGGCTCAATGACTTTGCCGCGTACCGATTGCGTTTTGATTTCTTCACGCACGATGGTGACGGGGAAGGTGCGGTTTTCGTCCTTACGGAAGACGGTCAAAATTACCTTGGTATTGGGCTCGCCACGCATACGCTTGACAGCCTCATTCAGCGTCAAGCCACGCACCGCGGTGGTGTCAATTTTTGTTATCAAATCATTCGGCTTCAAACCTGCGCGAAAAGCGGGTGATCCTTCAATGGGCGAAACAACCTTGATCAAGCCATCCTCTTGGGAAATCTCAATGCCCACACCCACAAATTTACCTGTGGTACCTTCACGAAATTCTTTGTATGACTTTTTGTCAAAGTACTGTGAATGCGGGTCAAGACTGGACACCATGCCAGAAATAGCGTCAGAAATTAGCTTTTTCTCGTCTACGGCCTCTACATAATCGCTTTTGATCAAACCAAACACATTGGCTAACTGTTGCAACTCCTCCAATGGCATGGGCGACAGGGCGCCTCGCGCAACGGTTTGCAGCGACACCGTTGTGAGTGCACCTGTCAGCACACCGACTGAGATCCAACCTGCAATTTTTAGTTTATTGCCCATGCTTTGCCTTATCGTTTGACCCATTGACTGACCCAGTATCTAATTTCTAATCTCATTCTTACATAAGCCAATATACACCTAGGAGCCATTTATAAGCACTTAGTTCAGTAATTAACCTTATCTCTCAACTTAGCAACTCATTCGCTGCCCAAATAATAGTGGCGAATCGGTTTCAAGTTGTCGTCCAGCTCATAAACCAGTGGCACACCATTAGGAATGTTCAAACTCACAATATCTTCATCGGAAATTCCATCCAAGTGTTTGACCAAAGCGCGAATCGAGTTGCCGTGCGCCGCAATCACCGTGCGTTTGCCAGCACGAATGGCAGGAGCAAGCGACTCATCCCAAAACGGCATCATTCGCGCCACGGTGTCTTTGAGGCACTCGGTCAGCGGAATTTGCTCTGGTTTGAGCTTGGCGTAGCGGATATCAGCGCGTTCACTGCGTGGATCGCTCGCCTCTAATGTCGGAGGCGGCACATCGTAGCTTCTGCGCCACAGCAAGACTTGTGCGTCGCCATATTTTTTAGCTGTTTCAGCCTTGTCCAGCCCTTGCAAAGCGCCATAGTGGCGTTCGTTCAACCGCCAACTGTTGACCACAGGCAGCCAAGTGCGATCCATCGCGTCCAAACAGTGCCACAAAGTGTGGGTCGCGCGCTTCAACACGCTGGTGTAGGCCACATCAAACTCAAAACCAGCCGCTTTGAGCATTTGCCCCGCTTTTTGCGCTTGTTCAATGCCCAAAGGCGTTAAATCTACATCCGTCCAGCCTGTGAAGCGGTTTTCTAGGTTCCAAGTTGATTCACCATGACGAATCAAGACTAATTTATGCATATCAACACTTTCTATGGCTTCTTAGGCCTTTTGTGGTCCGACTACTCAATATTTACCCATTAAATTACACGGCAGCCTAAAAGGGTACAGGCTCTATTCTAAAATCTAACTCTTTATAGAAAGTACAACGTGAAATTTATTATTGACAATTGGATGTTATTTGCCGTCGCCATAGGTTCAGCCACCATGCTGTTTATGCCGCAAATCAAGAGCGCATCGGGTGGGACACTGTCTGCTGCGGGCGCTGTGCAGCTGATGAACCGCGAAAAAGCCGTGGTTATTGACGTGAGCGATGCTGAAGAATTCGTTCTCGCTCACATCAACAACGCTAAAAACGTGCCTTTTGCTCAGCTCGAAGACAAATTAGCCAGTCAAGTTAAAAACAAAGAGTTACCTTTGATTTTGGTTTGCACCTCTGGCGCACGCTCCAACCGTGCGGTTTCTGTCGCTAAAAAGCTTGGTTTTGCCAACGTGCAAGCCTTGGCTGGTGGCCTGAAAAGCTGGAAGGAAGCCAACTTACCGCTTGAAAAAGCCTGAAAACAGGAAAAAGTAACCATGCAAGCCGTCAAAATGTACACCACCGCCGTTTGTCCTTACTGCATTCGGGCAAAAAGCGTCCTTAAAGCCAAAGGTGTTGAAACCATCGAAGAAATTCGTATCGACCAAGACCATGAGGCCATGAAACACATGATGGAAATCACCGGTAGGCGCACCGTGCCGCAAATCTTCATTGGCAACACACATGTGGGTGGCTGCGACGATTTGGTGGCTTTGGACAGCGCTGGTAGGTTGAGTCAAATGCTACAAAAATAGTAGCTATTTAGGCATTAAATACACTGGTTATAGCGATTTTTATGCCATTTTCAAGCGGTTATAACCCACCCCTCTAATGCGTCTGTTTTAGCAGGTAAACCGTAGTTTTTTGCACCTGCTTGGCGCTTCTGCAGCGCCCAGGCAGCTTGCAACATGCACAACACAGCATCCAAACTGTCGCCGCTGGCGTCGTCAATCAAGGCATCGCGCTGCGCATGCGTCAGTTTTAAGCGCAAATTCAGTCGCGTTTGGCCCAACTCTAGTTGCGTCACCAAGTCTTTGCGGGCAATCAGCCGCTCTGGCGTTTGCTTGGCTTTGTCGTCAGATTTGTAGCTGCGATTGCCCAGTATTTCCCTGGCCAGCAAGCCTGGGTAGGCTTCCAAAGCGACACGGTTCACATCACCGCTATGCAGCGCTGGTATGTGAACACCCGCTTCTAACAAACGCGGCACGCCCGCATGCAGCATGTAAGCCACAGGCGGATTCACCCACTTCATGGATGGGCTAGAGCCTGCCGGGACATCCGTCGCGCGGTGGGCAAATTTGCCGCCAACCGGTCGTGTGTCACAAAAAGCCTTGAAAGTGGCACGAATCTCTTCCCGCGACAAGCTGGCGTAGTGGTCTATGCAAGGTTTCCAATCGGTAGGCCAACCCAGCGTTTCAACCAATTCACGCGGTAGTCCAAAAGGCAAATCAAACCCGCCCACCCAATCTGCAGGCTGGTTGAGCCATGCGCTAAAGCCATCCAGGGTTTGAATTTTCTCTAGTTTTGATAACGTAACACGTCCGTTATTCAACGACCCGATAGCAAAAACGATAGGTTTTTTCTTACTGGGACTGCTTGAAAAATCGCACCCAATGAGCTGCGTCACACGGCTGACTTCAGGCTTTGGCAATTAGGCGCGGCCAATGATGCATGCCGTCGCCATCAGCTCCTCCAAGAGCGCCATCGACACGTTGCCAGAGGTTGAGTAGGGGTCAAGCTCCGGCTTTTCGGCATATTTCAGCAAAATGGAGGAGTTGATTTTCTCCATATCGACTTGGCCCATGGTCCAGCCACCAAAGCGACGCTCAGAAATTTCCTGATATTGCAAGAGCACGACATCTTTGTGCCTTGCATCTCGTTGAATATGACCATATAGCTCGCTGATCGCAATACGACCGCCCTCGATAGCTTGCAAAAAGATGCCGCCACCATAGCAAAGAATGCCAGTGATGCCGCCGGCAGGGTTAAATTGCCGCGATTGAGCCAATATCGCCTCAATGGCTTCTGGGTTTTTATCGACTGCGCGGCTTGCATAAAGTAGACGTACCAACATGGTGTGCTCCCTGTTTTAAATGATTTGGGAATTACTTAGGAATCAAAGCCAAAAACTCACGGCGCAAGTTCATGTCCTTCAAAAACACACCGCGCATCACAGAGTTAATCATCTTGCTGTCCATGTCTTTCACGCCGCGCCAGCTCATGCAAAAGTGGGTGGCTTCCATCACAATGGCCAAGCCATCGGGCTGGGTTTTTTGTTGGATCAAATCAGCCAGTTGCACGACCGCCTCTTCTTGAATTTGCGGTCTGCCCATCACCCACTCCGCCAAACGCGCGTATTTGGACAAACCAATCACATTGGTATGCTCATTTGGCAACACGCCAATCCAAATCTTGCCAATCACAGGGCAAAAGTGGTGTGAGCACGCACTTCGCACCACAATTGGGCCGACGATCATCAGCTCATTCAAGTGGCCTACGTTGGGGAACTCCGTGATGGGCGGCACAGGCTGGTAGCGACCTTTGAAGACCTCGTTCAAATACATTTTGGCCACGCGGCGGGCGGTGTTGTGGGTGTTGTGGTCATGCTCGGTGTCTATCACCATGCTGTCCAGCACGCCCTTCATTTTGCTTTCAACTTCGTCCAGCAACTTGTCCATATCGCCGGGCTCGATGAAGGCGCTGATGTTGTCGTTCGCGTAATAGCGCTTTTTGGATGCCGCCACGCGCTCGCGGATGACGACGGACATCGGACGTCCCTCATCGCTTGGGTTCAAGGGTTCTGCAGCCATGGTGTCGGTTTTCTTCATTAACATAGAGGAATATTACCAGTCTTTGCATAACAGCTAGTCGCCAATGCTTAATAACCCGCTCGTATACGTGATTGACTCAAAACTCCGTTAGCAACTAGAATTTTCCATATGAACAAAACCCTACGCCCCATCCTCGCTACGTTTTTCAGCGCAGTCGTTCTTACACTCAGCCCAATGGCAAATGTGGCACAGGCTCAAACGGCCGCCACCTTCCCCAGCAAACCGCTGAAAATCATCGTCCCCTTCGGCGCGGGCGGTATTGCCGATCTGACTGCACGCACGGTGGGTACAAAAATGGCCGACATCCTTGGTCAACCTGTCATCATCGAGAACAAACCAGGCGCTGGCGGCATTGCTGCGGGTGACTTGGTCGCCAAGTCAGAGCCCGATGGATCTACGATGCTTTTGATGTCTAACGGCA
Organism: Polaromonas sp.; assembly: GCA_031424795.1. GTDB lineage: Bacteria > Pseudomonadota > Gammaproteobacteria > Burkholderiales > Burkholderiaceae_C > Aalborgiella. The sequence continues at coordinate 1,910 of JANPIC010000201.1, read as the reverse complement.
CAGCCGTGACGGCCAGCCTGTTCAAAAGCTTGCCTTACGATACGGCAAAAGACTTCGCAACCGTCTCGACCCTTGGCTTTTTCGACATCGCGTTGATTACCAAGGCTGATTCACCCTACAAAACCCTCGCTGAGCTGCTGACGTTTGCCAAAGCCAACCCCGGCAAGCTCAACCTAGGCACCATCAACATTGGCAGCACGCAAAACTTGGCGGCTGAACTCTTCAAATCAACCGCGAATATTGAGGTACAAATCGTGCCCTTCAACGGCACACCAGCCGTGATTACCGCCCTGCGCGGTGGCCAAATTGATGTGGCGGTGGAGATTTTGGGCCCTGTCAAAACGCAAATCGACGCCAAAGCCATCAACGCCTTGGCCGTGATGGGCTTGAAACGCGCCCCCAGCCTGCCCAATGTGCCCACAGTCCGCGAGTCTGGCCTGCCCAGCATGAACGCCGCGTCATGGAACGCCCTGGCCGTCTCCGCCAAAACCCCGAAAGACATCATCGCCAAGCTGCACGATGCGGCGGCCACCGCCCTGGCCTCGCCAGATGTGAAGAAACGCTTGGCCGATTTGGGCGTAGAAGCTGGCTCTAGCAGTCCTGAGGTCTTGGGTGATCTGTTGAAAGCTGAAATCAAGCGCTGGGGTGATGTGATCGCCCGTGCGAACATCCCGAAGCAATAATTTTTAAGCAAAATACCCATGCAAATCAACCGCTTAGGCATGGTTGGCTACGGCGAAGTCGGCAAAATCATCACGTCTGGGCTGAAAAGCCAGATGCAAAGCGTCCATGCTTGGGATTTGAAATTCGTTGATGCCACGACCAAATCAGTCGAACTTGCCCATACCGCAGCAGCTGGCGTGATGGCTTGCGACAGCATGCCTGCGCTGTGCCAAGCATCCAACTTCATCGTTTCCGCCGTCACCGCGTCGCAAACCTTGGCCGTCGCGCAGACGGCAGCGCAGCATATCCAAGCGGGCAGCGTGTTTTTAGACCTCAATTCCGCCTCACCCGGCACGAAACAGCAGGCCGCCAAGTTGATTGAAGCGGCAGGCGCACATTACGTCGAAGCCGGCGTGATGACCAGCATCCCGCCCTACGGCATACGCGTCCCCATGCTCTTGGGTGGCCCGCTCGCAGCGGAAATTGCACCCAGATTGTTCGCTTTTGGCATGGATGCCAAAGCCGTCAGTGCAGACATTGGTATCGCCAGCGCCATCAAAATGTGCCGCAGTGTGATGATCAAAGGCCTAGAAGCCTTGGTGATAGAAAGCTACGCCACCGCCCGCAAATACGGCGTGGAAGACCACGTCATCCCCACCCTGGCCGAAACCTTCCCCAGCATAGACTGGCAGCAAACCGGTGCCTACTTCTTCAGCCGCGTGGTGCAACACGGCAAACGCCGCGCCGAGGAAATGCGCGAATCAGCCAATACGGTAAAAGAAGCCGGCTTCGACCCCTTCATGGCCGCAGCGATTGCCCAAAAGCACGATTGGGTAGCAGGCTTGGCCCGGGAAGGCGTGTTTGACGGTTTGCCTAAAAGCGCTGTTTGGCAGGACTATGCGGATAGGATGATTGAGAATTTGAAGTAAATCAGCTCAATTTACTATATTTTTGATAGCTACCTAGGCAGTAAATGCGCCGGCTAGAGGCATATTTAAGGGATAAAAATCGGAGATTAAGCCGCTACCACCTGCAATTTCACCCCCAATGCACTCATCACCTTGAGCATGGTCGCAAAGCTGGGGTTGTTGTCGCCAGACAGGGCCTTGTACAAACTTTCGCGGCCTAGGCCGACATCTTTAGCCAATTGCGTCATGCCCCGCGCACGCGCCACGGTGCCTAGCGCTTTCGCGAGAAAGGCCGCATCCTCGGGCGCTTCTTCAAAGCAGGCTTGCAGGTAGGCGACG
>JANPIC010000200.1:0-5898 GCA_031424795.1 Polaromonas sp. | reverse complement strand
TGAATGCTTGAGTTTGCAAGTCAAAGCCAAGCTGAATGATTTGAACCTTGAATCAGATCAAGCAACGCCTGCCAAGCAGACTTGCCAAACCGCGCTCAGTATTTTGAGGCAACCGATTGATTTGCTGGCCAGACGCGATCTTAAAAAACTCGTGCAACTCTGCCGTGAATCTGAGAGCAACATCAAAGACGCCATCGCGCTGATTGCACACTTAGAACCCAAACCGGGACGCATTTTTGCCGATGTGCAGCGCAACATCATCGTGCCAGATGTGTTCGTCGTCGCCCTTGGCCGCAGCAAACCAGGCGCAGAGCCACAATTCCGCGCCCAGCTCAACAGCGACATCATGCCCAAACTGCGGGTGCATGACATTTACGCCAACGCTTTGAAGAATTTCAAGGGAGAAGGCGCTTCGGGCGCGATGGCGTTGCAGCAACGCCTGCAAGAAGCACGCTGGTTCATCAAAAGCATCCAGCAACGGTTTGACACGATTTTGCGCGTCAGCAATGCCATCATCGAGCGGCAAAAAGGTTTTCTCATCCACGGCGAGCTGGCCATGCGTCCGCTGGTGCTGCGTGACATTGCCGACGAACTGGGTCTGCACGAGTCCACCATCAGCCGCGTGACGACCGCCAAGTACATGAGCACACCGTTTGGCACGTATGAGCTGAAGTACTTTTTTGGCTCAGGCTTGAGCACCGAAGGCGGCAGCAACGCGTCCAGCACGGCGGTGCGGGCGCTGATCAAGCAGTTTGTCGCGGCTGAAAACCCGAAAAAACCGCTCAGCGACAACAAAATCGCCGCCATGCTGAAAGAGCAAGGCATAGACTGCGCCCGCCGCACCGTGGCCAAATACCGCGATGCTTTGAAGATAGCGCCTACCAATCTGCGAAAATTGCTTTAAATGAACCAACTTCAACTTTTCCTGCCCTGCGCCGCCGGCGTAGAAGACTTTTTAGCCCAAGAAGTCCATGAAATCACCAGCCTGCAGGGCGAAGACCTGCGCGTGATGCGCGGCGGTGTGAACCTGCGCTCCTCTTGGCGCGACGCCATGCGCCTGAACCTTTACAGCCGACTGTGCCAGCGCGTGCTGGTGCAGCTGCACGTGGGCGAATACCGCAACGAACAAGATTTGTACGAAGCCGCCAGCAACGTGGCTTGGGAGATTTGGTTCACCCCCAAAGAAAGTTTCAAAATCGAGATCACCGCGCAGCACAGCCCACTGCAGTCGCTCAATTTTGCGGCGCTCAAGATCAAAGATGCGATTGCCGACCGCTTCCGCTTTAAAACCGGCGTCCGCCCCGATGTCAACACACAATGGCCTGATGCGCGCATTTACGCACATTTAACGACAGATACCGTAACAATCTATATCGACACCTCGGGCGAACCCCTCTTTAAACGCGGCTGGCGGCAAGATACTGGCGAAGCACCGTTGAAGGAAACTTTGGCCGCCGCCATGATTGCCGCCAGCGGCTGGGCAGAGACGATTTATGAAGAAGTTGCGCAAGGAAGTGATGATGAGCCCAGCTTTGCTCCCTTTTACGACCCTTGCTGTGGCAGTGGCACCATCGCCATCGAAGCTGCACAAATCGCCTGCAACATCGCACCCGGTTACACCCGTCGCTTTGGGTTTGAAAAGCTACTACCGTACCAACCCCACGTCTGGGATGCTATTAAAAGTGAAGCTTCTCAGGCAGTATTGACGCCGGCTGAGCGTGAAAACATCCAAATTTTCGGGAGTGATGTGTCCTTCCGCATGGTTGACTTTGCAACTCGCAACGCCGAACGTGCCGGCGTGGCAGACGTGGTGCAGTTCCGTGGCGGCGATGCGCTACAACGCATGCCGCCCTGCGAGAACGAAAAGAAAAACGGCATCATGATCGTCAATCCGCCGTATGGCGACCGAATCGGCATCAGTGGTGTGGCTGGGCAAAACGCCAGACGCAGTGGTGGGCGGGAGAATACTCAGCAAAACGGACAACAGAATCCACGCCAAAACGTGAATCAAAGTGCCAATTACAACCCGGATGCGGCTGATTTTGAGCAAGATAACCAGTCAGACCAACCCCGTTTCGGCCAACGCGAAACCGCTCAAACAGAGAATGGTGACGAGTTTTTCCCGCAATTGTCAGCGCACTGGAAGAAAAACTACGCCGGCTGGACCGCCCACGTGCTGACGCCCGACATGAAGCTCCCCACCAAAATGCGCCTCAAAGAGTCCCGCCGCGTGCCGATGTGGAACGGCCCGATTGAGTGCCGATTGTTCAGATTCGACATGGTGGCCGGCTCAGCTCGCGTGAAAAAAGCAGACTAAATACGTATTCAAGTGCTGATTCTCGACACCAACATCATCTTGGATTTGTTCGTCTTCAACGATCCAGACCTAGCCACCCTTAAACCCGCCCTGCTCGCGGGTTTAGAGGGCAAACAGCTCAACTGGATTGCCACGACTGACATGCGGGTAGAACTGGAGCGCGTGCTCACTTACCCCAAAATCACGCCCCGCATGGCTTTTTACCAAGTCACTGCGGACGATGTTCTGGATAAATTCGACCAACTAGCCACCTTGGTAGACCCCGCCCCCAAAGCCAAATGGATCTGCAAAGACCCCGATGACCAGCGGTTTATCGACCTGGCTGTGCAACACCAAGCGACGCTGCTGAGCAAAGATCAGGCGGTGCTATGTATGGCTAAGAGGATGTTGGCTGCGGGTGCTGTGGTGCAAAAAGCAACCGATTTCACCCCTAAAATCAGTATCTAGCCGGCGTATTTAATGCCTAAGGCGCTATGAAACTTGCAGCAAAAAGCTGTCCGCACTGACTTTATGCCAGTAGTTTTTGTAGACTTTGTGGTCGTCGCCAATGTTCTCATCCAAGAGCGAACCTGCTTTGACGCGGGGCACGACGTTGGCCAGCAGGCGGACTTCGCCTTCGCTGATGCGCTGGGAAATGTGGAAGGCGGTGATGTCTTGCGGGTGCTGCAAGCCTGCGGCTTGGACCATTTCTTTCAGCGCCTCCAGCGTCTTTTCGTGGTACTGGTAGACGCGCTCGGCTTTATCAGGCACGACCAAGGCTTGCTGGCGGTGGGCGTCCTGGGTGGTGACGCCCGTGGGGCAGTTACCGGTGTGACAGGTTTGCGCTTGGATGCAGCCTAGCGAGAACATAAAGCCCCGCGCAGAGTTGCACCAATCCGCCCCCAGTGCCATCATGCGGCTGATGTCAAAGGCGCTGACGACTTTACCAGCGCAGCCGATTTTTATTTTTTCGCGTAAGTTAACGCCTTTTAGCGTGTTATGCACCAACAAGAGACCTTCTTGCAGCGGGCTGCCTACATGATCGGTGAATTCCAACGGGGCAGCGCCGGTGCCGCCTTCAGCCCCATCGACGACGATAAAGTCTGGCGTGATACCCGTTTTTCGCATCGCTTTGACGATGGCAAACCACTCCCAAGCGTGGCCAATGCAGAATTTGAAGCCCGTTGGCTTGCCACCTGACAGGGTGCGCAGCTTCTCTATGAACTGCAGCATCTCCACCGGCGATGAAAACGCGCTATGGCTAGCGGGGGAAATACAATCGACACCCACTGGCACGCCGCGCGCGTTGGCGATTTCAATGGTCACTTTTGCGCCTGGTAGCACGCCGCCGTGGCCGGGTTTGGCACCTTGGCTGAGTTTCAGCTCAATCATTTTGACCTGCGGCAAAGTGGCGTTTTCAGCGAATTTGGCTTCATTGAACGTGCCGTCGTCGTTGCGGCAGCCGAAATAGCCAGAGCCGATTTCCCAGATCAAATCGCCACCATGCGCGCGGTGGTGCTCTGAAATCGAGCCTTCGCCCGTGTCGTGTGCAAAACCACCACGCTTTGCACCCGAGTTGAGCGCCAAAATCGCGTTTGCTGATAAAGCCCCAAAGCTCATTGCTGAAATGTTGAAAATACTGGCGCTATAGGGCTGCGCCGTGTTTTCACCAATGGTGATGCGAAAGTCGTGCGAGGCTATCGTTGTCGGGGCAATCGAGTGGTTGATCCACTCATAGCCTATGGCTTTGACGTCTAACTGGGTGCCAAACGGGCGTTTGTCCGACTCGCCCTTGGCACGCTGGTAGACCAAAGAGCGCTGCGAGCGGGAGAATGGGGTCGCTTCGGCGTCACTCTCAACAAAATACTGGCGTATTTCGGGGCGAATGTACTCAAAGAGATAGCGAAAATGGCCAATCACGGGGTAATTGCGCAAAATCGAGCGTTTGGTTTGTTTCAGGTCGTAATAACCCAACACGCTTAGCCCCGTGAACAGCACAAACAGCAGCCAGCCCACGCCAAATGCGACGATGGTAAACACGCATAACAGCGCGAAAAAGATGCACAACACAAACGGGGTGTAGCGAAGCGGGTAGTCGGCATTGAGCCGCTTGAGTTGTTTCAACATGTGCATTTTGATAGGAACTTTGTAAGTGTCTTGAGTTGCGCGAGATAATAGCAGTATATTTTTAAAATCCACAACGCATACCGCCATGCCAAACAGCAGCAACACCCCTTCCGACGACGGCGCATCAGCCGCTTTGACGCCTGACGATTTCGACACGCTTGACGACATTTTGGACGAACTGCGTACCCGTAACTCAGAAACGCCGCAGTGGGAGTTTTGCGAAGGCTTCATGGCGGCGCTGATTTGTGGCCGCCGCATCGTCACGCCTGATGAATACCTGCCCGTGCTTTTGGACACTGGCGAAGACGGCGAAGGCAAGTTTGCCGACGATGCGCAGTTTGAGCTGTTTTTCAAACTTTGGAGCCGCCGTTGGAAAGAAATCACCGCGTCGCTGGATGCTGACGTTGAAAGCCTAGAAGACGACCGTGCCTTTTACCCCCAGGTGATGGACGTGCGCGGCGTGATGGCCAGCCTCAGCCCCGAAGAACGCGCCACCGCCATGCGCGACAACCCCGGCGAAGACGTACCCGCCTTTGGCCAAGTCTGGGCGCTGGGCTTTATGTTTGCGGTGGAAGCGTGGCCAGACGACTGGGTCGCCCCCGCCAAAGACAAAGACGCCATCAAATGGCTGAATGACGCGCTGGGTGCGATGGTAGCGTTGACGGAAGACGACACCGGCCCCGTGGAAGTGTCGGTACTAGAGCAAGAAGACGGCTCGGAAGGGCCACCGAGCATGTCCAAAGCGCGCCTAGAAGCTTTTGGGGAAGCGGTCTGGGCGGTGTACGACTTGCGTGAAATGTGGCAATCCATAGGCCCACGCGTCGAGCAAGTGCGCAAAACCGCAGAGCCAGGGCGCAACGATTTATGCTACTGTGGCAGTGGGCGCAAATATAAAAAGTGCCACGGGCTGAATTAAAAAAATTAAACTGAAAAAGCTCAAATAACTTTGGGCAACTCAGTCGCCAAATAGTCAAACACCGCGCGTATGCGCTGGCTGGAGCGGATTTCTCTGTGCACAGCCAGCCACATCGGCAGCGGCGGAATCACCAGCATGGGCAGCAGCTTGACCAAGTCAGGTTGGTTGCGCCCCATGTAGTCCGCGACAAAACCAATACCGCAACCGGCTACAAGCGCCTGCCATTGCACCATCAAATCATCGCTGCGCAATGCGAATGATTCTTTGGTCAACACTTGACCATAGTTGGCAAAACCACGAATCATGGTGTCGTCAGCGTCATAGCCTATCAGCGCATGGTGAATCAAATCTTCCGGCTGCTGCGGAGCACCGTGCTTAGCGATATAGCTTTTGTGGGCATAGACGCCCACGCCCACACTCCCCAGCTTTTTAGCGGTCAGCGTGCCTTGCTCCGGCTGCACCATGCGCACAGCGATGTCCGCCTCGCGGCGCAGCAGGTTGCTGACGGTGTTGCTGGAGACCAATTCAATCTGGATCTCCGGCAGCGCCTCGCGCATGC
>JANPIC010000199.1:0-12359 GCA_031424795.1 Polaromonas sp. | reverse complement strand
ATTTTGGGCTGGCTGGACGACGGTGTGGTGTCGGTTTTATTGTTCAAACTGGCGTTCAAACTCTTGCCCAAAGAGATGTACGAAAGCCTGAAAGCGCAGTTTGAGAAAAAAGGCGGCAAGGTTGACGATGTCGCTTTTACGGAAACCGAACCTACAAAAACCAAGGTTGACGACATCATAGACGTCAACCCTAAGCGTTAAAGTCGGTCAAACACCGCAATCGACTCCACATGCGCGGTGTGCGGGAACATATTCACCACGCCCGCAGCTGTGCAGGTGTAGCCGGCTTCGTTGACGAGTAAACCAGCATCTCGCGCTAAGGTGGCGGGGTTGCAGCTGACGTAAACAATCCGCTTGGGTGGCTGCCAATTTTTGACCGCTTCGGATGGGTTTTCAATCGTCGGGTTTGTAGCTTGCGTGACCAACTCCACGAGTGCTTTAACCAACGCGAACGCACCTTCACGCGGTGGATCCATCAGCCATTTCTCGGCGATGCCGTCTTCAGCCAGCACTGAGCCAGTGATTTCAAACAGATTTCTCACTTCAAAATTTGTAGCTGATAAGTCAATATATACGCCGGCTAGAGGCATATTCTTATTGGTAATTTCATCATTATTTTTCTGCTGATTCAACAAATAATTTTGACGAGACCGCGCTACCAGCTCCTCACTCCCCTCCACGCCCAGCACTTCTTTGGCTTGCGTTGCCAATGGCAAGGTGAAGTTACCCAAGCCGCAAAACCAGTCAATCACGCGCTCAGTCTTTTGCACGTCCAGCAAACGCAGCGCCCGCGCCACCAACACTTGGTTGATGTGCGGGTTTACCTGTGTGAAATCGGTTGGCTTGAAGGGCATGGTAATGCCGAATTGCGGCAAGGCGTAGCTCAAAGTGCTGACTTTCCCGAGCTTCTCATCCATCAAATGCACGGTGTCCAGCCCTTTGGGTTGCAGCCACCATTGCACGGCGGGATGTTCAACAGCGAAAGCACGTAGCTTTGCAGAATCACCCTCTGACAATGGCTCCATGTGCCTGACCACCATCGCGATCACGTCATCACCCACAGCGAGTTCAAGCTGCGGAATTGTCTCTTTGGCGTCCATACTGCTGATGAGCGCACGCAACGGCATCAACAGATCGCTCACGTGCTTTGGCAACACATGGCATTCCTTCATATCAGCCACGTAACGGCTTTTGCGCTCATGGAAGCCGATAAGAACATCGTTCTTTTTACGCACAAACTTCACCGAAATGCGAGCACGGTAGCGATAGCCCCAAGCGGGGCCTTCAATCGGGCGCATCACGTTACCAGCTTTGAGCTTGCCCAAATGCCACAAACCGTCTTCCAAAGCGCGTTGCTTCACCGCGACCTGCGCCGCGATGTGCAAATGCTGCATTTTGCAGCCACCGCAAGCGCCTTCATGCATGCCAAAGTGCGGGCAGCCGGGGGTGACGCGCTGGGAAGACTCGCGCTGAATCGCTGTCAGCGTCGCTTTTTCCCAATTGTCTTTTTTGCGATTCGTGTTGGCGCTGACCACCTCAAACGGCAATGCGCCGTCGATAAACACCACTTTGCCATCAGCTTTATGGGCCACGCCTTGGGCTTCAATATCTAAAGATTCGACATTCAGCCACTCCACGGGGCGCTCGGTCCATGTTTTTTCTGTTGATTTTTCTGCCACTTTTTCAATTTTCTTAGATTCAATTTTTTCAGTCATAGCGCCTATTGTCTCAGGGCTTTGAGGCAAAATCATGCAACATCAAGATTCGAGTGTTTTAATCTTGACAAAATAGCACCTTAAAACAGACAAGAGACAAACCAAAAATGACATCATCACGCTACCCTGTACCCGATCTCACCGATTTACCCAGCGATATTCTGAGCAAAATCTTAGAAGTTCAGGCCAAAGCGGGCTTCATTCCCAATGTATTTTTAGGTTTTGCCCGCCGCCCTGCTGAATGGCGCGCGTTTTTTGCCTACCACGATGCATTGATGGCGCCTGAAACCGCTGGTCGAAAAAGCAATTTAACCAAGGGCGACCGCGAAATGATCATCACCGCCACCAGCGCGGCGAACAATTGTTTGTATTGCGTGGTCGCGCATGGGGCGATTTTACGGATTCAAGAGAAAAAGCCGCTGGTGGCCGACCAAGTAGCCGTGAACTACAAAAAAGCCGACATCAGCCCGCGCCAACACGCCATGCTGGACTTTGCCATGAAGGTTTGCAACCAGTCAGCCGATGTTGAAGACATTGATTTTGATATCTTGAATGCTCATGGGTTTAATGACGAAGACGTTTGGGACATTGCAGCCATCACCGCATTTTTCGGGCTGTCTAACCGCATGGCCAGCTTCAGCGGCATGATGCCCAACCCTGAGTTTTACCTGATGGGCCGCATACCTAAACAAAAATAATGTGGCGTTGAAGTCGCCATTCATTCATTAGTTATTCATTAATAGTTCAAGGTTGTAAATGTTCATGGCTCTTGATGCCAAGGGCAGCATTGACTTCGATGAGTGCCTGGTGGCACCCATCTATGAGCCAGACTTGTCCACTCTTTTCTGCTAACGCCAGTGCATGTATCAACTCTTGGCGGGCAGCCTCATAGGTTTTGTCAGCCATACATGCGATGCCGCGCAAACGATGCGCTTGTCCCATCATTTCGCGCATGTCACCCTGCGATGTCAGTGATAGCAACCGATCTGCATAGGCGATGCAAGCTTGCGTGTCACCAATCGCCAATGCCGACTCAGCGAGAACCTCCAGACAACGTATCGTCATCCAGACTTCATTGTGTTCTTGTGCATACTGTAGATCTGACAGCAAGACGGCTAGATTACAGGAAAAACCCGACCGCAATTGTGCCATCACCAGATTGGCTTGTAATCTGGGTTGCCAGTAGACGAGCCCAGCATCGTGAGCGAGCTCCAGACCGTGTTCAAAATTTTCTACCGCTCGATCTGGCTGATTTTGAGCAAGAAACAGGCTGCCTAATGCGTCCTGCGCCATGATCTGATAACGAACCAGTCGCAAGGCCTCCAGGCGGGGTAACACCTCGTTTAAATCAGCCCAGGCTTTGTCAAATTCACCCAGCGCTATGTGTACATAGGCACGCCCTATCAGCGTAGGACCAATGTGCCATTGGAAGTCGGCGTTGCGTGCGATGACCAAGGCTGCATCAAAGTGCAAGAGCGCGCGCGGGTAGTCGGCCAGTCCCATATGACCTGTGCAGGCCCATCCTATCATCATCAAGTTCTCTGATTCATAACTCCGGTCGCCAATGCCGCGTGCCAACGCCAGCGAACGCGAAAAAACCCCGGTCGCCGCAGTCGGTTCACCATTGGCAAAATACGCTTCACCACGGCCATGAAAAGCCTGTACCGCCACAATATCTGTCAACAACAGACGCTCGCAGATATCCACTGCTTGCTGGTGGTAGCTGATCGCCAGATCATTGCGGCCATTGCTCCATGCCACGGTGCCCAAGTGGTACAAGGTATCAGCTGCATGCCGCTCATCACCCATTGCCAACGACATCTCGAGGGCCTCATCTAGGCAGATAATCGCTTGTTCGTAGGCGTCAGCACGTCGATGTGCCATACCCAGTTGAATCAAGACATCCCGAGCGTGCTCGTTTTCGCCGGATGCACGCGCTGCATCAATCACCCGCTGAAAGTCGCTCACCGCCCCTTCAGTTTGACCAGCTTGTACGCGTGCCTCACCACGTTGCTCGATAACTGCGAGCTGCTGCGACTGCGATGCAGCATCGGGGTGCGCTTGAAGCAAGGCGATGGCGCGATCGAACCATTGCAATGATTCACGCATCGCAAACAACTTCTGAGAGTGGTGGGCGGTCAAACTCAGGTAATGCACCGCCTTGTCCCACACCTGGCCTCGCTCAAAGTGTTCGGCAAGGCGGGCATCGCGCTCATGCCCTTGGTTGCCCGTTTGCCGCTCCAGCATCTCAGCCACCGCACGATGTAACAACACACGCCGAGCGCTGCCAATATCGAGGTAAACCACTTCGCGCACTTTGTCGTGGCTAAAATCGTAGACGCCCCATTCGGGATCCTCAATGAGGAGTCTGCGCATCACCAACGACTCCATGGCGTACAAAAAACGCTCCTCCGGCAAATGCGTCAGCGTCAAGAGCGTCTCAAAGTCAAAGCGGTGTCCCAGCACAGCCGCCAGATCAAGCAAAGATCGATCCTCAACGGGCACGCGAGCTAGGCGCACGCGCACCGAGTCACGCAACGCATCGGGCAAAGGCAGATGGGTGTCCTTGGTTGATCCGTTTTCGTCTTCACTCAGTGAATGGATGATCGACCATAGGAAGAACGGATTGCCATCCGTTTCACGGTGAAGTCGTGTAGCGAGATCTGGCGAATTCAGTTTTGGATCATTTAGCTGAGTCAGCAGTGTTTCGGTGTCGGCTGGCCCGAGTCGCGCCAGTGTCATATGCTGTGCATGCGTTTCACGGCGCAGGCTTTCGACCAGACTGACCAAAGATGAATTGTTGGCGATTTCCTCATCCCGGTATGCACCGACAACGAGAATCGGCAAATTGGCAACCTGCCGCGCCAGAAAATGCAAAAACTGCAGACTGGCTTCGTCGGCCCATTGAATATCATCGATCATGACAATCAGCTGTCGTCCCCGCGCCAGCGCATCAAAAAGTTGCATCAGCGCCTGAAACAGGCGAGCCTGCCGCGCCTCTGGATAGTCTGCAGACAAAGGCTGTAGGTGACCTGCACGCTCTGCCATGGCCGGTACCAAGGCCGCTATCTCCGCTATATGGGTTGGTGCGATCTTGTGCATGAGCTCAACCGATGCGTTCATACAAGCCTGTGTGGCAAGGTCAACAACGGGTTGGTAGGCGATGGCACGCTCAATTTCAAAACAGCGTGTATTCAGCAGATACAAACCCTGTTGCCGTGCGTAAGCTGCCACTTCAACCAGAAGGCGGCTCTTGCCGATGCCCGCCTCGCCTTGAATGAATACCACCTGACCACGACCCATCGTGAGTCGGGCGATCAGCCCTAAAAATTGCCCATATTCGTTGTTGCGCCCGACAAAGGGAAATACCTGGTCACCGTGCGAAGGCAGGTTTTCTGCATCGTCCAGCCTACACCTATCTGAGCTGCTGTACGTTGAGATGGGCAGTCCAACCCCTTGGAATTGATCAGAAATCTGAAGCGACCGAGCCGCTGCCAAAAAGGCCATTCTTTCATTTTCAGGAATATTCAGATGCTCGGCCAGGCGCAGTGCCAATGCTTTGGACGGACGACGCTCTTCAGCTTCAATTTTTTTGATCGCAGCTTGTGAGCAGCTCACTTTTTGGGCAAGCGCGTCTTGGGTCAGGTCAAGCGCTTTACGTCGCCGTCGCAACCAATAGCCAAAAGAGTTGCCCTGCTCATTCATGTTCGGTGCCCGTTCTTGATGCCCTTACTGGACATCTTATCCCAGCCATTTGCATTTGTCCCCCTTTTTGTCACCTCAACTGTCTATTTTTGGGTGACCCTGAGGCCAGTCAACAGGTGTTCAATACTTATACGTGTTTCGACATGGTAAATACGTTTAATTTCAATGGCATCAACGCAGAACCTAAACACAAAGGAGTTTCTTATGACTACGACACTTTATCAACGACTGGGGGAAAACGAAGGCATTGCGCATCTTGTGGACGATGTCGTTGCCGCACATTTGGTGAACCCTTATGTCAAGACGCGATTCGAAAAAGTCGAAGACATGGTGCATACCAAGCAATTGATCGGCGAATTTTTTACGAATGGTTCAGGTACGCCCCCAACCTACACGGGCAAGGGCATGCTCGGTGCGCATAAAGACGTGGACGTGACTGAGCAGGAGTTCTTGGCGGCGATGGACGACATCGTCGGCGTGATGACCAAGAATGGCATAGACGAGGACACGAAGAACGAAGTACTCGCCGTCCTCTGATCGCTTGCAAACAAGCACCCTTTACCAGCGCTTGGGTGAGGTGCAAGGCATCGCGCCCCCCGCAGCAAATAATTCAACCAGTCAACATCTAGGAGAAACTACCATGAAAATCGCCAAAGACAACGTAACCGTCAAGATGCAGATACCCGGTGCCGTGATCCGTCAGCAAACGGATTTCGGCGATGCAACAGGTCTGGGGAAGATCAGCGGCGAGTACTTCAGCCTCTCGGCCGGCGTCGATACCACGCCGCTGTTTCAGGGACTGGAGGGCAATATGTGCCAATGCCCACACTGGGGCTACGTCTTGCGCGGGCAACTCACCACCACCGACGCGAACGGCACCCAGGAGACGGTCAACGCCAGTGACTTGTTTTACTGGCCGCCGGGGCACAACGTGAAGGTCGATGCCGACGCCGAGATCATCATGTTCAGCCCACAGAACCAGCACAGCCATGTCATCAATCACATGATCGAGAAGGTGAAAGGCTAAGGCCTTTCACGACGTGAGAAAACCATTCTTCAGGAGTACATTCATGGAAACCTTATCCCCCCCACCCGTTGTCGATTTTGTTGCCGTCAAACAAAAGCAGCAATTGGCCTGGTCCGCGGGCGACTATGCCGTGATTGGCACTACTTTACAGATCGTCGGTGAAAACCTGTGCGAATCGCTCGATTTACGCGCAGGCCAGCGGGTGCTTGATGTAGCCGCCGGTAATGGCAACGCGACACTGGCGGCTGCGCGACGCTGGTGCGACGTTGTCTCGACCGATTATGTGGGTGCGCTGTTAGAACGAGGCCGAATGCGGGCGAGTGCCGAGGGTATGGCCGTGCAGTTTGAAGTGGCAGATGCTGAGAACCTGCCATATCCGGACGCATCGTTTGACATCGTCGTGTCTACGTTCGGTGTGATGTTCACGCCCGATCAGAAACGGGCGGCAAGCGAACTCGCCCGGGTGTGCAAGCCTGGCGGCAAAATAGGCATGGCGAACTGGACACCGACCAGCTTCATTGGTGAGTTGTTCAAGTTGATCGGCCGCTACATCCCGCCCCCCGCAGGTATCAAGTCACCATCGCTTTGGGGCACGGAAGAACGCCTGCGGGTGCTGTTTGGTGAGCGTATCGATACGCTTGTGACGGAACGGAAGCATTTTGTGTTTCGCTACCGCTCGCCGCAGCACTGGTTCGACACGTTTCGTACCTACTACGGTCCGATGCAAAAGGCGTTCATGGCTGTAGGCGCAGACAAACAAGAGTCATTTTCTGCCGATGTGATTAAACTCGTACAACATTTCAACCGCACAGCCGATGGGTCGATGGTGGTACCCAGTGAGTATCTTGAAGTGGTAATCAAGCTTCGGTGACTGAGAAAGCTGTGCATACTGGCTTCAGTGGCAGGATGCCAAACCCTGAGTTTTACCTAACGACACAAAAGCACGAGCACCCAAGGCCAAATAAAGTTATATTTGGCGATGATTGACAACAGCCCCCAGCTCACCGTCCGCAAGCTAGAAATCGACATCGAAAGCGGGTTCGAGCGCCATTGGCACGGTGGCGGTGCGTTTTTGAGCCAGTATTACAACGCCCTGTCGATGAGCTTCCCCGTTGGTGAGCAAAGCTTTATCGACGCTGTGCGCGAGTGCGCCAAGCAGCTTCCTGACGCAAGCGACTACGCGCCACTGCGTGCCACCGTAGCGCAATTCATAGGCCAAGAAGCCACGCACCGCCGCATTCACAACCTGTACAACGAGCACTTGGCGACCCAAGGCTTGGTCAACCGCTGGGAACATTGGGCAACGAAACGGCTGGAATTTGCCCGTAGCCAAAACATCAACCCCAAGCATTTTCTGGCTGTTACAGCCGCTTTTGAGCACTGCACCGCTGTGTTTGCCGACGGCACGCTGCGCTACGACTCGTGGTTTGCGGGGGCTGACGAGAAAATGGCAACGCTGTGGCGCTGGCACGCTGCCGAGGAAACCGAGCACAAAGCCGTCGCCTTCGACGTGTACCAAGCCATTGGCGGCAACTACGCTTGGCGCATCCGTTGGTATCTCTACGTTTTGGTGCTGTTTACCTATGACACTGTGCGACAAACCACGCTGAACCTGTGGCACGATGGCAGCCTGTTCAAACCCTCGACTTGGTGGGGTGCGGCGAAGTTTTTAGTCGGTAAAAATGGCTTTGTGTGGCGCTGCACCATGCCGCTGTTGGCCTATTTCAAACGCGATTTCCACCCGAATCACGACCCGTTTGGCGACAACCAGCAACTGGCGGCGAACTGGCTGGAAGCCCACGCGAACAGCTGGCGGGCAGTTCGATAAATTCAGTTCAGTTTGGATTCAAATTTGCTATTAATATAATAGCTACTCAGTTAATAAATACGCCGGCTAAAGGTACATTTGGCACTGTTTTAATCATTGCCAACGATCTTCCGCATCCAATCTGGTAAATCGTGCGATTTTTGCTTGGGAAAGTTCACCCAAATCGTCGTTGCGCCGCCGGCCGCATAAATCACGCCGGGTTGGTCGGCGCGTTCCATGGTTCCCCAGGTTTCAAAAGTCGTGCGGGCAGGGTCACTCACATACATTTTGACGACCACATCCCCCGGGTATTCCAATTGTTTGTAGAAATTACAAAACGCGTTGACGATGACCGGGCCGTCGCCTTTCGCATCAGGCAACGCGCCAATCGAGCTCATCCAGTCAATACGGCAGGTTTCTAAATACCGAAAGTAAATCGTGTTGTTGACGTGCCCCATCGCGTCCATATCGCCCCAGCGGATGGGCATTGACATCTCGTACACAAGTTTTTTCTTCTCTGGAAGGATGAATTTCATGGTGAATTTATAGCTATTTGAGTTGAAAATAAAAGAATTTAGCGATGCGCTTGTCAACGGTGAGCTTTAATACTAGCCAAAATCCCCAACACAAACATGACACCCGCTATCATCGCCAGAAAAGCGGGCAACTGCCCGTCCCACCACGATGAGTAGATCAAGGCAAACACCGTCTCAGACACAATCAACTGCCCGCACAAACTGGCGCTGAGCCGCTGACTCGCAATGTTCCAAAAAATGGTCGCTAGCCATGCCGAACCTAAGCCTGTTGCTATGCAAATGATGGCAAACGAGGCGAATTTAGGGTCGTTCGTCATGGTTTTTATATCTGACCCCGCCAACATCCAAAGCAGCCAAGCCCCCAAACCCGTCGCCACACCCAACCAGTTCGCCCAATCTGCCGCGCTGACTTCAGGATGCTTTTTCAACCAAACCGAGTTAGCAATGGCAAAAATCGTCCAACAGACCATCGAAGCAAGTGCGAAGGCGAGGCCGCGCCAGTAGTTTGTTGAAACTGTCTTCTGAACTGCGCTCTGAATGTCAGTCTGACCCTGTAATTGCACATAAGCCATCAATACCAAGCCGCCTGCCGTGAGCAGCAGACCCGGCAACAAGCTGCGAAAGCTCAAACCCTGCTGCTTGCCGATGAACATCACCCAAATCGGAATCGTGCCGATGATGAGCGTGGGCATTTCCGTGCCAGCGTCATTGATGGCGAGTACCAAGAGCAAGTAATAGCCGGTAAAACCGAGCAAACTCAAGCCCAAAGCGGCGAAGGCTTGGTTCAAGGTGGGCAATGTTCGACTACGTAAACCGATGAACATCAGCACCGCCGCGATCAAACCATAGCTCAAAAACCGCCCTGCCGTTAAATCTACAGACGTGAATCCTGAGGAGACATGAGCGTCACCTAAAACCATGCGCGGCGCGACGAACACCAAGCCCCACAACGCACCCGCCGCCAAGCCCGCCAATATGCCCCCACTTTTACCGTTAAATATCTGCATTGAAAACCTACATCACCTTATGAATCACGATATGAATTAGAGAACGCTCTTTAGAAACCATCAAACCCGCAGCCAAAGTTCAACTTCGCCACATAAGTGACAAATTTTCCGCACTACAGCCCCTAAAATGGCATCAACTTACACTGCCACCCAAAACAAGAGAGCCTACCATGACCCCACAAGAGATCCTCGCCACCCACGGCCCGCGCGAATCCATGGAATACGACGTCGTCGTCGTCGGTGGCGGCCCTGGTGGGTTGGCGACCGCTATCCGCTTGAAGCAGTTGGCCGCCGAAAAAGGCACCGATGTCTCTGTCGTGGTGCTGGAAAAAGGCTCTGAGCCAGGTGCGCACATCCTGTCTGGCGCGATCATGGATCCGATTGCGCTGAACGAGCTGTTCCCCAATTGGAAAGAACTGGGCGCACCGCTGACGCAGCCTGTCACCGAAGATGCCATCATCTTTTTGAGCGAAAAGTCTGGCACCCGCGTGCCAAACATGTTGCTGCCCCCCATCTACGAAAACCACGGCAACTACATCATCAGCCTAGGCGCGTTCACCAAATGGTTGGGCGAGCAGGCTGAAGCGCTAGGTGTGGAAATCTTCCCCGGCTTTACGGGTGCAGAGGTTCTGTACAATGAGAATGGCAGTGTCAAAGGCGTCGCCACTGGCAATATGGGCATTGGCAAAGACGGTGAACCTATGGAGAGTTTCCAGCTCGGCATGGAGCTATTGGGCAAATACACCGTGTTTGCCGAGGGCGCACGCGGTCATTTGGGTAAGCAGCTGATTGAGAAATTCAAGCTGGACGCAGACCGCGACCCGCAAAGCTGGGGTTTGGGCATCAAAGAGCTGTGGGAAATCGACCCTGCCAAACACAAACCCGGCTTTGTGATGCACACCGCCGGCTGGCCTATGGATGCCGACACCTATGGCGGCGCATTCCTCTATCACCTAGAAGGTAACAAAGTCGCGCTCGGCTTTGTGACCGGTTTGGGCTACAGCAACCCGTATTTGAGCCCGTTTGAAGAGTTCCAGCGCTGGAAAACCCACCCGAATGTGCGCTATTACTTTGAAAACGACAAAGGCGAAGTCAACGCCAAACGCCTAGGCTACGGCGCTCGCGCCATCAACGCCAGCGGCATCAACGCCCTGCCCAAAACCGTGTTCCCGGGCGGCGCATTGATCGGCTGCAACGCCGGCTACCTGAACGTAGGCCGTATCAAAGGCAGCCACGCCGCCATCAAAACCGGCATGCAAGCCGCAGAAGCCGCGTATGACGCCATAGTCGCAGGTCGTCAACATGACGAACTCAGCGCCTACCCCGAAGCCTTCGAGAAAAGCTGGCTGCACACCGAGCTGAACAAAGACCGCAACTTCAAAAACTGGTTCAAATACGGCCTGACCGTGGCGACCCTGATGAACGGTTTCGAGCAATTTGTTTTGCGTGGAAACATCCCGTGGACCCTGCGCCGCGACAAGCCCGACCACGCCTACCTGAAACCCGCTGCCGACTGTAAGCCGATTATTTACCCCAAGCCCGATGGCAAACTGACCTTTGACCGCCTGAGCAGCGTCTTCATCAGCAACACCAACCACGAAGAGCAACAACCCGCACATTTGACCCTGCGCGACGCCTCCGTACCCGTAGCCATCAACCTAGCCAAATACGCCGGCCCAGAAGCCCGCTACTGCCCCGCTGGCGTCTACGAATTCGTCAAAAACGAAGACAACACCGACCGCCTGCAAATCAACGCCCAAAACTGCGTCCACTGCAAAACCTGCGACATCAAAGACCCGACGCAGAATATCGTCTGGGTGACACCTGAAGGCGGCGGTGGGCCGAATTATGCGGGGATGTAAAAATAAGTCATAAATACGACTCTAGCCGGCGTATTTATTGCTTTATTTGCTATGTTATTTATAGCAAATAATAGCTCGATAACCATACCCTAAATTCCCAGAGCTACCCCGTCGCTTCGCGCCACCCCTTCAAATGAAGGGGAATTTTGAATCCTCAGTGAACGAAGACGAATAAATTAGGGTCAGATTCCAATTCAGGACAATTCACCCTTCGACGGACAACCCATTCACATCGAAATTGGACTCTGACCTTAATTTGTGGTGCAACGCCGCAAAAATATGTACAAATAATCAGTGAAATCGCTTAATATCTAGGATATAAGGTATTTTTAAGTGAAGGGTAAAAGATATGTCAAGATGCACGGCACCAGTTTATGGTCATCGCACATCGGGCGGTCGAGCGGCCTGCCCTGCATGTGGAGGCGGCTATAGCAGTTACAGCCGCTATAGCGGCTATGGGTACTCTTCCCCGTCTCCTTCCTACACGCCTCCCTATTCCTCGTCTGGAAGCAGTGGCGGCGGCAGCGCAAGGCCGAAGTGGTCGCGAGCTGGTTCGTCAGTGTCATACACGCCTGCAGAAGTGCGTGCGCTTACGCCTTTCCGCGACAACATTGAGAAGCGAACGACGCTACCTGATCTTAGGGATGTCTTCCTCTGCCACGCATGGGACGACCGGCATGGCGCTGCCAAGGAGTTACAT
>JANPIC010000198.1:0-11135 GCA_031424795.1 Polaromonas sp. | reverse complement strand
ACGCGCTCAACGCCCAGATAGACATTCTCAAAACACGTCAACCACGGCAGCAAGGAGTGGTTTTGGAACACCACCGCACGCTCTGGGCCAGGACCTTTGATCTCACGGTTGCCCAATAACAGTGCGCCTTGCGTGGGCGTGGTCAAACCAGCAATCAGGTTGAGCAGCGTCGATTTGCCGCAACCCGAGTGGCCAATCAGCGTCACAAACTCGCCCTTGGCAACTGTTAAATTGACGTTTTGCAGGGCGCAAAAGCTGCCTTTTTTGGTTTTGAAGGTTTGCTCAACACCGGCGATGTCGATGTATTTTTTGTTCAGGTCGTCAATCATGCTCATCTCCTTAATTTCCTAAAATATTCAGACATTGGCTTAGTTTTTAACTTCTTCAAATGTGAAGGCGGTGGCGAGTTTGATCAAGGCGTATTCCAAAATCAAACCGACAATGCCGATGACAAAAATAGCGATGATGATGTTTTTGACGTTCAGGTTGTTCCACTCGTCCCAGACCCAAAAGCCAATACCCACGCCGCCAGTCAGCATCTCGGCCGCCACAATCACCAGCCAAGCGGTGCCTACGGCTAAACGCACGCCAGTCAACATGTAGGGTAAAACGGATGGGAACAGGATTTTGGTCACAATCTTCCACTCAGACAGGTTCAGCACCTTGGCCACGTTCATGTAGTCCTGCGGCACGCGCTGCACGCCCACGGCGGTGTTGATGATCATGGGCCAGATCGAGCAGATGAAAATCGTCCAAATCGCAGCAGGGTTCGCGCCTTTGAAAACCAGCAAGCCAATCGGCAACCAGGCCAGCGGCGACACGGGGCGCAGCAGGCTGATGAGTGGATTGAACATGCGGCTCAAAAACTCGAAGCGGCCAATCGCAAAACCAGCGGGGATGCCCACCGCTGCAGCCAAACCGAAACCGACGGCGACGCGCTCAAGCGACATCAAAATGTTCCAGCCCACGCCCTGGTCGTTCGGGCCTTTGCGGTAGAACGGATCAGAAAAAATAAGCACCGCTTGTTTGAAGGTATCCCATGGTGTGGGTATGCTGCCTGCCGTCACGGCAGACACAATCGCCCAAATAGCGATGAGCAAACCCAAGCCAAACAGCGGTGGCAAGACCGCCAGCCAAAGAGCGCGCCAGTCGAATGGCGCGCGAGTTGCAACTACCGCCTTCGCTTCTACAACCTCCGCTTGGCTTGAGACTACCCCCGTTCGGGCTGAGCTTGTCGATGCCTTCTTGGCTTGAGATCCTTCGACAGGCTCAGGGCGAACGGTGACCGATTCTGAATGAACCGAAAACGGGGAATGAAATACAGCGCTAACCATGGTGGTTCTCCTTTAGCAAGTAGATTGAGGCTTAGTCTTAAGCTTTGACTTTGAACGAATCAGCGTACTTTTTCGGGTCTTTGCCGTCCCACACCACGCCGTCCATCAGTTTGCTGGTGCGCATCACGTCTTTTGGCACCGGTGTTTTGCTGGCAGACGCGGCGTCTTTGTAGAGGTCGATCTGGATGATCTGCTTGGCTACAGCCAAATAATCGGGGTGGTCTTTCAGCAAACCCCAGCGTTTTTGCTGGGTCAGAAACCACATGCCGTCTGACAAATACGGGAAGTTGACTGCACCATCGTTGAAGAATTTCATGTGGTTCACATCGTCCCAAGTCTTGCCCAAACCATTTTGGTAGCGGCCCAAAATGCGCTGGTTGATGGCGTCCACGCTGGTGTTGACATAGCTCTTGTCGGCAATCGTCTCGGCCATCTTATTTTTGTTGGACAAGCCAGAATCAATCCACTTACCCGCTTCCAAAATAGCGGCTGTCACAGCGCGGGCGGTGTTGGGGTATTTTTTGACAAATTCGCCAGTTGTGCCCAGCACTTTTTCGGGGTGGTCTTTCCAAATGTCTTGCGTTGTTGTCGCAGTCACGCCAATGCCGTCAATGATGGCGCGATGGTTCCACGGCTCGCCCACGCAGTAGCCGTCCATATTACCGACGCGCATGTTGGCGACCATTTGCGGCGGCGGCACGGTGATGACTTTGGCATCTGTCATCGGGTTGATGCCGTTTGCTGCCATCCAGTAGTACAGCCACATCGCATGCGTACCAGTGGGGAAGGTCTGGGCAAAGGTGTATTCCCGCTTTTCAGCCTTCATCAGCTTTGCAAGCCCTGCACCGTCTACCGCGCCTTTGTCTGCCAGTTTTTTGGACAAAGTGATCGCTTGGCCATTTTGGTTCAGCGTCATCAGCACGGCCATGTCTTTTTTGGCACCGCCCACGCCCAGATGCACACCGTAGATCAAACCATAGAGCACATGGGCAAAGTCCAGCTCGCCCGTTGTCAGTTTGTCGCGCACACCCGCCCAACTGGCTTCTTTGGTGGGGATGATTTTGACGCCGTATTTCTTGTCGATACCCAACACCGAAGCCATGACCACGCTGGCACAGTCGGTCAACGGGATGAAGCCGATTTTGACTTCGGTCTTCTCGGGTGCATCTGAACCAGCAGCGTAAGCCAGTGAGCGCAAAGCTGGGCTAATAACCAAAGCGCTGGCGACTGCTGATTGCAAAACCGTCCTGCGGCTGATCGCAGAAATTTCAGTAGCTGCCGAAACTGCAGTTGGGGTTGAAATCAAGTTAGTCATGTATTCACTCCTGAGGTTAAAAAATTCAAAATCGCAAAAAATCAAATCCAAAACGAAAAAAGGCGTCCTCACGAAGCCGCTAGCGATAAATCGCTAAGCAGCTTGTGGGGACGCCTTTGTCCGAAAATCTATCTCAGCCTCCTACGTTGGAAGCCCTTTACTCATAAACTCAAAAACCCGCCTTTGGGCTTTTTGTTATTAATAACTACTATGCAATCTGCGTGCCAATTTTTTGTGGATTCCCGCCTTCGCGGGAATGACGGCACTCTTTTGCGGCAATATCAGCTCGTTCAAGCCAGCAAATCGGCAACATCCAACATCCGCTGCGCCACCTCAACCACTTTCAAACTCTTGTCCATCGCGGTTTTGCGCAACTTGTCATAGGCAGCTTGCTCGTTCAAACCTTGGCGCTGCATCAACATGCCTTTAGCGCGGTCGATGATTTTTCGGTCTTGCAGCTCTACTTTGGTGTCTGCAAGCTCTTGGCGCAGCGCCTGCTCATGTTGAAAGCGCGCCATCGCCACGTCCAAAATCGGGCGAATCCGCTCGCTGGATAAACCCGCCACGATATAAGCCGACACACCAGCCGCCACAGCATCTTTCACATGTGAGGTGTCGTTGTCGTTGGTAAACATCACAATCGGGCGGCGTGCGTCACGGGTAGCGACGACGACATGCTCCAGCGCGTCGCGCGCCTGGCTTTCAGCGTCCACAATGATCATGTCCGGCTGAAGCTGCGTCAAACGCTCGTTCAAAAACGTGTCCGCAGGCAGCACCGCCACCAAATTGAAACCGTTTTCGAGCAAACCAATGCGCAAACTGCGTGAACGCTCGGCTTGGTTGATAGCGTAAGCATCCGTCGGGTCGGTAATGACCAATTCTGGTGCAATAACGACAATCCGTAAGGATGGCAGTGGCTGCAAAGATGGATTGGCTTTGATCGAGACGGCATTCATGCAGTTATCATGCAAACATTGTGCCACTTTGCTGCGGCGCAGCAAGGCGCTGGCTAAATGCGCCGCTTAATGATCCGTTTTTGCCTTGCTCACCACGTCATACCGGCTGAGCGCATAACCCCGGTCTTTGTAGTGCTTCCAGCGGTTTCTCGCAGCTTGTAGGTCGTCGGAATCTTGGCCTACAAGTTCGATGAGGCGCTCGAAACGCTCAAAGCCAGCGGGTAAAGCTGCACCAAGATTGAGCAACACTTGGGATTCTGCGCCGGAACTTAGCAGTTCTGCGCTTAAAACGATAGGCGAATGAGCGATGACTTCGGCTGAGGCATCTGCCAAGCAATGCGGCAAAAACTCAGTCGGTGCCATCGCCCAGAGCTTGCTGCTGAGCGATTTGAGTGCATCAATTTGCCCCAAAACCAGCACTTGGGCGGACTTTTTTTGAGTGGCGCGTAACAACCGACAGGCGTAGTCCAGCTTGTCTGGCGCGTTGACGTGAAAAGCGATTTCGGTCATGCAGAGTTAGGCTTTGACTGCGATTTTTGCATTTTTAGCAGGTTTTTTTACTATCTTTTTAATAGCTGTTGAGGCAATAGATGTAGTGGCTAGAGCATGATTTGACTCTAAATTCAACAAATAATTCAACAGCAAAAGCACGGGGCGACCGGTAGAGCCTTTGACCGCCCCACTTTTCCATGCCGTACCTGCAATATCCAAGTGTGCCCATGGGTATTTGGCGGTAAAACGTTGCAAAAATTTGGCTGCGGTGACTGAGCCAGCGGCACGGCCAGCCACGTTGGCCATGTCGGCAAAATTAGACTTTAAGCCTTCGCCATATTCGTCATCCAAAGGCATGCGCCAGCACGGGTCGCCACTGGATTCGCCGGCTTTGAGCAAGGCATTGGCCAAATCATCATTCGCGCTGAACAAACCGCTGCGCACCGCGCCCAAGGCGATGACGCAAGCGCCGGTCAAGGTGGCGATATCGATGACAGCGGCGGGTTTGAAGCGCTCTGCGTAGGTCAGCGCGTCGCACAACACCAGACGGCCTTCGGCGTCGGTGTTGAGGTTTTCAATGGTTTGGCCGCTCATGCTGGTCACCACATCGCCCGGTTTGACGGCTTTGCCGCTGGGCATATTTTCGCAGGCAGGAATCAAGCCGATGACGTTCAATTTCGGTTGAATCCCCGCCAAAGCGCGGAATGTGCCCAACACGCTGGCAGCGCCGCACATGTCGAACTTCATCTCGTCCATTTCAGGTGCGGGTTTGAGCGAAATGCCACCGGTGTCGAAGGTGATGCCTTTGCCCACCAAAACGGTGGGCGCAACCGTCTTGGCAGCACCGTTGTATTTCAAAACGATGAAGCGCAGTGGCTGGTCTGAACCCTGCGCGACAGACATGAACGAGCCCATGCCCAGCTTGGCAACTTCTTTGAGCCCCAGCACATCCACGCTGATGTTTTTGTATTTAGACAAGCTCTTCGCCGCCTTGCCCAACAGGTCTGGCGTGGCATGGTTGGCGGGGCGGTTTCCCCATTCTTTGGCGAACTCAATTCCAGCCATAGCCGCCGTGATATATGCCTGAACTGCTATTATATCAGTAGCGTTTAAAGCATCTTTATCTAACGCTACAGTGATACTCGTGAGCTTGCGCGGCTCCACTTTGGTTTTGGTACTGGTGTAAACGTAGCTGGCGTCTGCAGCGCAAAGTACTGAACTCTTAATGCCCTCTTCGCTCGCTTTTTCTAGCTCACTGAGGCAAATCAGCAGTTTTTTGCTTGATGTTGATTTGATGGCAGAAACTGCAGCGGTAACGGCCGTTTTGATGCTTTTGACCGAGCCGTCGCCCGCGCCCACCAGCACCGTGCGCGTGGCTGCCGTGTGGTTAGAGCGGTAGATTTGCAGCAACTTGCCGGTTTTCGCTTCAAAATCGCCCTCTTTCAGGGCTTGGGAGATCACATCCCTCAAATTTTCAGTCGTTTTAACCTTAGTCGGAATAAAAGACTCAGGAACCAGCACAATCAAGGCGTCGCAGGCGGTTTTGCTGGTTTGCGTTAAATCTTGAGCAATGAGTTTCAGTTCCATCGTTTTGTTTCCGTGTTTCGTTTGTGTCATTTAGTTTCGTAAAATAGCCCCTAATGTTATTCCATTCTTCAGTTCGCAAAGAATTAAGCCGCACATTTGGCGCAACGCTTGTGGTGTTAATCACCGTGGTGATGACCATGATGCTGATTCGCGTGCTGTTTCTAGCCAACCGTGGCCGCGTCAACCCCACTGACGTGCTGCTCATCATGGGCTATTTTGTGCTCGGGCATTTGCCCACAATTTTGACGCTGTGCTTATTTATCGCCATCGTGGTGGCGTTGTCACGCATGCACAGCGACAGTGAAATGGTCATTTGGAACGCCAGCGGGCGCGGTTTGACGGGTTTTATCAGCCCGCTGGTGGGTTTTGCATGGCCTGTTTGCGTGGCGATAGCCGTTTTGGCGCTGTTTGTTTGGCCATGGTCTAACGAGCAAGCGCAAAACATGCGCACCAAATTTGAGCAGCGCAGTGATTTAGACCGCATCACGCCGGGCACGTTTCAAGAATCTGCCAATGGCAGTCGGGTGTTTTTTATTGACAAAGAAGATGAAAAGCAGAACGACAATAAAAACAGCAAATCTGCAACTGCCAAAGACATTCCGAAGAAAAACAAAGACGGCCTGAAACTAGATGGCAACGACAAGTTGTCAAAGGAAGTCGAAAAATTCGCCAACAGCCGCAGCAATATCTTCATATCTACCGTCTCAAACGGCAAAGAATCCGTCACCACAGCCAGCGCTGGCCGCATTGAAAGCCGTGATGGCAGCCAATATTTGCTGCTGAACAACGGGCAGCGTTCCGAAATTGACAGCAAAACGGGACAAATCAAAGTCAGCGAGTTTGAAGAGTATGGTAATTTGATCAAAAGTGCCAAGCTCACCCCGTTTGAAGGCGGCCCCAGCAAAGCGATGTCTAGCTACGCCCTGCTGGCCAACCGCACCAACGGCAATATGGGGGAGCTGGCTTGGCGCTTGGGCTTGGTCTTTGCTGCTGTTAACTTCATCATTTTGGGTGCAGCCATCGCCAACGGCAACCCACGCGCGGGTCGAGGCGCTAGCTTTGCGTTTGCGCTGCTGGCGTTTATGTTTTATTACAACTTGATCAATTTGAGCCAAAGTTGGATTGCCAGTGGGCAGTTTAGATTCACAGCTTTGATATTGATGATGCACGGCGGGATATTCATCATCAGCGCGCTTTGGTTGGCTAAAAGGCACAACAACTGGTCATTTTTAGCCGTTTTGAAGCATCGTAAAACCTCAAATGGCGCTGCGATGCAAGCATCAACATTGAAAGCAGCCACATGAAAACCATCAGGCAGCTGCTGTACAAAGAAACTTTTGTCTCCATCGCCTTTGTGGCTATGGGTTTTTTGGCCTTGTTCTTCTTTTTTGACTTGGTTGATGAGTTGACGAACATCGGCAAATCATTTGCCGGCGGTACGTTTGGCTCCTACCAAATACAGCATGCCCTGCTGTATGTCGCGTTGTTGATTCCAAACCACTTGTATGAACTGCTGCCGATTGCCGTGCTGATTGGCGGCGTGTTTGTCATGGCGCGCTTTGCGCACAGCTCTGAATTCACCATTTTGCGAACCAGCGGCTTGGGTCCAGGTTTGGCATTGAAGCTGATGCTGATATTAGGCGCAGCTTTGGTTGCCATCACCTTTGTCATTGGCGATTATGTTGCGCCATTGGCTGATAAAACGGCGCAACTACTTAAAGCTCGGTACCTGGGGCAAATATCGATTGGGCAAACGGGTGCTTGGCTGAAAGAAAAAAAAGGCAATAAATCTTATGCCGTCAACGTTTCCGCCATGTCGGCCAACGCGAATATGCTGAATGTGCGCGTGTTTGAGTTTGACGCTGCTGGCTCGATTCTCTCCACCACCCACGCCAAAGAAGCGGTCTTTGAAAATGACAGGAGTTGGACGCTGAAAAACGTGCGTAGAAGCGACTATGCCATTGACGGGACGGTCAGCAACACTTCGAATAGCGCAACAAAAGACACTGCGGTCAAACAAAAACGCGCTTCCATCAAACAATCGGAGATGGAAACCTACCGCTGGACTACAGATCTGAATGCAGACATGGTGACTGTCGCGCTACTCAAACCTGACCGCATGGGCACGCTTGATTTGTACCAATATATTCGCCACTTGGATGCGAACAAGCAAGTTGCGCAGCTGTACGAAATTCAATTTTGGAAGAAGGTGTTTTACCCACTCAGCTGCATCGTCATGCTGGTGCTGGCTCTCCCTTTTGCTTACCTGCACTTCCGCTCTGGCGGCATCACGGCTTATGTGTTTGGCGGCGTGATGGTCGGCATCAGCTTTTTTGTACTGAATAATATTTTTGATTATTTTGGTAATTTGCTGGCTTGGAATCCGCTTTACACCGCCGCTGCGCCCAGTATGGTGTATTTGTTGCTGTCTTTAATTGCATTTAGCGCATTGGTGTTTAAACGATGACAAATTCAACCGTATTGGCAACGAAGGCCATTATTCTTTTCGGCCACGGCTCGCGTGATGCTTTGTGGCATTTGCCGATTCAAGCTGTGGCAGAGCGTATTCGCAACAAATCCCCCAAGACAACAGTGACTTGCGCTTATCTGGAGCTGACCGAGCCGTCTTTGAGTGATGCTGCTGCAAGTCTCATCAGTACTGGCGTCTCCGACATCACCATCTTGCCCATGTTTTTAGGCGTTGGCCGACATGCGCGTGAGGACTTGCCTGCGCTCATTGCTGAGCTGAAGCAAAATCACCCAAGCACGGTATTTCAAGTTCAACCCGCTGTAGGCGAAAACCCAGCTGTGCTTGATTTGTTGGCTGAAATAGCGCTTTCATCACACTGATTTTGATGATTTTTTGCTTATAACTACACGTTGTATGCATCAAAACTTACCTTAATAATGCATAATGAATCCATCTTTTAGCTGGAATTCAATATGAACTTGCACCAATTTCGTTTTGTCCAAGAGGCCGTTAGACGCAACTTGAACCTCACAGAAGCAGCAAAATCTTTGCACACGTCGCAGCCTGGCGTGTCAAAAGCCATCATTGAGCTAGAAGAAGAATTAGGCGTGGAAATCTTCGCACGGCATGGCAAACGCTTGAAGCGTGTCACTGAACCGGGCCAACACGTTCTCAAAAGTATTGATTTGATCATGCGCGAGCTGGGCAACCTCAAGCGCATTGGCGAGCAATTCAGCGCTGAAGACAGCGGCACACTGTCTATTGCAACCACGCACACACAAGCGCGCTATGTGTTGCCCGTGCCGATTGCCAAGCTGCGCGAAGCCTATCCCAAAGTCAATATCAGTTTGCATCAAGGCTCGCCAGACCAAGTTGCAAAAATGCTGATTGATGAAGTGGCTGAAATCGGTATCGCAACTGAATCGCTGGCGCATGACGACCAGCTCGTGACTCTGCCCTGTTATGAGTGGCAACACGTCTTGGTCATGCCAATTGACCATCCTTTGGCAAAAACTAAAAATCTCAGCTTAGAAGATTTGGCCAAAGAGTCTTTGATTACCTACCACCCATCTTTCACAGGGCGCACCAAAATTGACCAAGCGTTTGCGCTTAAAAAGCTGCAACCACGCATTGCCTTAGAAGCTATCGACTCAGACGTCATCAAAACCTATGTACGTACAGGTTTGGGCATTGGTATCGTTGCAGAAATGGCTGTAAATCTCGGCGAAGGCTCTGGCATGGGGCAAGAATCTAACCAAGATTTAGCCGTTATTCCTGTAGGCCACTTGTTTGGACACAATGTGGCGCGGGTAGCCTTCAAACGTAGCGCCTACCTGCGTAATTTTGTTTATAAATTTGCCGAGTTGCTCAGTGACCGTCTCAGCCGTGACTTGATTATTCAAGCGATGGCAGGCAATGGCGAAGATTTTTCAATGTGATTTCAAACTAGTTTTACCATTTTATTGCCATGACCGCTCTATCTGCCTTATCTGCACGCACGCCAACCCTAAAGACAAAACTCCCAGCTGTAGGCACCACCATTTTCACCGTCATGTCCGCCTTGGCCACGGAACACAAAGCGGTCAATTTAGGACAAGGGTTTCCAGACTTTGATTGTGACCCCAAACTTGTAGGAGCTGTGAATCAGGCTATGACGGCTGGGTTAAACCAATACCCACCCATGATTGGCGTACCAGTGCTGCGTGAGGCGATTTCAGCCAAACTTATCGCCCTGCACGGCAAAGAATACAACGCAAACACCGAAATCACCATTACTGCTGGCGCTACACAAGCCATCATCACAGCAATATTGGCAATTGTCCATCCTGGCGATGAAGTCATCGTTTTAGAGCCTTGCTACGACAGCTACGTGCCGAATATTGAGTTGGCTGGTGGCATCGTTGTCCGCGTGCCTTTAACACCGGGTACGTTTAGACCCGATTTTGACAAAATCAGCGCTGCCATCACACCAAAAACACGCGCCATCATCATCAATTCGCCACACAACCCTAGCGCCACTATTTGGAGCAGGGAAGACATGCTGAAGCTGCAAGAAGTTCTGGCTCCGACCGATGTATTGCTCATCAGCGATGAAGTGTATGAGCACATGGTTTACGACGACCAAGAGCACCAAAGTGCGGCGCGCTTCCCCGGACTTGCAGCGCGTAGCTTCATCGTATCTAGTTTTGGTAAAACTTATCATGTGACGGGTTGGAAAGTAGGTTTTGTCGCTGCACCTGCTGCATTAACCGCTGAATTTCGCAAAGTGCATCAATTCAACGTTTTCACGGTCAATACACCCGTGCAATACGGCTTGGCCAGCTACATGGCCGACGCCCAACCCTATTTGACCCTGCCCGCGTTTTACCAACGCAAGCGCGATTTATTCGAAGCAGGCTTGGCACATACCAAATTCAAAATACTGCCCACAACAGGTAGCTACTTTCAATGTGTAGATATATCTGATGTCAGTGATTTATCAGAAGCCGAGTTCTGCAAATGGCTAACCACAGAAATAGGCGTAGCCGCCATCCCGCTTTCCGCTTTTTACGGCAACGGGTTTGACCAACGCATCGTCCGCTTTTGTTTTGCTAAGAAAGACGAGACTTTGAATTTGGCGTTAGAAAAATTAAAGCGGCTTTGACACCCCCCTGTCGTAAACATAACATTTACGGGGGTTTAATTTGGTGGGACCTGCGGGGGCCGAACCCACGACAAACGAATTAAAAGACGGGTTGATTTTAATACGGGCTTAGGAAGCAAACTGGACTTCCCACAGTCCGCTTGGGAACTACATCCCTAGATGCGCTGGTAGTATTCTCTCCGCATAAGCAAAGGCAGTTATCAAAGGTGTTAGTTTTACCTAGCTTTAAGTCAAACTAAACCGTATTTACAAGGAAGTCCTTGATTAGGGTTGATAGTGCATTGTCAGATGTATTGATCGAAAATATTTCAGACATGTGGCTGTGCCCCATCATCTG
>JANPIC010000197.1:0-9935 GCA_031424795.1 Polaromonas sp. | reverse complement strand
TCTGCAGCTGGTTTTTTACGCAACAGTCCCACCAAACGCTCAAAACCAGCCCAATCTGGCAGTTTTCGATTTTTGGCGGCAAGCGTGAGCAATGCCGTGCGGATGACGGCTTCGGCGTCCATGCCGGCTTCTTCTAGTTGCTCTTCGTCAAAGCCCAACTGCTCAGCCAGCCAAATCGCGGCGTCCACAATAGCGGCGACTTTTTGACGTTTACTGAGTTCGGCTTGAAACTCGGGCAATAAACTGGTAGCAGGTCGCAACGTCCATTTGGCCAGCAGCGGGATGTGCTCGTCCGTAAACTCCGTGCGCTCATTCATGCCGAAATGGCTGTTTTGGGGCAGGGTGATGAGGTCTTTCAACAGCGTGGAACCGCCTTTGGAGTGCGACAAAAACGAGTTGTCCCGCAGCGATTCTGCCGCCAGCTGCACATTGCCGCCCGTGCTGTGCTCTAAATACAAGCTGACAAGGTTGACGATGCGGTTTTTGGCTTGCTCGATTTCAGGGCGCAGGTACTCGCTGCCAAAATAGCGGGCGATTTGAACCATGCCTTTGGGCGCTTCGGTTTCAATAGCGTCCAACTTCGCAGCCGGAATGATGCCGTGCTGCACGCCGTATTGCAGAGCTTTTTCGAAGAAGGGACGGGAATCGTAAAGGCTGATGGACATGAAAATACTTAAAAATGACTATAAAAATGACTCTAGCCGGCGTATTTACTAACTAACTAGCTATAAATTAAATAGCAAATTTTAAATCGCTGACTCTTCATCATCTTCCAGCGCGGCAGGGGTGGCTTTGCCTCTGTCGGTGTCGCCGGTTTCAACTTTGCCGTCGTCCTCTTCACCTTCGTCTTCACCCAAGCCCGCGTCATGCGCTCTGGCTTTGGCGCGCAGCACGAGGATCATTTCAATGAACAAATCGGGCAGTCGGTAGCGCAAAATCCAGGCGAGTTGCATCCAGTCTTGGTCGGCAATGTCGTCTTCGTCGACTTTGGGCTTGGCGTAGGACTGGTTGTACAGCGCTTCTTCCGACAACATTTCGCCGTCGTCTTCCATGGTTTCAAACGTGCCAGATCGCGCAAAGGCTTCCACGCGGCTCCATTTTTCTGAAAAATAGTCGGCCAAGGCGTCACTGCCGCCTTCTAAATCGCCAATCGCGGTCAAAAATTCGACGGTGTCAGCGCCGTCACGGAACAAAATAGCGTTCATCATGCCGCGCAAATGGGTGCGGGACAGGTCTTTGTACTGCTTTTCAATGACAACAGCACGCGCGAACTGCTGGGGGGAGACGAGTAAATTAACGACCGATTCCTTGGAATTGTCGTATTCGCGCATCACCGCCAAAATGTCCTTGGGCGGCAGCTGCTCTAAAACGACCATCAGCGCCTGGTCGCCCTCAGCATCAGCCAACTCAACCAGCGCATACTCCGCGCCCACGATGTCGCCAGCGGCGATGAGTGCTTGGGTTTTGGTGATCAGGGCGAGTTGGCTGCTGGTTTGTTCGGTCATTCGGTGTCCTATATCTTTGTTTGCATTTTGTATTTTCACTTGCTAGGTTTAAATCCCCCCTAGCCCCCCTTTTTCAAAGTGGGAACAGCCATAAAGCTTAATCTTTTCGGTCAAAACCCTGCTCAACCATCCAATCTTGCCCTGCTTCTTCGCGCAGCTTGGCGGCCTTGGCTTCTTCTTTATCGTGTTCGCTGTCGTAGTCCGCGCCACCGTCATGGTCTTCGTTGTCATCGTCTTCTTCGTCGTTCTCATGCAAAGGCGGGCGGTGGGTTTTCTTGTGAAACATGTATTCCAACGCGGCGGCAACGGTCATGAACCACTCGCCTTTCGGTTCGGCCAAAATCACTTTTGCCGGCTCTTTAGCCCAATCGGCCAGCGTGACCACATCGGCCAAGGTGCTCCATTCGGGTAATTCATCGGACTCAAAACTCAGCAAATCGTCCATCACTGCGGGCAGTTTGATGGTGAAGGCGTTGTGAAAAATGACGGCCACCATCTCGGGACTCAGCTCAATCATCTGCTTCAAAAAGTCCAATTCTTTGCGCTTTTCAGCCAAGCGCTTTTTCAGGACGTCTTTGCCTTCAGAGTCCGAAGTCAGGTCGTCCAGCTCCGCTTGGTAGCTGGTGCGTAGGTGTTTGAAATAGCCGGAAATGCTCATAATATTCTCATCATTCATTTGTAATTTTCTTAATAATTAACTTTAAATAAACTCTATAACACTATGTTTTTAAAGTAATTATGCCAAATACCTTGCGCTGTTTCCAACGGGTCATCCAACAAATTACGGCGTCTGTTGTCGTCGTAAGCTTGGCGTTTTTCAGGATCAACCAGCACGTCGTAAGCCTCTTGAACCCTGCGAAACCGCTCGGCAGCGTCCTCAGCATCGTTGCGGTCGGGGTGGTAAAAAGCGGCTTTTTGGCGATACGCTTTTTTCACGTCGGCAAGCGTGGCGCTGCTGGCAAGGCCTAGGGCGGCGTAATGATCAAGCATAGAATAAATATGGGGGTGACTGAGGTAAGAACAAGTCTTGAGACAATGTCTTTATTGTACGATGCTGCTATGGAAAACGAGGAACACAGCGATGACTTACTACGCCTAGTCACCACGCCCATGCCATTTGGCAAACACAAAGGCGTGATGATTGCCGACCTGCCAGGCAATTACCTGAACTGGTTCGCCCGCGAGGGCTTCCCCAAAAACAATATTGGCCGCTTACTCGCGCTGATGCAAGAGATTGACCACAACGGACTGGGTGATTTGCTGAAGCCGCTGCGTCAAAACCAATCTCTAAAACGTCACA
Source organism: Polaromonas sp. (assembly GCA_031424795.1). GTDB lineage: Bacteria > Pseudomonadota > Gammaproteobacteria > Burkholderiales > Burkholderiaceae_C > Aalborgiella. The sequence goes on along the minus strand of JANPIC010000197.1, from coordinate 7,130 downwards.
CCCTGCGCCAAACTTAAGCTGCGCGAGTAATTGATGGTGTTGGTCGCTCGGCGCATATAGGCTTTCCATGCGTCTGAGCCGCTCTCGCGCCCACCGCCAGTGTCTTTTTCACCACCAAACGCACCACCTATTTCAGCGCCGCTGGTGCCGGTGTTCACATTCGCAATGCCGCAGTCGCTGCCGCTGGCGCTTAAAAACAGCTCAGCTTCGCGTAGATCATTGGTAAATATGGCGCTGGACAAGCCGTGTGCTACTGCATTGTTCAGCGCAATCGCTACGTCCAAGGTGTCAAAAGGCAGGGCATACAAAATAGGAGCGAAAGTTTCTTGCAACATGGGGGGGATTTGGCTGGGCATTTCTACCAGAGCGGGACGTACATAAAAGCCCGCAGCATGGCCCGCTACGTTCACCCGGTCGCCACCCCATACTTTGGCACCTGCTGCCTGGGCTTGCACCAAAGCATCTTGCATCGCAGTATAGCTGCGCTCGTCTAGCAAGGGGCCTACGCGCGTACTGTCGTCAAGCGGCTGGCCAACTACCAATTTGTCATACGCCGCTTCAATGCGTGTGACAACTTCGGTATAGATAGAGCGATGCACCAGCACCCGCCGTGTGGACGTACAGCGTTGACCGGCGGTGCCTGCTGCCGCAAACACAATGGCTGGCAGCGCTACCGACAGATCAGCGCTGGCACAGACGATGGCAGCGTTGTTGCCGCCCAGTTCCAAAATACTGCGCTTGAATTGCTGCGCACATGCCAAGCCCACGGCACGCCCCATGCCCGTGCTGCCCGTGGCGCTAACGCAGCGAATGCCCGGATGCGCCACCAGCGCCTGCCCCAAGTCGGCACCACCCAGCACCAGCTGACTCAAGCCTTCAGACGTCATGCCGCAGCGTTGCATGGCACGCTCTAACAAGGCGTGCAACGCCAAGGCGCACAACGGTGTTTTATCGCTGGGCTTCCAAAGCACAGTGTTGCCGCACACCAGCGCCAATGCCGCATTCCATGCCCACACAGCCATGGGAAAGTTGAACGCGCTGATGACCAGCGTCGGCCCCAGCGGGTGCCAGGATTCCAGCAATTTATGCCCCGGACGCTCGCTGGCGATGACCAAGCCATGCAATTGACGCGATAAACCCACCGCAAACTCACAAATATCAATCACCTCTTGCACTTCGCCCAAGCCCTCAGAGCGGATTTTTCCCACTTCAATCGAAACAAGCCCCGCCAAAGCGGATTTGTGTTCACGTACCAGTTCACCCAGGGTGCGCACCAATTGCCCACGCAGGGGTGCTGGCACATCACGCCAAGCTGCAAAGCGCGTTTGCGACAGCTGTACCAAAGGCGCAATATCTGTAAGAGGCGTGCATGGCAGTCTTGCAATGACCGATTGGTCAATGGGTGAGTGCACTGTCAGGCTACTGGCCTGCGATGACGACGAGGCTAGCGATGTTTCTAGCGGAACCTGCAGTTGCGTAAACAGATCCTGGATGCGGTGTTGTAGTGTCATGGCGTACTCTTTTATCGTGGTCTAGCCCGTGGCTTGGGCCTTTAAGAAATCGACTCTATTCGGCTGGCTTGGTCGTAGGCTTTACCAAATCGGTTGCTTAAGAACGCGGGCAGCGGCACTTGCTCTTGGCGAATAAAGCCCTGGCGTGGCAACAGCTTGCCTTCGCGAAAAAGATCAAGCACGGCGCAGATCCCAGCTGTGGTGGTGATTTGGATGGCCGAGAGCGCCTGCGTGGTGGCCGTAGATCGCTGGGCAAATATTTTGCGGCTGAAAACGTCTTGCACATACACTCCCTGGCGCTGGCCGCTGACCGTCACAAACGCCAGCACCACATCTTGCATGGTGGTGGGCACGGCATCACGCAAAATGGTTTTAAGCTTGCCCTGGTGGCTGGACAGTTGCAAGTCGTCAAGTAAAAACTTCATTAAATCGCGGTGGCCGGGGTATCGCACGCTCTTGTAGTCCAGCCCTCTGACCTTGCCTTTCAGGGTTTCACACAAAGTACCCAGACCGCCCGAGGTGTTAAATGCTTCATACTCCACACCGTCCAATGAAAAATGTTCCAGGCCCTCAAGTGGCAGCATCGCCGTCATTTGGTGTTGGTGAATAGCCTCGCAGGGGTGGCAATATTCGTTGATCAAGCCGTCCACGCTCCAGGTCAGGTTGTATTTAAGGCTGTTCGTAGGAAAAGCTGGCAGTGCGCCCACCCGCATTTTGATTTCATCCAGCGTATCAAAGCCTTGCGCCAAATGGTGCGCCACAATGCCAATAAAACCCGGTGCCAACCCGCATTGCGGCATAAATGCTTGCGGCGCACCATCGGCCAGAGCGGCTATGGCTTTGGTAGCGGCTACATCTTCGGTCAAGTCAAAATAATGGCAACCCGTGGACTTAGCCGCTTGGGCGACTTGCACAGCCATGGGGTAGGGCAATGCATTGATCACCGCATCGTGACCGCGCAGCACCGATTCAATGCCGTCAGCCTGCCCAAGCTGCAGCAGTACACGCTGCGCATTCAAGTTGTGTAGGCCGTCTAGTGCATGAGCCGATTGGTCGGCAATGGTCACGGTGTAGTCACCACAGTCGGTCAACTGCCTGGCAATGGTCTGGCCAATATGGCCTGCGCCTAGCAATGCAACTTTCATCGTCAACCTCCTGAATGTCACAGTGTTGATATGATGAATGGTAGACTAAATTTAAGACAAATTCTTGAACATCACAAACGCGTCTACATAACCCAGCCTTTGGTGCTGAAAAACACCCGGCAGCGTGCCAACAATCTCAAACCCAAGCTTTTGCCACAGCCGAACAGCGCCCGTGTTGGTGGCCACGACGAAGTTGAACTGCATAGACCGAAAACCCATTTCAACCGCCAGTTTTTGCGAATGCTCACACATTTGCGCGGCAATGCCTTGGCCTTGGGCTGCTTTTGAGACGACATAACCGCAGTTGCACACATGCGCGCCCAAACCGGGTTGGTTGGGTTTGATGAAGTAGGTGCCCACGATGTCGCCCACATCATTGCAAGCTACAAAAGTAGCTGCTGTCAACTCAACCCACGCTTTATGAATTTCTGTTTCGGTGCTTTGGGGGGAGAAAGTGTAGGTGTCACCGGCTGAGAAGGTGGTCTGCAGGATGGGCCAAACGCTTGACCAGTCGGTGGCTAAAAAGGGGCGGATGGAAAGCATAGAAGGAAGTTCGTCCACGTATCAGAATTAGACGGTCCAGTACTTCTCCCAAGCGATGGTTTGTAGGGTATCCATGCAACTGGGCGTGGCTATGAGAGCCAGTAATGGTTGGCGTCTATTTTCGTTTGAAATTGGGTATAACAAAATTTGATAAAACTCGTTAAAAGTCGCTCTGTAATTGGGCTGCTCATCGCCTAAGTAATCTTTATAGCGAAATTTCACTATATGACCAACTGGGGTTCGTTTGGTAAGTAAAGCTGCCCAGTTGTCACTTGGTGGAAGCACAACGACAGCACTGTTGCAAGATTTGTAGGTAAATTCAATACGTTGGTACGAAATGAACGGAGACGATGCTGTGCTTAATTCAACTCGCTCAGATTTTAAAAAAGCACGGGTTTTAAGTTGAAATTTCCCTTCATCAAAACTCATATCTCCCGTTGGGATGAATTTGGTCGATACAGTTAAAGGAAGGGTAATGGCAAGTAGGGCGATTAACTTGGCATTGAATGTCCAGCTAATTCTCACGTTTTGCACCCCAAACAGCAAAAGCAATAGAGCTCAAAGTCAATAAAAAAGCGGTAACGGAAGTGCCCAATGAACCATGAACAATGTCATACATGTTTTTGGTCGTGATCATCAATGCAATACGAACTGTGTTGATGACAATCGCAGTTATCAGCAGTAAAAGCACCGTTTTAAGTTCGATGGAGAACCTTGGGGTAATACGGATCAATCGCAAGACAACCAACCACAGCAAGACTACTGCTGATAAATTGGCAAATGAAGTGCAACCCATTACGATCAAAGCACGATTGTGTGGTTCAAAAACGAAATTGATGGTGTTGCCATTGGTTGGTGTGTTTAAAAGTTGTCCAAGTAAGAAAACATCAAATTGTTCAAAATAGGCTGCAAATACTTTAAGCAGTAAGGGGGACCATAATCTTGAAAATGACAAGGCAAAGAGAATGCTGGCAGCTGCAAGCATGTAGTTATCGCGATGTTTTGAACGCCAAATGGCGTAAAACATGGATGCAGAAATAAGCGAGAGCGCAAGCGTACTTGTGTGTTTGATCGGCCAAGCGGCTAGCAAAACAACAAGACCGAAAAGTCTCCAATCACGAGGCGCCGTTGGTAAATGATCTGATTGGCGTATGAAATGCATAACGACAATAAGCGATAGCAAAATTAACCAGTTTGACAGAAGGAAGTCAGCACTGAAAGTGTCTCTCACTGAGTATGAGACACCTACCGACGGCCAAAGCATGTTTACTGCGGCCACTGTCACGCACGAGAGCAGTAAATCGTTTCGAGTGAGTTTTTGTGTGGTAAAAGCGAAGTTCACGATTTGACGATGTTACAAAATACGTGTTTTAGTAAGGTGCCAATTTTTGAAATAATCTTGCCAACCAAAAAACGCATGCTCCCAAAGCGGGGCATCAATCCCAGGACTGTCTTTGAGGCCAAATTCACTGATTTGCTCGTCACCTTCGGGCATAAAAGTACCAAAGAGTTTGTCCCAAAAGATAAAAACGATACCGTAATTATGGTCATGCACCTCACGTTGTAGGCAGTGATGTACGCGGTGGTGACTAGGTGTGACCATGAACCATTCTAAAAAACCGAGTTTATGTATTAACTGTGTATGTGCAAGGGTTTGCACCGTAAACGTCACAAAGAAATAAACAACCAGCACGGCATCCATATTGCCAAAAAGCCCAAAAAACACACTGATGAGCAGGCTGGTCGATGCAAAACTCGTCCAACCATGCTGAATATGTGTAAAAAGATTAAAGTCGGCAGATGCATGATGCACAGCATGGTCTGACCAAAAAAATGCATTTTTGTGTGAAAACCAATGGGTCAAGTAGGCCGCCAAGTCTAGGGCTAAAAAAGCCAGAATGCCCCACCCAATACCAGACGGTAAAACCGCGAGTTTATGTTCTGGTGCTATCTTGATGAGCTGCAACAAATACGTGTACAGCGTGAGCGCTACAAACAAATACCCCAAACTGATACCGATAGAGATTTCAGCTCGCGATTTGGAGTAGACGGGTGTTCCATGCTTGTGCGACACGCGCGCTTCAAACAACGCTAGAAGCAACACGATCCAATACAAAAATACCAACGGGTTCTCAGACATATGGCTTTGTTACCCGTCAAAACTAGCAAGGAAAATGCTTATTTTTTGTTTTTGAACTTGTACACAGCGTAGGCAACAGCAGAAATCCCCAATGCGAGTAAACCAATACTGCCTTCACCCATTTCTGGACCTGGCGCGGGTTGTCCTGCCATCACTTGAGCAGTAGCAGCTGAGAAGAAAGCGAATGCGACAATGAATTTCATCAAAAACTCCTTAAAAATTGTATAAAAGAAAAATTGCGAATTACCTTGATGTGGAGGCGATGTTATTTTTTGTTCTTAAACTTGTAAGCAACATAAGCTACGGCAGAAATGCCCAGAGCTAACAAACCCATCGTACCTTCACCAAATTCAGGACCCGGCGCTGGTGTGATACCTGCCAATGCTTGGTTTGCATTCAAAACTAAAATTGTAAAAAGTGACAAAGTTGGCATTTTTTTCATAAATATTCCGCTAAAGATGTATGAAGCATCATGTTACAACTTGTTTGGAATTAAAAATTAAGTGTAAACCCTAGATGGTAATTTTCACATATTTATCAAAAAACGCCATCGTCCGCTCCCAAGCTAATTTCGCTGCAGCCGCGTCAAACCTGGGTGTGGTGTCGTTGTTGAAGCCGTGCTGTGTGCCGGCGTAAACATAGGCCGTGTGCTGCACATTGGCGGCTTTCAGGGGGGCTTCGTAGGCGGGCCAGGCGGCGTTGATGCGGTCGTCGATGCCTGCAAACTGAATCAACAACGGCGCTTTGACTTTGGCCGCATCAGCGGCAGCGGGGTGGTTGCCATAAAAAGGTACACCCGCGTTTAAGTTGGGCAAGCGGGTGGCGAGGGTGTGGACAATGCCGCCGCCATAGCAGAAACCTGTTGCACCTAATTTGCCAGTCGCGTCTGGTCTAGACGTTAGCCAAGCGGCGCTGGCCATGAAGTCCTCGATGATTTTCTTTTGGTCGAGTTTGGGGAAGAGTTCTCGGGCTTTGTCTTCATCACCGGGGTAGCCGCCCAGGTGGGTGAGTGCGTCGGGCGCGAAGGCCATGTAGCCGTCAACTGCCAAGCGGCGGGCGATGTCTTCAATGTGTGGGTTCAGACCCCGGTTTTCATGGATGACCAAAATGGCGGGGAGTTTGGATGAACCAGCGCTGGCAGGGCGGGCGAGCAGGCCTTTGATGCTGCCTGATCCATTGGGAGATTGAACCTCAACGGTTTCGGTAACGATGCGTTTGTCGTCTTTAGGGACGACTTGCGCGGCAGCAAAGTTAGGACTCAATGCCGTTAAGAGCATTGCCGCTGTGGTGCCAGCTGTCGCAAACTTGGCTGCACCTTCGAGAAAACCACGCCTGTCGATACCACCGTGCACGTAGGCGTCAAACAAAATCAGCAGTTCTTGGTCAAAGTCTTGTGCGGTGAGTCTTTGTTTCAAAGCCATGGTTTCATCTCCTTCGTGGTTAACAAAAATGGATATCCTAAAAAAAAGGTAAGCATAGCGGCATTCCGCCAAACGATAAAGGCTATGCTGTCGGCATGGCTATTTTCAATAACGCTTTGTTAAACCCCTTATCAAAGCGAAGACAATTTTTACAGTTGGCAGGCTTTGCCGCTGCAGGCGCAGCCACGTTGTCGTTGCCACGCAGTGTGTGGAGTCAAACCGACAGCTTTCGCAAGTTTCAAAACAACCCGTTCACGCTGGGCGTGGCCAGTGGCTCGCCTACGCATGACTCGGTGGTGCTGTGGACGCGGCTAGTTGAAGGCAGCTTAGACAGCCTGCCAGTCACCGTGCGCTGGGAAGTGGCGGATGA
>JANPIC010000196.1:0-3748 GCA_031424795.1 Polaromonas sp. | reverse complement strand
TAAGGCAATAAATACGCCGGCTAGAGCCTAAAAATAGCACTCAAAGTGCTGTTCAACCACATTGGTGTGCCGCCTTTAACTGCACATTTACTTGTTGGCTAATGCATTTTCAATACGACGGTCGGGAATGAACCAAATAAGCGCTGCAAAAACGTACAAACTCATGGATACCCAAGGCGACAGCCAAAGCGCCGATGCAATCGCCGCTATGTAAATAATGGGTGATAGCTTGCCTTTCCAGTCGCTGCCAACTGCGCTTTTGAGCACTGACTGCTGCCCTTGCGCAGCGATGATGGTTTGCTGCAGCAGCCAATAAGCAATCGCTGACATCAACAAGACAACGCCGTAGAGCGCCGTTGGCATGGCGGCAAAATGATTTTCACCCATCCAACCGGTCGCAAAAGGAATCAGCGACAACCAAAAAAGCAAATGTAGATTTGCCCAAAGCATGGGCCCCGTCACTTTGGTGGCTGCATGCAGCATATGGTGGTGGTTATTCCAGTAAATACCTACATAAATGAAGCTCAAAACGTAGCTTAAAAATACAGGTATCAGCGGCGCAAGCGTCGCAAACGTATCGCCATGAGGCACTTTTAACTCTAGCACCATGATGGTGATCAAAATAGCGATCACGCCGTCACTGAAAGCTTCTAATCTGTTTTTTCCCATGTTTTATACCAGTTAATGATAAAGAAATTCATGGTAAGTGATTTACCCAAGAATGTGGCTGCTAGCTTGTTAACTGCGCAGATAACGCGGTAAAAATCACGCTCTTAATCAACTTTCGACAACCGATTCCCGACCGCGAGCAACACCCAAGCAGCAACGAGAAATGTAACGGTGATGCCCACTGCGTACATGGCAACCCCGCCATAGCCGCCGACATTAGCGGGGTTCAAGAACGGGTAGGGATACCAGCCCATGCTGGCGCCGCGCAGCACGACGTAGGCGAGGTACAAGGCGGGGAACACAAAAGCAATGCCAAGGTGCTTGGCCTGCAGCGTGGTGGCTGGCGGCTGCAGCAGCCAGTCGAGGACGATGACCACGGGCATGATGTAGTGCAACACAAAGTTGACCCAAGGCAGCAAGCCACCCAGGTCAACATTGCGCAGCAGCGCTGCAAAAACGAGGCCAACGACGGTCATGTTCACCACCGAGGCGTATCTGAGCAGGTCGCGTGTCGCGGCGTTCATGGCAGAGCGGCCGAACACGCTGATCAGCAAAACGCATGCCGCCAACAGGTTTGACAGGTTGGTGAAGTAGCTGAAAAAGTTGACCACGCTGAAGGAAGCGCCTATGTGCAGCACCAGCTGCTGGCCAATCGCCGTCAGGGCGAGTGCAGCAAAAAATAAACGGGCAATAGTGAGCATGTTCTTCCCTATGAATTTTACTATAATTTTAATAGCGATTTAGGCAATGAATACGCTGGCTGCAGGCGTATTAGACTCTCAAAATTAGACCCCAAAAATTGAACCGTTTCTCTGCTCAAAAACCTGCCGGATTCTACTTGATCCACGCACCATTGGCCAGCAGCTCGGTGAAGAAATCTTGCAAGGTAGCCGCGCTCATGCCGTAGGGGTCAAAGCTGGCGGAGCGGGAGTATTTCAGGTAAATGTGGCGGTTGGCTTCTAACGGAGCCAGCGAGCCCATGGCCCAGGTGGTGAAGCGGCGGCTGTTGATTTCTGCAAAATTGAGCACGACAGGGTCACGGTGACGTGGGTCGGTCAAAATGCGGTGATACAGGCGGTTGACTTCTGTGCGATCACCCTCTAACTGCTGCAAAAAGATGCCGTTTGCAAAGCAAAGCGCTCCGGTGACACCTACGCGGGTATTGTTGCGCTTGGAGGCAGCAAGAATATTGTCTAAATCTTCATTTTTGAAAGCAAGTGATGGGCGGCTGGCATAGGTGAGCTGAATCAACATGAATTTGTCCTTGGAATTTTTGTTATCTCAATTTTTTTTGCATTCTCCCACTATATATATGGCGTTGTAAGCTGTGAGGTTAATGCACATGTATTGGCAGGCGCTTGACCACGCTTGATTATTCAGACGCATGCATCAGCCCTAGGGTTAACCCTCTCTGAATTATTGAGGTAAGACGTATGATGACTGATACCTCATTCCCTTTGTTCTACTCTCTGTATGACTCTTTTTACTTAACCTCAAGGATCAACCATGCGTTCTAGCTCCCCTTCATTGACTCGCCGCCACGTGTTAAGCGCCGCCGCTGCAGCCGCCCTGCCCGTTAGCTTGTGGGCGCAAGGCGCTTACCCGAATCGTCCGGTTGAGTTGATCGTGCCGGCTGGCGCTGGTGGTGGCACGGATGTGCTGGCGCGGGTGTTCTCCGACGTGGCGCGTAAGCATTTTTCCCAGCCTATCACGGTGGTTAACCGCCCCGGCGCGTCGGGCATGATTGGCCACGGCGAGATGATCAACGCCAAGCCAGATGGCTACAAGATCGCGATGGTGTTTGCCGAAATCGTCATCGTGCCGCACATGGGCTTGACCAAGCTGTCGTACGACGATTTCACCCCGATTGCGCAGCTCAACGGCGACCCTGCAGCCGTCACGGTGAAGGCCGATGCGCCTTGGAAGACCATTGAAGAATTTTTAGCCGATGCCAAAAAGAAAAGCGGTGGCATGTCCATGGGCAATTCTGGCCCGGGCTCGATCTGGCACTTGGCAGCGGCCGCTATTGAAGAAAAAACCAATGTGAAATTCAACCATGTTGGCTTTGGCGGCGCTGCGCCTGCGGTGCTGTCGCTTTTGGGCGGACATATTGATGCCATCGCTGTCAGCCCAGGTGAAGTTGCCACCCATGTGCAAGGTGGCAGACTGCGCACCTTGGCAGTTGCGGCTGACAAACGCGTGAAAGGATTTGACAATGTGCCCACCTTCAAAGAGCGCAATTTAGACATTTCCCTAGGTACATGGCGCGGCTTGGCTGCACCTAAAGGCACACCGCCTGAAATTTTAGCCATGCTGGGCGAAGTAGCCCGCAAATGCGCCGACGAGCCAGCGCTGAAAGAAGGCTTAGACCGCCTGAGCATGGGCTGGGCCTACGCCCCTGCCGAGACCTTCCGCGCCAACATGAAGCGCGATAACGATTACTTTAAGGATTTGGTGGGGAAATTGGGTTTAAAAGGAGCATAAAAGGATAAAAATCACCCCGCTAGATTCACAATCGTCGCCTGCATCAGCGCAATCACCTTGTAATCATCCCCCGCGCCTGCAAACGCCCTCACCTCGCCGGTGCAGACTGTGAGCATCTTCCCCGCGCTTTGCACTTTGCCGACGGCTAAAAACCGCTCGCCAATGGCTGGGCGCATGAAGTTGACTTTGAATTCTGCGGTGACGACGTTGTAGCCTTCTGGCGCTTTGGTCATGGCGGCGTAGCCGCAAGCGCTGTCTACCACGCTGGTAATCGCGCCGGCGTGCACGTAGCCATGCTGTTGCGAGAGGTGTTTGGAGAAAGGCAGCGTGATATGCACTTCACCATCTTGCACCAGACTGATCTGCGCGCCCAGAGTGGTCATCAAGCCCTGGGCAGCGAAGCTGCTGGTGATTCTGTTTTGAAGAGTGGTCATTCTTGTCTTTATGATTTTAATAGCACCTCAGGCAATAAACACGCCGGCTACAGGTGAAATGTGTATCTATAGCGTATCGTAACGCGACATAGGAACACTGAATTTAAACACACTACCCCGCCCTAAGCGCGATTGCACTGAAATATCTGACTCTTCTATGC
>JANPIC010000195.1:0-2000 GCA_031424795.1 Polaromonas sp. | reverse complement strand
GTGCAGGTTGATAATTAGGGTCATTTTTTAGCCACAGCACTCTGGCTGCGGCACTCAATGGCGGCGTGTGCAGCGGGCTGGACGAGCCAAAAATAGCCACTTGTGGCACCCCCAGCGCGGCGGCGACATGCATCAAACCAGAGTCATTACTTACTACATATTTTGTAGCAGATATAGCAGCAAATGCGCCGGCTAAAGACGTTTTTCCTGCCAAATTCAAGCATTTATTGGGTTGTTTGGCGTTGACGGGGTTTGCAATCGCTTCGCACAACTCAAACTCTTTGCCAGAGCCTAGCAAAACCACAGGCACGTCTAATTTCAGCGCCAAATCCACAAAATGCTGCGCCGGCCAGCGCTTGGCAGAGCCAAACTCCGCCCCGGGCGAAAAAACAACGTAATTGCCACGCTGCAAACCCAGCTCAGTCAAGGTTGTTTGCACTTTTACGTCATTCAACGCGAGTTGCGGAATATCCGCTTGGTAGCCCGTTTTCGGGTGCTCTTCCCCACTCAAAGCCGAGTAAAACGCCACCATGGGCGGTTTGTTCGTCGGGTTTTTGAGCCTGTGCGTCAAAAATCCGACCCGAGCTTCGCCCATGTAACCAATGCGCTTAGGAATACCTGCAAACAGCGGCAACAGTGCGCTTTTGAGCGAATTGGGCAACACATAAGCGGCGTCAAACGGCTCTTTACCTGTTGTTCCGCGTTTTCTGAAATCTTCAGCAATGCGCCGCCGCGCCGCAAACTGCAAACCGCCATGCGCAAAAGGAAATTCCACCACCTCAGCCACACTGGGCATGGCGCGGTACACAGGTGCGACCCAAGGCAGAGCCCCCACCGTGAGCCGCTCGCCGCGCGCATGCAGGCGGCGCATCAGCGGCTCGGTCATCACCGCATCGCCAATCCACTGGGGGGCGATGATTAAACTGTTAATGCCCACCAGCGAAGTGCTCACCCGACTTCAAAGCGTAGACCGTGCCGCAATACGCGCATTTGGCGCTGCCAGTGCGACCCACGTCCAAGAAAACCTTGGGGTGGTTGTTCCAAACCGGCATGCCTGCCTGGGGGCTGGGGCAGAACACACCGCCTTGGTGGTTCAAGTCAGACGCGAGCAGCTCGACGGTGGTTACTGGTTTAGAAGTTGCTGGGTTTGTCATGGTTGTATTAGCTCGGTTGTCTATGTATTAAGCTTTGATTGTCCTTCAAACTGCCGTCATTCCCGCGCAGGCGGGAATCCATGCCCCGCCACCGTGGATTCCCGCCTTCGCGGGAATGACGCAAGCGCTTATTCTACGGGTCTAAATCTCAGGTCTAAACAGCACCCAGCTTTGCAGTTTGCCGTTTAAAAACGTGCAAGTCACGTGCGATGTCGTCCCATCCGTCCAGCGGAACACCTCTGGCTGGGCGTCTTTTTCGGTCAAAAGCTCACCCAAAGCCTTGGTCATGGCAATGACGTGCATCAAGGTTTTGCCCTTTTGCAGCTTGGCGTTCAACATCACCGCGCTACCAACGTAGCCAATCGGCCGGTCTGCCGCGCGTTTGAGCACCTGCATCATGCGGCTGAAATGCAGCAACGCCCAGGTGACCAAGCCGGAGGCGACGATGGCCACGCCCGACCATTTGTAATAGGTGTAAGCCATGACAAAAGCAGCGGCTACGAGGATGGGGGGAATGATTTTTTGTAGCATATTGGATGGATTTTAAATTCGAATTTTTTATGCCTAAGCTTAAATCCCCCTCAATCCCCCTTTTTCAAAGTGGGAAGACTAGAGCCAAGGTCACTTCTTTTGACTTATCTTCTGACTTATTCCCCACTTTGAAAAAGGGGGGCTAGGGGGGATTTAAAACCTTGCATCAACACATGACTTACCTCTGCACCGCCCGCTCCACCAGCGCGATTTCCGCCTGATTCAACCCAAACAGGGTGTAAACGATGGCGTCTATGCTGCGCTCAGCGGCGGCGATGTTGTGGCTGAGCTGCTGGATGTGGCTTTTCCCCTCGC
>JANPIC010000194.1:0-34778 GCA_031424795.1 Polaromonas sp. | reverse complement strand
TGGTGATGCGCAGTGCGCCGAAGTAGTTGAGCGCCATGGTCCGCTCAAAGTCGTGGAAGCGGTCGTAACTGGCCTCAATCGCGCGGCGGATGGAGCGGCCTGCGTTGTTGATCAAGAAATCCACGCCGCCGTGGTTTGTCTCCAGCTTTTGTACAAATTCAGCGCATTGCACTTCATCGACGATATCCACGGAATAGGTGAAGACTTTGGCGTCTTTACCCGCTGCTTCTTGAATCGTTTTCTTAGCTTCTGCCAATTGCTCTTCCCCGCGAGCGCAGATGATGGTGGTCGCGCCCGCTTCGGCAAATCGGCAAGCGGCAGACAGGCCAATGCCTGATGAGCCGCCGGTGACCAGCACCACTTTGCCGCCAACCGTGCCTTTGAGCGTGCGGTCGATGAACAGCGATGGGTCAAGATGACGCTCCCAATAATCCCACAGCACCCAAGCGTAGTCTTTCAGGTTCGGGCACTCAATGCCGCTGCCTTTGAGCGCGGCGTCTAGGTCGCGCCTGTCGTAGCGGGTCGGCCAATTGATAAATTCAAAAATGCTTTCAGGCAAATCCAAATCTTTCATGATGGCTTTGCGCACGCGGCGCACAGGTGCCAGAGCCATCAAGCCCTTCTTCACGCTTTTGGGGATAAACCCCAACAATGCAGCGTTGATGAACAGGTTCATCTTAGGCGCATGCGCGGCTTTGCTGAAAATATCGAGCACATCGCCCACGCGGTAGCCCATAGGGTCAACAATGTGGAAAGCTTTGCCTTTGATGTCCTTGCCATGACTCACATGGTTAATGCTGTTGACGACGAAATCCACCGGAACAATGTTCAAGCGCCCCCCCTCGATGCCGACCGATGGCATCCACGGTGGCAAAATTTGGCGCATGCGTTGTATGAGCTTGAAGAAGTAGTAAGGGCCGTCCACCTTGTCCATCTCGCCCGTGGTGCTGTCGCCCACCACAAAAGCGGGGCGGTACACCGTCCAAGCGCTTTTGTATTCCTTGCGGACGATTTTTTCGCTCTCGTGCTTTGTTTTGAAGTAGGGGTGGTCGTAGTTTTCGGCCTCGTCAAACATGTCCTCACGGAACACGCCTTCGTACAAACCGGCTGCTGCAATGCTGCTGACGTGGTGGAAATGCCCCACGTCGATGGCTTTGGCAAACTCAATGGTGTTGCGGGTGCCGTCGATGTTGACGGCGATCTGGCTGGCTTCGTCCGCGCTCAGGTCATACACCGCTGCTAGGTGGTAAAAATGGTCGATTTTGCCTTTGAGTGCCTTCACGGCATCCGCAGCAACGCCCAGTTTCTTGCTGGTCAAATCGCCGTAAACAGGGATAGCGCGTTTCGCGTCTACACCCCAATAGTCACGAAGCCCAGCAACTTTGCCTTCGCTTTCTTTGCGAATCAAAAAGTGAACGACCGCGCCTTTGCGTTCCAGCAGTTTTTTAACCAGTCGTTTTCCTATAAAACCCGTTGCACCCGTGACAAAATATTGCATAGTTAACTCCAAATATGATCTATCCATAACCCAATATCAACCAAACATTTTTGCCCAGTTTGCCTAACGTTGTATTCAGCGTAAACCCGCAGTTGCATCGATACTTGCTAGTTCAATCACTCTAGATTTCTAGAATCCAGCACCTAAACACTTAGTCTTTCTAAGGTTAAAGTAACTCTACGAACAACGTGGAAAGCGTTTGTCCCTGGTATTTTTCAATTTACTTTTAACTTTGGAGGCCCTATGGTCAAGAAATTACAAAAAACAACTGCTCAAACGCAAGCTCACACCCCTACAGGCGCACAGTTGGCCAGCAGCGTTAAAGACTCAGCACAGCAAATCTGGCTGGCAGGTTTGGGTGCGTTCTCCAAGGCACAAGCTGAAGGTGGCAAAGTGTTCGAAACCTTGGTGAAAGACGGCATGGGTTTGCAACGTAAAACGCAGGCCGCTGCCGAAGAGAAAATCTCAGAAGCCACCAACAAAATGACCAGCATGGCCAGCGGCATCACCGCCAAAGCCACTGGTGTGGCAACAGACATCACGGCCAAAGCGACGGGCCAGTGGGACAAGCTGGAAAACATCTTTGAAGAGCGCGTGGCCAAAGCCTTGAACAAAATGGGCATGCCAACCGCTAAAGAAGTGCAAGCTTTAGCCAAGCGCGTTGACGAACTCAGTGCTCAGTTGAAAAAAGCGCCAGCTAAATCAGGTGCAAAACCAGCGGCTAAGCCAGCTGCAGCACCAAAAGCGGCGGTTAAAAAAGCTGTTGTCGCTAAAAAAGTAGCGGTCAAGGCAGTGAAGAGCAAACCAGCCAGCAAATAAATCTGGAAAATCAGCCGATTAGGTTCGGCGAAAGTTAAAAAGAGCGCTGAGTCGCTCTTTTTTTATGTGCTCTTTTATGGTTGAACTGCCTAAATCGTCTAAAATAGAGGTAAATATGACTCTAGCCGGCGTATTTATTGCCTAAGTAGCTATTATAAATATAGCAATTGAACGCGCGATAAATGTTGCCAAATCCGACGTAATTCCCCCCAGATCATTCATTTTAAAGGCAGCCCGTGTTCAAAAACGCTCTCATATACCGCATCGCACCCGCTTGGACGGCCAATTTAGAACTGATTGAGGCGGGATTAGAGGCTGCGCGTTACGTTGAGTGCGGCGCAAGCCAAGAGAAGGCGGTGGGTTGGACCGAGCCTAGAGGTGAAGAGAATGGCCTGCTGGCGGAGTCTGTGGCCGGGCAAATCGTGCTGAAGCTGTTGGTGGAGGTGAAAGCCGTGCCTAGCTCGGTGATTAACCGCAAAGCCAAGGAGGAATTGGCGAGAATTGAGGCTGCAACTGGGCGCAAACCGGGCAAACGCGAGACCAAGGAGATCAAAGAAGACATCAAACTGGCGTTGATGCCACTGGCGTTTACCAAGATCTCCAGCGTGTTGGTCTGGATTGATGCCAAAGCACAACTGTTGACGATTGGCGCTTCAAGCACGGCCAAAGCTGACGAAGTGATCACGTACTTGGTGAAATGTTTGGATGGTTTCTCTGTGCTGCCGCTGAACACACAAACCTCAAGCGCCGTGGCGATGGGAGAGTGGCTGGCGACGCAAGCGCCACCCGCAGGCTTCACGATTGACCGCGAATGCGAACTGAAATCGCCTGATGAAAGCAAAGCCGTGGTGCGCTACTCTCGCCATCCCTTGGATATTGAAGAAGTGAGCGCTCACATTGCCAGTGGAAAAGTGCCAACAAAACTGGCATTGACGTGGATGGACAGGGTCTCGTTTGTGCTGACGGATACGCTGCAAATCAAGAAAATTGCGTTCTTGGAAGGTGTGTTTGACGGAACTTCTCAAGAAAAAGAAGATGGCTTTGATGCGGATACAGCGATTGCGACAGGCGAATTGCGGCAGTTGATTCCTGAATTGCTGGCGGTTCTAGGTGGGGAAATGCCAATTTCAGCATGAGACATTGCTAAAACAAAGAAAAACATAGAAATTTAGATGGCTCAAACTATGAAAAGTCATAAATAAGTTGGACGAGCGCTAAATCTATGTCATAATCGAAGGCTCGGTTAATACAAAGTCATCAGATGATGTAGTGATCGGGTATCTGCCTAACGGAAGTGCTGCGAGTGGTTCGCAGTGTGGACGACAGGCCCAAGACTGATCGATAGCATTCAATTGTGGATGCAATTGGGAAAGTTGGGAATAAACGAAATGATCCAAACAGAAACACGATTAGATGTTGCCGATAACACTGGCGCGAAGTCCGTACTGTGCATTAAGGTGCTCGGTGGTTCTAAGCGTCGCTACGCTAGCGTAGGCGATGTTATCAAGGTGAGTATTAAAGAAGCTGCTCCACGCGGTCGCGTCAAAAAAGGCGAGATTTACAGCGCGGTAGTGGTGCGTACGGCCAAAGGTATTCGTCGCGCTGACGGATCATTGGTCAAGTTTGACGGCAATGCAGCAGTTTTGCTCAACGCCAAGTTGGAGCCTATCGGCACCCGCATCTTTGGACCAGTGACGCGTGAATTGCGCACTGAGAAGTTCATGAAGATCGTGTCTTTGGCTCCTGAAGTTTTGTAAGGACGCATCCATCATGAACAAAATTCGCACAGGCGACGAAGTGGTTGTGCTCACAGGGCGTGACAAAGGCAAGCGCGGCAAAGTGTCTGTTCGCCACAGTGAGACGCACGTCATTGTTGACGGCATCAACTTGGTTAAAAAGCATGCTAAGCCAAACCCGATGAAGGGTGTTGTTGGCGGCATCGTTGAAAAGACCATGCCTATTCACCAGTCTAACGTGGCTATCTTCAATGCTGCTAGCGGCAAGGCTGATCGCGTAGGCGTCAAATTAGCGGCAGATGGAAAGCGCGTTCGCGTTTTCAAATCTAGCGGCGAAGAAATCAAGGCGGCATAAGCATGGCACGTTTACAACAACAATACCGCGACACAGTTGCACCGGCGTTGATGGCCAAGTTTGGCTACACATCAGCCATGCAAGTGCCACGTTTGACAAAAATCACACTCAATATGGGTGTGAGTGAAGCCGTTTCTGACAAGAAAGTCATGGACAACGCGGTTGCTGATCTCACAAAAATTGCGGGTCAAAAACCTGTGGTGACTGTGGCGAAGAAGCCAATCGCTGGTTTCAAGATTCGCGAAGGCCAGGCTATTGGCTGCATGGTCACTTTGCGTGGCGTGCAGATGTGGGAATTCTTGGATCGTTTCGTAACTGTGGCTTTGCCTCGCGTACGTGACTTCCGTGGTATCTCTGGTCGTGCATTCGATGGTCGTGGTAACTACAACATCGGCGTTAAAGAGCAAATCATTTTCCCTGAAATTGAATACGACAAAGTGGATGCTTTGCGCGGTCTCAATATCAGCATCACCACAACGGCTAAAACTGATGAAGAGTGCAAAGCACTGCTCACAGCATTCCGTTTCCCGTTCAAAAACTGAGGTGACACGTGGCTAAACAAGCATTAATCCAGCGCGAACTCAAGCGCGACAAATTGGTTGCAAAGTACGCAAAAGTACACACAGACAATAAAGCAATCGCTAATGATGCAAAAGCAACCGAAGAGCAGCGCGCTGCCGCTCGCTTGGTTTTGCAAAAACTCCCACGCAATGCGAACCCTACTCGTCAACGTAACCGTTGCGCGATCACAGGTCGTCCACGTGGTACGTTCCGTCAGTTCGGCTTGGCTCGCGCCAAGATCCGTGAGATGGCTTTCGCTGGGAATATTCCCGGTATCACCAAAGCCAGCTGGTAAGTCAGGAGATTAAACATGAGCATGAGTGATCCAATCGCCGACTTGCTAACTCGCATTCGTAATGCGCAGATGGTGGCGAAGCCCGCAGTAGCGGTGCCCTCTTCTAAAGTAAAAGTGGCTATTGCCCAAGTCTTAAAAGACGAAGGCTATATCGATAGTTTTGAAGTGAAAACTGAAGGCGGCAAAGCTGAACTTCAAATCACTTTGAAATACTATGCAGGTCGTCCTGTGATTGAGCGCATCGAGCGCGTCAGTCGCCCAGGTCTGCGTGTCTACAAAGGCCGTGATGACATTCCTCAAGTCCAAAATGGCATGGGTGTTGCCATTGTGACTACGCCGCAAGGTGTCATGACTGATCGCAAAGCGCGCGCTACCGGTGTCGGTGGTGAAGTGTTGTGCTACGTCGCTTAATTTAGCACGGCACACAGGAGAAATAACAAATGTCACGAATTGGAAAAATGCCAGTGTCCATCCCAGCGGGTGTGGACGTGGCGATTAATAGCGCTACCATCAATGTCAAAGGTTCGGGCGGCACATTGTCACTCGCGCAAAATGCATTGGTGAGCGTCGTCAACAACGCGGGTGCGCTCACTTTTGCTCCGGCAAATGAGTCGCGCGAAGCAAATGCCATGACTGGCACGATGCGTCAACTGGTTAACAACATGGTTGTCGGTGTGACCAAGGGTTTTGAGAAAAAACTAACCTTGATTGGTGTGGGTTACAAGGCGGCAGCGTCTG
Organism: Polaromonas sp.; assembly: GCA_031424795.1. Lineage (GTDB taxonomy): Bacteria > Pseudomonadota > Gammaproteobacteria > Burkholderiales > Burkholderiaceae_C > Aalborgiella. The sequence continues at coordinate 28,776 of JANPIC010000194.1, read as the reverse complement.
GTAACAAGCTCAATCTGGCAGTTGGTTATTCTCATCCTGTCAACAAAGACATGCCAGCCGGCATCACGGTGGCAACACCTTTGCCAACAGAAATCATCATCAAAGGTGCAGATCGCCAACGTGTTGGCCAAATTGCAGCCGAGATTCGTGCTATTCGTCCACCAGAGCCTTACAAAGGCAAAGGTATCCGTTATTCGGACGAGAAGATCACGATCAAAGAGACTAAGAAGAAATAAGGAACTGCATCATGTTGACCAAAAAACAGCAGCGACTACGTCGTTCACGTCAGACTCGAATTCGTATCGCCATTCAAGGTGTTGCGCGTTTGACTGTCAATCGTACAAATTTGCACATATACGCCAGCGTCATTTCTGGTGACGGCACCAAAGTGTTGGCTTCGGTTTCAACAGCTGCTGCTGATGTTCGCGCTAAATTGGGCGAATCAGGCAAAGGCAGCAATGTTGCAGCAGCGCAAGCTGTTGGCACCTTGATTGCTGAAAAAGCAAAAGCTGCTGGCATTGAAAAAGTTGCGTTTGATCGCGCAGGCTTTGCTTACCACGGTCGTGTTAAAGCACTCGCTGAAGCTGCACGTGCAGCTGGCTTGCAGTTCTAAATTGCAATATTAAGCGGATTGGAAAATTATAATGGCTAAAGTTCAAGCAAAAATGCAAGGTAAAGCAGACGGTCCTGAAGACGGTATGCGCGAAAAAATGATCGCGATCAACCGCGTAACCAAAGTGGTTAAGGGTGGTCGGATTTTAGGTTTCGCAGCTTTGACCGTTGTTGGTGACGGTGATGGTCGCGTAGGTATGGGCAAAGGCAAATCAAAAGAAGTGCCTGCAGCTGTGCAAAAAGCAATGGAAGAGTCACGCCGCCAATTGGTCAAAGTGTCATTGAAAAATGGCACCATCCACCACAAAGTGATGGGTCACCATGGCGCTGCAAGCGTGATGGTCGCTCCTGCACCTAAAGGTACTGGCATTATTGCTGGTGGCCCAATGCGCGCAGTTTTTGAAGTGGTGGGTATCACTGACATCGTGGCAAAAAGCCATGGTTCCAGCAATCCTTACAACATGGTGCGCGCCACTTTGGACGCCCTGAAAAAAGTAACGACACCTTCTGATGTGGCTGCCAAGCGTGGCAAAAGCATTGAAGACATTTTTGCTTAAATTGAGAGTAACAACATGACGACACAACAAACAGTCAAACTCCAATTGGTACGTAGTCCTATTGGATGCAAAGAATCTCACCGCGCGACTGTGCGTGGTTTGGGTTTGCGTAAAGTTAACAGCACCAGCGAGTTGGTGGATTCTCCCGCAGTTCGCGGCATGATTAACAAGATCAGCTACCTGATCAAAGTACTATAAGAGGCCAGTGATGGAATTAAATAACATCAAGCCTGCTGATGGCGCAAAACATTACAAACGTCGCGTCGGTCGTGGCATTGGCTCTGGCATCGGTAAAACCGCTGGCCGTGGTCATAAAGGCCAAAAATCGCGCACGGGTGGCTACCATAAAGTTGGCTTTGAAGGCGGTCAAATGCCTATGCAGCGTCGTTTGCCAAAGCGTGGCTTTAAATCACATTTGCTGAAGTTCAATGCGGAAGTCACTTTGTCTGCACTCGAGTTGCTAGGCGCACCTGAAGTTGACATCTTGTCATTGAAGCAAGCTGGATTGATCGGCGAGTTGGCCAAAGTTGTCAAAGTCATCAAGTCTGGCGCTATCACACGTGCCGTCAAACTGACTGGCATTGGTGCAACTGTTGGCGCAAAAGCAGCTATTGAAGCCGCTGGTGGCAGCATCGCTTAATTGCGTTGTCATAAACATCTAGACTTTTAAGGCATAAGCGTGGCAACTGGCTCCAATCAATTGGCAAAAAACGGTAAGTTCGGCGATCTACGTCGTCGACTTATGTTTTTGTTGCTAGCCTTGGTGGTTTATCGTATCGGTGCGCACATACCTGTTCCAGGTATCGATCCGGCACAGTTGCAACAGTTTTTCAAAGGTCAAGAGGGTGGCATATTGAATTTGATCAATATGTTCTCTGGCGGCGCTTTGTCGCGCTTTACTATTTTTGCACTCGGGATCATGCCGTACATTTCGGCATCCATCATCATGCAGTTGCTGGCATATGTTGTTCCAGCATTTGAGCAAATGAAAAAAGAGGGTGAATCTGGTCGTCGCAAAATCACGCAATACACCCGCTATGGCACCCTGGGGTTGGCTTTGTTCCAAACCATCAGCATTGCCTTGGCTTTGGAGAGCTCTCCTGGTATGGTGATCGAACCAGGTTTCGGTTTTAGGGCTACCGCAGTCATCAGTTTGACAGCCGGTACTATGTTTTTGATGTGGTTGGGTGAACAAATTACCGAGCGTGGTTTGGGCAATGGTATTTCTATCTTGATTTTTGCCGGTATTGCAGCTGGCTTGCCAAATGCTGTTGGTGGCTTGCTTGAGTTGGTTCGTACTGGTGCTATGAATATCTTGGTTGCTATTATTATTGTGGCAGTCGTCATTGGTGTGACTTACTTTGTTGTGTTCGTAGAACGTGGCCAGCGTAAGATTTTGGTTAACTATGCACGTCGTCAAGTGGGTAATAAAGTGTATGGCGGTCAATCATCGCATTTGCCACTGAAATTGAACATGGCTGGTGTGATTCCTCCCATCTTTGCATCATCTATTATTTTGTTACCGGCGACTTTGGTCAGTTGGTTGAGCACGGGTGAATCGATGCGTTGGCTCAAGGACATTGCCGGTATGCTGACACCTGGTCAGCCTATTTATGTGATGTTCTATGCTGCAGCAATTGTGTTTTTCTGCTTCTTCTATACGGCTTTGGTATTTAACAGCCGCGAAACTGCCGACAACTTGAAAAAGAGTGGCGCATTTGTGCCGGGTATTCGCCCTGGTGATCAAACGGCTAAATACATCGATAAGATTTTGCTTCGTTTGACTTTTGCTGGTGCTATTTACATTACTTTTGTTTGTTTGCTGCCAGAGTTCTTAATTTTGAAATATAATGTGCCCTTCTACTTTGGTGGTACATCGCTTTTAATTATTGTCATTGTGACCATGGATTTCATGGCGCAAGTGCAAAACTACATGATGTCCCAACAGTACGATTCGCTCCTCAAAAAGGCAAATTTCAAGTCATCTTTAGGTGCTTGAGTAAATTATGTCTAAAGATGATGTTATTCAAATGGCGGGTGAGGTTGTTGAAAACCTACCCAACGCGACTTTCCGGGTTAAATTGGAAAATGGACATATCGTACTAGGTCATATTTCTGGAAAAATGCGGATGCACTACATTCGTATTCTGCCGGGCGATAAAGTAACGGTTGAGTTAACTCCCTACGATTTAACGCGGGCGAGGATTGTGTTTCGTGCTAAATAAATTAAATTATTTAGTTTTATTTAGTACTTTGGTTTTTTATAGATATTTGGGAGAATGAAATGAAAGTTTCGGCTTCGGTCAAGAAAATTTGCCGCAACTGCAAAATCATCCGTCGTAAGGGTGTAGTGCGTGTTATCTGTACAGATCCACGTCACAAGCAGCGCCAAGGTTAATTTAGAAAGTTTTAGAGGACGCATATGGCACGTATAGCAGGTATTAATATTCCACAGCATCAACATGCTGAAATCGGATTGACCGCAATTTTTGGTATTGGTCGCACACGCGCTCGCAAAATTTGCGAAGCATGTGATATTGCTTATTCCAAAAAAATCAAGGATCTCACTGACGGTGATTTGGAAAAGATTCGCGATCAAATCGCCGTTTTTACCATTGAAGGTGATTTGCGCCGCGAGACAACCATGAACATCAAGCGTTTGATGGATATTGGCTGCTACCGTGGTTTCCGTCATCGCCGCGGTTTGCCAATGCGTGGTCAAAGAACACGTACCAATGCGCGTACGCGAAAAGGTCCGCGCAAAGCGGCGGCATCGTTGAAAAAATAATCAGATAGAACACTATTATGGCAAAAGCACCATCCAATAGCGCGGCTCAGCGCGTACGTAAAAAAGTCCGCAAGAACGTTGCGGATGGCATTGCACATGTGCATGCATCGTTTAACAACACCATCATTACCATCACTGATCGTCAAGGCAATTCATTGGCTTGGGCATCATCAGGTGGTCAAGGTTTCAAGGGTTCACGTAAGTCGACGCCATACGCAGCTCAAGTCGCGTCTGAAGTTGCTGGTCGTGCAGCCATGGAGCAAGGCATCAAAAACGTCGATGTTGAAATCAAAGGTCCAGGTCCAGGTCGCGAATCTTCGGTTCGCGCACTCGGTGCATTGGGTATTCGTATCAACTCCATTGCTGATGTAACGCCTGTACCTCACAACGGTTGCAGGCCACAAAAACGTCGTCGTATCTAATTTTTTAACTTGGCAAGTTTTAGACTTGCCAAAGTTTTTAGGTTTATTCGGCAATCAATCAAAGCCCACCGCTACTGACAGCTTGTCAATAGCTCCCGCAACCAGTTTGCGGTAGATGAAATAAAAGGAAACTCAAGTGGCACGTTATTTAGGTCCTAAGGCCAAGCTCTCTCGCCGTGAAGGCACCGATTTATTCCTGAAGAGCGCACGTCGTTCTATCAGCGATAAAGCAAAATTCGATTCAAAACCAGGTCAACACGGTCGTACCTCAGGTGCTCGTACTTCTGACTTCGGTTTGCAATTGCGCGAAAAACAAAAAGTGAAACGCATGTACGGCATCTTGGAGCGCCAGTTCCGCCGTTATTTTGCAGAAGCAGATCGTCGCAAAGGCAACACAGGTGCAAACTTGCTGTCGTTGCTCGAATCACGTTTGGACAACGTTGTGTATCGTATGGGTTTTGGCTCAACACGTGCTGAAGCGCGCCAGTTGGTGTCACACAAAGCCATGACCGTGAACGGCCAATCCGTCAACATTCCGTCTTACATGGTTAAGGCTGGTGATGTGGTTGCTGTACGTGACAAATCCAAAGCGCAAACACGTATTGCTGAAGCCTTGCAATTAGCCCAACAAGTCGGCATGCCAGCATGGGTGGAAGTTAACATCGAAAAAGCAACAGGTACTTTCAAGAAGTCTCCTGATCGCGATGAATTCGGTGCTGACATCAACGAATCACTCATCGTTGAGTTGTATTCTCGCTAAAAATCATTTTAATTGGTTCTCGAACTTGCTTCGCATTGCAGGTTTGAGCGCTTCACCAGCCTTACCGATGTAACGAGTCGGGGGTATTGAGAGGAAATTAATATGCAAGCAAATCTATTAAAACCAAAAGCTATTCACGTAGAGCAACTCAGCGCTAACCGCGCTAAGGTGACTTTAGAGCCTTTTGAGCGTGGCTATGGCCACACGCTAGGTAATGCCTTGCGCCGCGTTTTGTTGTCTTCTATGGTCGGCTATGCAGCGACTGAAGTGACGATTGCTGGTGTGTTGCACGAGTACTCATCGATTGATGGCGTTCAAGAAGATGTCGTTAACATTTTGTTGAACCTCAAAGGTGTGGTTTTTAAATTGCATAATCGCGATGAAGTCACTTTGAGTTTGCGTAAAGACGGTGAAGGCCCAGTCACAGCCGCTGATATTCAAACACCTCACGACGTCGAAATCGTCAATCCTGATCATATCATTGCTCATTTGTCACAAGGTGGCAAGTTGGACATGCAAATCAAGGTTGAAAAAGGTCGTGGCTATGTGCCAGGAACGATGCGTAGGTTCGGCGATGAGCCAAACAAATCCATCGGTCGTATCGTTCTAGACGCCTCATTTTCTCCAGTATCACGCGTGAGCTATGCTGTTGAAAATGCACGTGTTGAACAACGTACTGATTTGGATAAATTAGTTATTGAAATCGAAACCAATGGCGCTATCAATGCTGAAGATGCGGTGCGTTCTTCTGCCAAAATTTTGGTTGAACAACTGGCTGTGTTTGCACAATTGGAAGGTAGCGAATTGGCTGCTTTCGATGCACCAAGCTCTGCACGCAATGCGCAGCAGTTTGATCCATTGTTGTTGCGTCCGGTCGATGAGTTGGAACTTACCGTTCGCTCAGCCAACTGCCTCAAAGCTGAAAACATTTACTACATTGGTGATTTGATCCAGCGCTCTGAAAACGAGTTGCTCAAAACGCCAAACTTGGGTCGCAAATCACTCAATGAAATCAAAGAAGTTTTGGCTTCTCGCGGTTTGACATTGGGTATGAAGCTCGAGAGCTGGCCACCAGCAGGCTTGGATAAACAAGGTTAAATATTAAAAAAACCAAACTGAAAGATTGATGCAATCAAACTTTCAGTTTTAAATCGGATAGTACCTGATACGGCTATCTACTAATAAAAGGAAAATATCATGCGTCACGGACACGGACTACGTAAACTAAACAGAACCAGCGAACACCGCTTAGCGATGCTTCGCAATATGATGAACTCGCTCATTGAGCACGAAGTCATCAAAACTACTTTGCCAAAAGCAAAAGAGCTTCGCCGCGTTGTTGAGCCTATGATCACATTGGCTAAAAACCCAAGTTTGGCGAACAAGCGTATGGCTTTTGACCGTTTGCGTGACCGCAATTCTGTCGTGAAATTGTTTGCTGATCTGGGCCCACGCTTTGCTGCACGTCCAGGCGGCTACACACGTATCTTGAAAATGGGTTTCCGCGTGGGCGACAATGCACCTATGGCTTTGGTTGAGTTGGTCGACCGTCCAGACACAACTGCACCAGCTGCTGAAGTTAAAGCATAATTTCTAAATAAATATATATAACTTGCCGTAATAGACTCAATGAGTTAGATAAGTAAGTTATAATAGAGGTCTTAACGCGCGATGGAGCAGCCTGGTAGCTCGTTGGGCTCATAACCCAAAGGTCGCAGGTTCAAATCCTGCTCGCGCAACCAATATAAAACCCTCAGAATTTAGGTTCTGAGGGTTTTTTTATGCTCGTTGTTATTGTTGTCTTAGTGTTTCAATCACTGGTTTATGCAATACCGACCGTAGCACATAGGTTCCTGCAATCAGTGACAACACTGACCCCGCCAAAGCACCGGCTAGTGGTACCCATAGTGTGATACTCCAGCTGAATTCAAACACATAACGTGCCATTGCCCAGCCAATTGCCACCGCAATGATGCTTGCTAAGAAGCCCGCTAGCAAGCCAACACCTGCCAGTTCAGCCCCTTGCACTTGCCGCAACAGTTTACTGCCTGCACCGAGGGCGCGCATCACCGCAAATTCTTTGGCGCGTTCGTCTTTGGTTGCTGTGATAGCAGTCAGCAACACAACCACGCCCGCCGCCAAGGTGAAAGCAAACAAAAACTCAACGGCACGAATCACTTGATCCAGCACTTTTTGGATTTGCGATACCGTTGCGCTCATATCTACATTGGTGATGTTGGGGTAATTCTTAACCAATGCATTATCAAACGCTGCACTACTCTTGCCATCTGTTGTAGGCGCTCGAAACGCTCCCATGTAGGTCACAGGCACACCCGTCAACTGCGCCACGGGGAACATCACATAAAAGTTGGCCCGCATGGAGCCCCAGTCAACTTTGCGAATGCTGCTGACTTTGCTGTCAACCATCATGCCACCTACATCGAAGCGAAGCGCGTCACCTAACGCCAAGTGCAATGTTTTAGCCACGCTTTCTTCCACACTCACCCCGCCAGTTTCATCAGGTGTCCACCCGCCTGCTGTGACGATGTTGTGTGCTGGTAGCGCCGCGCTGTTGGATAAATTGAATTCTCTGTCCAGCATACGCTTGGCACGTTCATCCGCAAAATTGTCTAGTTTGACTTCCGTCTTGTTGATAGCCACCAAACGCCCACGAATCATCGGAAACCAATCGTAGTTTTTGATGCCAGCTTGCTTCAGCGTTTGCTGAAAACTCTCGCTTTGCTCTGGCATCACGTTGATGACAAAGCGATTCGGCGCGTCAGGCGGGGTCGCTTTTCGCCAGCTGTCAATCAAATCTGTTCGCAGCAATACCAATAAAATCAACGCCAGCAGCCCGAGCGATAGAGCGCTGATTTGCACCACTGCAAACGCTGGCCGCGCCGTGAGTTGCCGCGTTGCCAGCACCAGCCAGCGCGGCGCGGTGGCGTCGTTCACACTTATGCGCAGCAGTTTGATTGCTAAATAGCTGATGCCAGCAAACAGCACCACAGCCGCCGCAAAGCCGCCAACGGTGATCAAACCCAACCTCAAATCACTGCTGGTTGCCAGCAGCAGCGTCACAAACCCCGCCAAGCCCAAGCCCAGCACCGCCAGCGACGCGGGTTTTAGGCTGCCCACATCGCGGCGAATCACCCGTAGCGGCGGCACTTGTGCCAGCTGCAGCACAGGCGGCAGGCCAAACGCCAGCAGCAGCGTCATGCCCATGCCTAAACCAAACGCGACGGGCCACAACGATGCAGCAGGCAAGCTCGACTCAATCAAACCCGCCAGCAGCAGCACAAAGACGTAATGCACCGCATAACCGATCAAAATGCCCAGCCCACTCGCAAACAGGCCAACCAGCGCAAATTCAAAAGTGTAACTCAGTCCAATATTGCGCTGGCTCTGCCCCAGCACGCGCAGCATGGCGCAGTTGTCCAGATGCTTGGCGGCAAAGCTCCGCGCGGCCAGCGCCACGGCTACGGCGCTCAGCAGGGCGGCTAAGAGGGCGATCAAGCTCAAAAACTTCTCAGCCCGCTCCAGCGTTTGCTTCATTTCAGGTCGCCCACCTTCAAACGACTCTAGCCGCACACCGGGCGTACCCGCACTGGTTTGCGCTTTGGCGAAGTCTGCAAACGCCTTCACAGCCTCATCCGCCGCAGGCCCGCCCGAACTCGTTCCAGCGACGGCAAACCGATACGTCACGCGGCTGGCCGGCTGAATCAACCCCGTCGCCGCCATCCCCGCCATGTTCACCATCACGCGCGGCGCGAAATTGGCAAAACCCGCACCTCGGTCAGGCTCAGTCGTGATGATTTGGCCAATCCGCAGCTCAGCGTCGCCCAGCAGCAGCTTGTCGCCCACCAGCAGACCCAATCCATCCAACAGAGCAGCATCCACCCAAGCTTCGCCCACGGCAGGCACTGCGCGCGTTTTAGCCGGTTCAGCGCCCTGTTTAGCTGTGATTTGCAGGCTGCCCCGCAGCGGGTAAGCCTCGCTCACCGCTTTGAGCGCCACCAATTTGGTCATCGGGTCGCTTGAATTCGCAGCTTGGCTGTTCGATGCGGTTCTAGCCATCGTCGGAAAGCCCAGGCTCGTAGCCGTTTGCAGACCCAACGCCTTGGCTTTATCAACAAATATCTGCGGCGTCGGGTTGTCGCTAGAAATCACCGCATCACCCCCCAGCAGCTGCCGTGCATCTCGCTGCAGCCCACCGTTGAGTCGGTCCGCAAAAAATCCCACCGCCGTCAGCGCCGCCACAGCCAGCGATACCGCCACGATCAGCAACCGCAGCTCTCCAGCCCGTAAATCCCGCCAAAGCGAGCGCCATCCCAAAACGTAAAAAGCGGTGTTCATGGCTGTACTTTACCTCTGTAGCGTCGAATTTTTTGCAACATGCCCGTTAGATGGCGTTGCTAAGGGATAAATCAAGCTAAATTCAACGTGTTGGGCATCCCTACAAGTCGTTGACAAGGAATGCAATTATCATCATAAAAATGATAGCACGCTAGACAATAAATACGCCGGCTGGTGGCGAATTTATAGGATAAATTTAAGCTGTTTTATGGATAAGTCGACTTTGCATAATTACTATATTTTTAATAGCATCTTAGGCAATGAATACAATGGCTAATCGCGTATTTAACTTGTAAAAATGCTGTTTTCTATTAAAACCACGGTCAAAGCCGCCATTCAAAGCCGTTTAAGCAGGCGCTTTCGCTGTCTGCCAAACCACCCGCTCAGGCGCTGAAAAGCACAGAAAGCGCTTGTTCGTGGCGCGGCCAATGGCGCATAGCTTGAGTTTTTGGGCCAAGCCTAAGCCCATTTCGGTCATGCCACTGCGGGAAACAACAACGGGGATGCCCATTTGGGCGGATTTCATGATCATTTCACTGGTTAAACGGCCCGTGGTGTAAAACACTTTGTTCTCGCCTTGTACGCTGGCTTCTGTCTGCAGCCACATCCAGCCCGCAATGGTGTCGATGGCATTGTGGCGGCCCACGTCTTCCACGAAGATGAGTTGATCTGCGATTTCTGGCGATTCTGGGAGGACTGAAAATAGTGCGCAGCCATGCACAGAGCCAGCTTGCTTGTAGACGCTGTCTTGCAGGCGAATGGCGTTCGTGATGGCTTCTAGTTGCGCTTGGGTGACGGTGGATGCGGGCAGGGTCACGCTGTCAAACGCGCCCAGCAAGTCGCCAAACACACTGCCTTGGCCACAGCCGGTGGTGACCACGCGCTTTTCGGTGCGTTTTTCGATGTCGGTGATGCCGTGGCGGGTTTTGACGGCGGCAGCACCTACTTCCCAATCGACAGTGATGGATTCAATTTCTGCAATGGAATCAACCAAGCGCTGGTTGCGCAAATAGCCTAATACCAGCCACTCGGGGTGCGCGCCCAGAGTCATCAGCGTGACGAGCTCGCGCTTATCGACGTAAACCGTCAGCGCCCGCTCTGCGGGAATGAAGAGGGTGCGATTTTGTCCGTGTTCGTCAACTGCTATCACCTCACGCACCAAAGGCGCGTGGGACTGGGTCAAGTAGGGAAGGGGCGCGTTCAGGGCTTTTTGGCCGGAGCCACAGCAGCTGCTACAGCCGGCGCAGGTGTGGCGACGGCAGGTGCAGCAGCAGCGACAGGCAGCGGGTAAACAAAAGGTCCAGGGTCAGCGCAAGGTGGTGTCGCTGCTGCTGGTTTGGTTGATGTTGCCGTTTTGTAGTAATACGCAGCAGTTTTGTCTTGCGATTTGCAAAGCAAAAACGCATCGACTTTGCCAGACCATGCCGTTTTGGCGGCGGCTTCTGCTGCTTTTTCTTTGGCTTCGTCAGACGGTGCTGGCAATTTGGCAAAAGTAGCCGTTGTCGTCAAAGCAATTAAGACGGAAGCCATTGCCAAAAAGGTTAGTTTTTTCATCATCAATTCCTCAAACTTGCGCAGGTTTAGCATGGTTGGTAGCATCGGCGGCACTTGCCGTACGGTCACGTGGAATTTTGCCAGACTTCACATCATCCAACCACAGCTCATGGTGGTGTTTTGCCCAGTTTTCATCCACGTAGCCCGTTTTCATGCCTTGGTAAGTGCCTTCCGTACCAATAGTACCCAAATAAATATGGCCAATGAACATAACCATCATCAAAACGGTAGCCACAGCATGCACCATGTGCGCAATCTGCATGGTGCTGCGCTCGTAGCTCAAGCCAGGCACAAGTTTATCCATCACCAGTCCAGAAGCGACGACTGTTATTCCCAAGACAAACACACCACCCCAGAACATCACTTTTTCTCCGGCGTTGAAGCGGGCTGCTTTGATGTGTTCTTTGGAGAACAAACCACCACCTTTGAGCAACCAGTTCAAATCGCCTTTGGCTGGCATGTTGTCACGTATGAAGGTGAACATGACAACAATGAGCGATACCGCAAAAACAGGTCCAGCAAAATTGTGCGCATTTTTTAAGAGGTAAGCAAAGTAGCCAAACAAAGTTTTGCCGATGATGGGCATCAGAAAGTACTGTCCAAAAGCCATCACCAAACCTGAAATGGCCAAAATGCTAAAAGCAATGGCATTTGCCCAATGTGCTGAGCGTTCAAACGGGGTGAAACGCTCAATTTTGCGACCTGTTGGCTTGTCGTCTAATTTAACAGCGCCTTTGCGCCAGTAATACAAGCCCAAAGCGCCTAAAACGATCAACACCAAAGAGCCACCGTAGGGGATGATCCAGTTGTTACGCACTTGACGCCAAGCTTCACCTGCGTTGGTTAAACGTGAACCAGGGTATTGCGTGAAAGGCTGAATCAAAACGCCGGCTTCTGGCGCTGTGCTTTTGGGCAAGCTGCTGAAACCCTCAACACCAGAGCCAACTTGACGCCACATAGGCGCATTGTTGCCGGGCTGGACTTTGCCTCGCTCACCATTGGTTTGTTGCGCATAGCCAGGCTCTAAACTAGCCTCTGGCTTGATGTCCATGATGTTGGCACTTTGGATGCCAATTGTTGCTGTTGCTACAGCCGGAGCTTGCACTGCTGCAGGTGCTGAAGTTTGTGCAACAGCCGTACCAGCAAGCCCGAGTGCGATACAAAAAGTCGCGATGAATGAGCGCAGCATAGGATAGTCCCTTCTGGTGAACTTAGTTCATTTTTGAATAGTCGTTTTGACTATTCTGCATGCGAGCTTTGAGTTGCTGCTCCCAGGCTGTCTTGTCACCAGCTTTCCAACCAGGCACTGTAAATGAAGCAACACCTGTTCCTGAGTAAGGGGCGGCGTCTTTACTTGGTGTAGCAGCAGTTTGTTCTTTGTCGGAACAAGCAGTTAAAGCCATCATAGCCAGCAAAATCATACTTAATTTGCGCATCATTTTGCTCCTACTGCCGATGCTTGACCCGCTTGTTTTGAACCATAAGCCGTGCCCCAGCCCCAGACTTCAGCGCCTTTACCGCGTCTCAGCACGCGGTTGCGGAAGATGTCTGCAATCACGTCCCCATCACCGGCCAAGAGCGCTTTGGTAGAGCATTGCTCAGCGCAAGCAGGCAATTTGCCTTCAGCCAAGCGGTTACGACCATATTTTTCAAATTCAGCTTGGCTGCCGTTGGCTTCTGGGCCACCTGCGCAAAATGTGCACTTGTCCATTTTGCCGCGAACACCAAATGTGCCCTGCGATGGGAACTGTGGCGCACCAAACGGGCAAGCGTAGGAGCAATAGCCACAGCCAATGCAGACATCTTTGTCATGTAAAACCACGCCTTCGTCGGTGCGATAAAAGCAATTGACAGGACATACGGCCATACACGGCGCATCGCTGCATCATACACGCGACAGAGATAGATTTTTCACCCGGAACGCCATCGTTCAAAGTGACCACACGGCGGCGATTCACACCCCATGGAACTTCGTTTTCGTTTTTGCAAGCCGTTACACAGCCGTTGCATTCGATGCAGCGCTCTGCATCACAGACAAATTTCATGCGTGCCATGGTTGTAATTCCTTAAGCTTTTTCGATATTGCAGACAGTTGTCTTGGTTTCTTGCATCATGGTCACGCTGTCGTAACCATAGGTCGTTGCAGTATTGACTGCCTCACCTCGAATGACCGGTGCAGCACCATTCGGGTAGTAAGCCAGCATGTCAGCACCTTGCCAGCGACCAGAGAAGTGGAATGGCATCCACACGGTGCCAGTATCAACGCGTTCAGTCACCATGGCCTGCACATTCAAGCGCGCACCCGTTGGGCTGCTCAACCAAACACGTCCACCGTTTTGAATGCCGCGCTCAGTGGCTGTTTTGGGATTGATCTCCACAAAAGCCTCTTGTTGCAATTCAGCCAGCCACGGATTCGAGCGTGTCTCTTCTCCGCCACCTTCATACTCGGTTAAACGACCAGAAGTCAGAATCAATGGGAACTTCTCATGTGTTTTGTCGGCGATGTTCTTTTGCTGAATCGTTTTGTACAGCGTTGGCATGCGCCAGAATGCTTTCTTGTCGTCATGTGTCGGGTACTTCGCCATCAAGTCAGGGCGGGTACCGTACAAAGGCTCGCGGTGCTGCGGAATCGGATCTGGGAAGTTCCACACCACAGCGCGGGCTTTGGCATTGCCAAACGGGTGGCAACCGTGCACTTGCATGACCACGCGTTGAATACCGCCAGTCAAGTCCGTCTTCCAGTTTTTACCTTCAGCGCCGGCTTTTTCTGCTTCGGTCAAATCATCCCACCAACCGAGTTTTTTCATCAGCACGTGGTCAAATTCAGGATAACCTGTTGTGATTTCTGCACCGAGCGAGTGTGAGCCATCTTCAGACAACAAACTCTTGCCTTCGCGCTCGACGCCAAAATTCGCGCGGAAGTTGCCGCCGCCGTCCATCACGTGCTTAGACGTGTCATACAAGTTTGGTGAGCCAGGGTGTTTGATCGACGCATTGCCATAGCAAGGCCAAGGCAGACCGAAGTAATCACCTGTGAAGTCGTAACCCGTTTCTTTGTCTTTGGCATTACCTTTGGCTTTGAGTGTTTTGACATCAAACACATGCATATTGCGCATATGTGCTTTCAAACGCTCTGGGCTTTGACCCGTGTAGCCAATGGTCCAAACGCTTTTGTTGATTTCACGCAAAATGTCTTCTGGCACGGGTTCATCCATACCAGCCACTTTTTGCATTTTGTAGTTTTTGGACAATTCTTTGCCAAAACCCAGTTTGTCTGCGAACTGCTGCATGATCATGTGATCGCTGCGGCTTTCCCATAAAGGTTCAATCACTTTTTCCCGCCATTGAATCGAGCGGTTGGATGCGGTGACTGAGCCACTGGTTTCGAACTGTGTAGCTGCGGGCAGCAAATAGACAGCGCGATTGGCATTCAAATCTTCTGCTTTGCCTGGCATGGCAGCCATAGCGGCGGTGGCTGATGGATAGGGATCGACAACAACGAGCAAATCAAGCTTGTCCATGGCGCGCTTCATCTCTAATCCACGGGTTTGTGAGTTTGGCGCGTGGCCCCACATGAAGACGCCGCGTAGGTTTGAGTCTTGATCGATCAGTTCGTTTTTCTCAAGCACACCGTCAATCCAGCGCGAAACTGTCAAGCCCGGTTTGCTCATCATTGCGGGTGTTGCAAACTGCTTTTTAATCCACTCAAAATCAACACCCCATACTTTGGCGAAGTGTTTCCATGCGCCTTCTACGATACCGTAGTAGCCTGGCAATGAATCTGGGTTGGGGCCAACGTCCGTCGCGCCTTGCACATTGTCATGACCCCGGAAAATGTTGGTGCCGCCGCCTGATTTGCCGACGTTACCTAGAGCCAATTGCAAAATACAGGTGGCACGAACCACGGCGTTACCAGTCGTGTGCTGGGTTTGACCCATACACCACACGACAGTGCTTGGGCGGTTTTCGCTCAGCATAGTCGCAACTTTCAAGACCTGCGCTTCTTTCACACCACAAGCTTCTTCAACCTTATCGGGTGTCCATTTGGCCAAGACTTCGGCTTTGACATTT
Organism: Polaromonas sp.; assembly: GCA_031424795.1. Classification (GTDB taxonomy): domain Bacteria; phylum Pseudomonadota; class Gammaproteobacteria; order Burkholderiales; family Burkholderiaceae_C; genus Aalborgiella. Next base: position 13,656 of record JANPIC010000194.1, on the reverse strand, counting down.
TCCATGCCATGCACGCGGTCATTGATGTATTTGGTGTCTTCCCAATTGTTTTTAAAGACGTGGTAGAGCACGCCAAAGATGAATGGAATGTCTGAGCCAGAGCGGATGCGCACAAACTCGTCAGACTTAGCCGCAGTACGCGTGTAGCGCGGGTCAACCACAATCATCTTGGTACCAGTTTCTTTGGCATGCAGCATGTGCAACATGCTGACTGGGTGCGCTTCAGCAGCGTTAGAGCCAATGTACATCGCACATTTGCTGTTTTGCATGTCGTTGTACGAGTTGGTCATCGCGCCATAACCCCAAGTATTGGCAACGCCCGCAACCGTGGTGGAATGGCAAATACGCGCTTGGTGGTCACAATTGTTTGAGCCCCAGAAACTTACAAACTTTCGCAACAAATACGCTTGTTCGTTACTATGCTTCGAAGAACCCACAAAATAGACGCTATCCGGTCCACTGGCTTTTTTTAGCTCAAGCATTTTGGCGCTGATTTCGGTCAAAGCCGTGTCCCAGCTGATACGCTCATACTTGCCGTTTACCATTTTCATGGGGTAGCGCAAGCGAAACTCTCCATGTCCGTGTTCACGCAATGCCGCGCCCTTGGCGCAGTAAGAACCTAAATTAATGGGAGAGTCGAACACAGGTTCTTGACGAACCCAAACACCGTTTTCAACGATTGCGTCCACCGCACAGCCTACTGAGCAATGCGAGCAAACCGTACGTTTGATTTCAATTTTGCCTGCGCCGATGATTGAAGCACCTTCTGCGGCTTGTGCCTTTTTCACCAATGTGAGCTGCGTCGCCGCAATGCCCGCGCCAACACCTAGTCCAGATCGACGCAGAAATGCACGTCTGTCCATGGTCGGCAAGGCTTGTGATAATCCCCTGCGCAGGCTGTGCACAAAAGGTGATCGCTCAGTATTTGCGTTCGAATTTGATTTTTTAGTCAACAACATGAAACTCTCCAAAAACTAAGTGATTCAATGGTGAATCACAAAGGGCAGGCGGGGAAATTGCTTTATTTATTAGACAAGAGTCGTTTTGTAATACTGCTTGACATGCTCACTCAGTACATAGCCGCCGCCATTAGCTGGTGCTGGCTTGAGCACTTCCGCAACGGCTGCGGGTGCAGGAGATTTAATCAAGCTGACTGAAGCAACGGCTGCGCCAGCAATGCTTGCGGTTAAGAAGAACCCTCGACGTGAGGCGTTGTTTGCGGTGTCTTGCATGGTTTTACTCCAAAGTCTTCGAGCAATCATTCAAAGAAATATTCGAATGCATGCTTACTAATAATATAGCTGAAAAAATAACCACATAGGAATATAAATGCCTAGGGAAAACGCGGATTTTGTAAAATATTTTGACTCTTTTTGACTTTGATCATTTATATGAGCATGTCAAAACCTTGCGCTTCTATGCCCATAAATGCTCGAATGAACTCAGCTAGTGAGGCATAAAAGTTTGCTTTGGTATTATTTTGAATGTCATCACACATCAAGTTTGCCCAAGGTTGAATATGTGTTGAAAAAAACTCGCGTTGACGTGTCAAGTTGGCGACAGCAACATCATCGCCAGCAATCAAATACCGCATCACTTCGCACAGATACGCAAAGTGGTCTTCCGTGTCAGACATCACTTCAGAACGTTCTAGCCCTAGGCTGTTCAAATCCGTGCGTAATCTAGCTAAGGGTTTTTCGTTCAAAAACCCGCTCAAATAATGCGAACCATACAAGTAAATCTCTGGCTTGCCGACGCCACCAAAAAGTGCTTCATATTCGTCTTTGATAGCCTGATCCGTCATGGACCGAGTGACGCCAACGAAGTTGCGCCAAGGTTCCTCTAAAAATGCTCCAGCAGCCGGTGTATCTGTTGCGGCTACACGTATTTGTGCTATTAATTCAATAGCTGGTGAGGTGTATAATACGCCGGCTAGAAGTCCATATATCTCTGATCTGGCAGTTTCTTCGTCCAGTGTGTTGGAGGGCTGTGCAGCGAGTTGGGAATCGTAATTTTTTGCCATGTTCAAATGTCCGTGATTTTTGATTCGTTGGTGGTCGAATACATGTCAATCACTCTACAGTCGCTGCACATTTTGAGGCGTTCAGCGGCAGCACCCTGAAACATGCTGTGCCCTGACAACTTACCGACCATGGCTTCAATCGCTTTGAGCGTGCCAAAGGGTTTGCTGCATCGAATGCATGAATACGGTTTCATCTCGTTGATCACCACGGGTTCTTTGCGTGAGGACGATAAATTCAATTGCGGAACCAAGGAAATTGCGTTTTCAGGACATGTTTTTTTACACAATCCGCATTGAACACAGTTCTTTTCAACCAATTTGAGCTGAGGTGAGTCAGCATTGTCTTGCAGCGCGCTGGCTGGGCAAGCGTTCACGCAACTCAGGCACATGGTGCAAGCGTCTTTGTTGATGACGATGGCTCCCAGTGGCGATCCTTGGGCTGGCATCGCTATCACAGCAGGTTTTGCAAAACTAGCTGGTGCAAATTCAATCAAGTGGTCTAGCGCCAACTCCAAGGTAGCGCGTTTGTCAGCTTGTACCGCAAAACCCGCATTGCGGCTAACGACTTGGGCTGCAGAGGCTTGCATAGCGGCATCTACGGTTAACAAACCATGAGCGTCTTTGGCTTCAATCAGCTTGAAATGCTCGCCGGTGTAGCCCAGCCCCGTCAAAATTGACTGCGCGACGGCCATCTGCTCTGCCAAAGCGGCGCGGTATTGCGGCGCTTCTTCATCGGTAAGCAATACCCAAACTTGCGATGCGCCATAGGCAATAGCTGTCAACCACACATCCAATCCAACGGACGATGTATGCCACAAAGCTACAGGTAAAACACGCGCGGGCACGCCCTGCGTCGTTTTATTGAGCTGTGCTGATCGACCTAATGCGTTGAGCAATTTTGAGCCCGCTTCTTGGCTATGGAGCAAAACGGCAGCATTTTTGCCACCACTGCGGGCATAGGTGCCGAGCATGGTTTTGAGCTTCACACCTTGCTCGCTCGCCCGTGGGTATGCAAACGTCAGCGCACCGCTTGGACACACTGTTGTGCAAGAGCCGCAGCCCACGCATAGGTTTGGGTTGACTTTGATTTGCTGTCGGTCTTTTTCACTGCTGATGGCTTTGGCCGAACACACATCTATACAGGCATTGCAACCCGTTTTTTCGTTGCGGCTGTGCGCACAGAGCTTTTGCTTGTAATTGAAAAACTTGGGTTTATCAAATTCACCTATCAAGCCGCGCAAGGTCATCAATGGTGTCGGATCAACACCATCCCATCGAAAATAACCTTGCGGTAGCGCGTGTTGTGTGAAGCCTGTGTCGCTGTTGATGCTAGCTACGTCACGTAAGTCCAAAATAAGGTCAAACTTATCGGACGAGCTTTCAGCTTCGCGGCTGAAATCTATCGCTCCGGCCACTTGGCAGGCTTTGACGCAGCTGCGGTGGGATGTGCAAAGCGTCATATCAACTTGGTAATCTAAGCCAATGGCATCTTCGGGACAAGCGGTAACACAGGCGTTACAACGTGTGCATACATCCAAGTCAATGGGGTTGTTGCGCTGCCATGAGAATTCAAAAGCACCCAACCAGCCAGTGAGCGACTCGATTTTCCCACCCAGCACGGGGTAGCGTCGCTCTTGCAGCGGTTCAGTTTTCTTTGCGCCCAAGGTGAATATAGTGATGTCTAATTCATCGCCCAGCAAGCCAGCCGCACGCTCAGCCGCAGATAATTCGCCAATAATCAACACGCGCCCAGCGCTTTTGTAGGTCACGGTTGAAACTGGCTCAGGCTCTGGTAATTGCGCCACAGCTAAAAGCGCCGCAATTTTTGGGCTGGCTAGTTTTGCATCTTTGCTCCAGCCACCCATTTCCCGAATGTTGACAAAGCGAATCGGTGAACTCGCACCCACCGTTTGCTCGGCCAGCTCTGTAAACAAGCGCTTTTCTTGGGTACAGGCGACGACCACATCTTCGCCGGATTGAATCGCCTGCTGAAAACTGCCAGCCTCACGACGGCACAGCGTGGTGTGCAGGGTTAAATTTTCATTCAGCGCCGCGCCCAAGCTTATGGGGTCCAGCGGCATGGTTTTGCTGCAATCGCAAATCAGTGTGGTCATCGTTCGTTCCGGAAAGAGGTGTCGTTTGTGTAGATAAAATTTCTGTATTTGACTGTGCCACAGATTGCATGCTTACGGTATTGGCATCATCCCTTACTGATGCTCCTATTAAAACGTCGGCGTTCCCCGCCTTTGCCTCGAGCGCCGCCTTTTCTGCAGCGGCTTCGGCCTCTTCCTCGGCTTTGAATAAATTCAAAAACTTGGCGCTGACCATTTGCCGCAGCATGGACTCAGGAATCGGGTCCGGCTTGGAATAATCGTCAATGTAAATGTCCAACCTATCCATCACGTTGTAATGCGGGTCGGTAAAGAGCTTCTTCATCGCCGAATTACGCACTTCAGATGACACGTTTTTGGCGACGAAGGGCGAAAAATCGGATTCTGAGGTCAATTCATGCACATCAGCCATAGTTGGTAAAGGAGTTTCAGATTTTTCCGCAACAGCAGTTGTTTCGGAAGCTTGCACAGAGGATGTGTCAGAAGCTTTGTCGGCTGGAGCAACAGGTTTGGTTGTAATTTCAGGTTCAGCCAAAGGCTTTCCAGCACGAATATCTTGCTTGCGCTGCGACCAACGTCCCAAAAACCCTTCCTTTGATCCTTCGTTTTTGCTATCAACCATGGTTATTACCTCCTTGGAAGCTACCACCCATTTTCTTCTCTGTTGTGATTGAGGCAGGATTGCCAAACCTGTCCTCTAAGCGTTTGAAGCTCTCGGGGCGCTTACGTTTTTTGGTTTCAATGACATGGTGTTCATCCACAAAAGCTTGCAGCCAAGCCACAACTTCAGGTGGCAAGGGCACTTGCTCAACCGTTTCTTGCGCATCCAGCCAGCGCCCCGCATCGTGGTAGCTCAAACTCACCATTTCAGGTTTTGCGATTGGTTCGTCGGTGATGCCCGCTTCTTCTTCCATGCGCCAAAGAACAAACCAGCACGGTGCATCTGTGGTGACATTGAGGTAGTAGCCTTCAGCATCATCTGCAAACAATTCTGCGCAATAGCCGTTGTGTATCCAGCGTTCAATGCTATCATTTTTGGATAATAAATGTGACCTCACTCCACTGAAGATGTCTTGTGATTGATGGCCGTGGACAGCTTCGCCGCTCATAACAACTTGCTCTAACACCCAGCGATGCGATTGCCAACGGCTCATGGCACCGACGATAGGCTCGCGGCGCATGATGACGGAAACTTCTAAGGCTGGGCGTAGGGAAGACATAAGCAGTGATGATATCTCTCAAAGTCTTCCCTTGGTTATTTCTGTTTAATTCATGACACTTCAACTATCCAATAACCCATTAATTTAATAATTTAATAATTTAATAATTTAATAATTTAATAACCAATCTTGAGCGCCGCTTTGCCACCTTTGGTAATGGCAACAGCGCAATACTTGAACTCTGGGATCTTGCCCACAGGGTCAAGTGCCGCATTCGTCATCATGTTCGCCGCTGCTTCGTAGTAAGCAAACGGGATAAACACGGCCCCGCGCGGCGTGCCATCGTCACGTCGAATATGAATCGCCACTTCACCACGGCGCGACCGCACGGTGATCACGTCGCCTGCGTTCAAGTTCATTTCAGCCATGTCGGCACCGCACAACGATGCTGTTGCCAGCGGTTCCAGCGCATCCAGCACAGTGGCGCGGCGCGTCATGCTGCCGGTGTGCCAATGCTCCAGCTGGCGGCCGGTGATGAGCACAAATGGGAATTGCGCATCAGGCCGTTCATCAGCAGGAATGATGTCTGCAGGCACAAGTTGCACACGGCCATCTGCCGTTGGGAAAGTGTCAATAAACACGGTGGCTTGGCCAGGGTCTTCAGCGCTCAGGCATGGATAAGTCACGCTAGACTCACGCTCCAAACGCTCCCAGGTAATACCAGCAATGGCAGCGTGCATGGCCAGTCGCATCTCGTCATAAACTTCTGCCACACCGGAGTGTTCACCCTGGTAATCCCACGGTAAACCCATGCGGTTGGCAATTTGTTGGATGATCCACAAATCAGGCTTGGCATCGCCGGGCGGCGTGATGGCTTGCTTGCCCATTTGCACCATGCGGTCGGTGTTGCTGACGGTGCCGGTCTTCTCTGGCCAAGCGGTTGCGGGTAGCACCACATCAGCCAGCCAAGCGGTTTCTGTCATAAAAATGTCTTGCACCACCAAATGATCTAACGACGCCAAGGCATGGCGGGCGTGGTTCAAGTCGGGGTCGCTCATGGCGGGGTTTTCACCCATGATGTACATGCCGCGCACCTTGTGCGGGTCGCTGACGGGCGCGAGCGCGTTGTGCATGATCTCGACCACGGTGTAGCCGGGCTGGTCGTCCAGCTTGGTCTGCCAAAAATCTTCAAACCAAGCATGCACGCCTTTGTCGGTGACCCGCTGGTAGTTGGGAAACATCATCGGGATCAAACCTGCGTCACTAGCGCCCTGTACATTGTTTTGACCACGCAGCGGGTGCAGGCCGGAGCCGGGTTTGCCGATTTGGCCTGTCACGGTGACCAACGCTATCAAGCAGCGCGCATTGTCGGTGCCGTGGATGTGCTGGCTCACACCCATGCCCCACAAAATCATCGCACCTTTGGCTTTGGCAAATTCACGCGCTACGTCGCGCAGCGTTTCGGCTGGCACGCCGCAAATCGGTGCCATCGCTTCGGGGCTATAGCCTTTGACGTTGTCGCGCAGCGCTTCAAAGTTGCTGGCGCGGGTGCGGATGAATTCTTCGTCCGCCAAACCTTCTTCAATGACGGTGTGAATCAAGGCGTTCAGCATCGCCACGTCGGTATCCGGCTTGAACTGCAGGGTACGCCAGGCATGGGTGCTGATGTCAGTACGGCGCGGATCAGCCAGGACAATTTTTGTGCCGTTTTTGGCGGCATTCTTCATCCACGTTGCGGCAACAGGGTGGTTGGCTGTTGGGTTGGAACCAATCACCAAGATGAGCCCTGCGTGTTCCACATCGCTCACCTGGTTGCTCACTGCACCTGAGCCCACGCCCTCCAAAAGCGCCGCCACGCTGGACGCATGGCACAGCCGGGTGCAATGGTCCACATTGTTGCTGCCAAAACCGGTGCGCACCAGTTTTTGGAACAAATAGGCCTCTTCGTTGCTGCCTTTGGCCGAGCCAAAACCAGCCAGCGATTTTTTGCCGTAGGTGTCGCGCAAACCTACGAGCTTGCCCGAGGTGTAGGCCAGGGCTTCTTCCCACGTCGCTTCACGGAAAACCTCACGCCAGTCGGCTGGATTCCGGATAATAAGCTCGTCCTTAGCCACACCTTCTTTGCGAATCAAAGGCGTGGTCAAGCGCTGGTCGTGGTGAGCGTAGTCAAAACCAAAACGACCCTTGACGCACAGCCGGCTGTGGTTGGCCGGGCCATCGCGCCCGTCGACACTCACGATTTTGTTGTCTTTGACGTTGTAGGTCAACAAGCAACCCACGCCGCAGAACGGGCAGACCGAATCGACCTTTTTGTCGACAATTTGCGAGCCGACCTGGGTTTTGGGCATCAACGCACCTGTCGGACAGGCTTGCACGCATTCACCGCAAGCCACACAGGTGCTGTCACCCATCTTGTCGCCAATATCAAACACAATTTCACTGTGCGAGCCGCGCATGGCGTAGCCAATCACGTCATTCACCTGCTCTTCACGGCAGGCGCGTACGCAGCGGTTGCACTGGATGCAGGCATCCAAATTCACCGCCATGGCGGGGTGTGAGTAGTCGGACTTGGGTTGCTCACGGCGCAGGGCTTTCAGCTCCGGACGTACCGACACGTCCATGCGCGCTGCCCAATCGCTCAGTTCACCGTGCTGTTGCGATTCATCATGTTCATTCCACTTGTAACCCGTATCCGGCATGTCGCTGAGCAGCATCTCCAGCACCATCTTCTGGCTTTTCACGGCGCGTTCGCTGGTTGATTTGACCTCCATGCCCGCCGTCACACTGCGGCAGCAGCTCGGTGCAAGTGTCCGCTCGCCATTGATTTCAACCACGCAAGCACGGCAATTGCCGTCGGCTCGGTAGCCTTCTTTGTAGCAAAGGTGGGGGATATCGACATCGTGGCGTTTGGCGGCATCGATGATGGTTTCGCCTTCAAAGGCTTTCATCGCTACGCCGTCGAGTTCGAACTCGACCAGGGCTGGCATCAGCTCTGTCAATTTGGTGGGGGCGTTCATTGCGCAACTCCTGAGTTGCTAACAAGGGTGTTAGCGCCGATTTCATGTGGAAAGTATTTTTGAACACAGCGCACGGGGTTGGGCGCGGCTTGACCTAAACCGCAAATCGAGGCGTCTGTCATCACAACATTCAAGTCTTCTAAGGTTTGGTTGTCCCACACGGAGGCTTCCATCAATTTTGCCGCTTTGGTTGTGCCAACGCGGCAGGGCGTGCACTGACCGCAGCTTTCATGCGCGAAGAAGCGCATCATGTTCAAGGCGGCATCCCGGGCGGTGTCATGCTGGCTCAGCACGATGACCGCAGCCGAGCCGATGAAACCACCCAGCGGCTGAAGCGTGTCAAAATCCAAAGGCACATTCGCATGGCTAGCTGGGAAGATACCGCCCGATGCGCCGCCTGGCAGGTAAGCGTAAAGCGCATGGCCATCTTGCATGCCGCCACAATACTCGTCAATCAACTCCAGCAGGGTGATGCCCGCCGGTGCCAGTTTCACACCTGGGTGCTTGACGCGGCCACTCACACTGAAGCTGCGCAAGCCTTTGCGTCCATTGCGGCCAAAGCCGCTGAACCACTGCGGCCCCAGCTGCACAATGTCACGCACCCAGTACAGGGTTTCAAAATTGTGTTCCAAGGTAGGGCGGCCAAACAAACCGACTTGGGCGATGTAGGGCGGACGCATGCGCGGCTCACCGCGTTTGCCTTCAATGCTCTCGATCATGGCCGATTCTTCACCGCAAATGTACGCACCCGCACCCCGGCGCAGCTCGATAAGGGGTAACTTGCCGACCAACGCCGCTGGCGGGTTGGCTTGTAGCTTGGCCAGTTCAGCCGTCAACAAACGCCTACAGTCGTGATATTCGTCCCGCAGATAGATGTAGCAAGCGTCAATGCCCACCGCCATGGCGGCGACCAGCAGGCCTTCTAAAAACCGATGCGGGTCGCGCTCTAAATATGTGCGGTCTTTGAAGGTGCCCGGTTCGCCTTCGTCAATGTTGACCGCCATCAGCTTGGGTGCTGGCTGGTCGCGCACGATGCGCCATTTGCGTCCCGCCGGGAAACCCGCGCCGCCCAAACCGCGCAAGCCAGAGTCTTCCATCGCTTTGAGGATGGGCTCTATGTCCAAGCTTCCGCTGGCGATGCTGCCTGGCAGGGTGTAGCCGCCATTCGCCAAGTAGGTGGCGTAATCGGTGTAAGCTGGTGCAAGCTGCGCGGAGGGATGCGCCGGGTGCGGTGAAATGCTTTTTTCAGTCAACTCATTTGTTATAAAATTGATAGCATCATTATTAATAAATACGCCGGCTAAGTCGGTATTTACCTCTTTTTTAACGCTTTCCAGCGTGGCATAAGGCACATTGCGTTGATGAACCGCCACCGCAGGCGCTTGCTCACAGCGCCCCAGACAAGGGGCTGGAATCACCCGAATCGTCGGATTACCCAGAATAGCAGGCAGACGTTTGAGCAGGTCTTGCGCACCGGCTAATTCGCAGGACAAACCGTCGCAGACGCGGATGGTCAGCGCTGGGGGTGTGCCATCCACCGTTTCATCGCCGTTCCCATTGTCTTGTTTGACGCCTTTGACCACCTCAAAGTGGTGATAGAACGTAGCCACTTCATAGACCTCGGCCATGGGAATGTTCATCTCCTTGGCCAAGGCGACGAGGTGCCGCTCGTGCAGGCAGCGGTAGGTGTCGTTCAGTACATGCAGGTTTTCAATCAGCAAATCGCGTCGGTAGCCCGTCTCAGGACGTTGTCCTAGGTGTTTTTCCAACAGCTGCCTCACCTCAGCGCGAGATACGTCGTCGGCTTGACGCCCTTTGAGCTTGCTTTTCTGGCGAATACGTTCGCGCAGCTGGTCTGGGGTGGCCAAAACCACGGGTTTTGCCGCGGGAGAGGCGATGGATGCGGTTGTCATATGGTCATATTTTCCTAAGTCACCATAGTGTGCAGCGCAAAGGAGGCAGGGTCAAATTGAATCGAAACATGCTTTCATTCAAAAAATAAATGATGCACTGCAGCATTTAAAAATGCTTGGCTATTTAACCGCCTGACTGTTCAGCAAACCGCTATGTTCCGTTGCGTGCTTGAGCCATCCAGCATCTTGCGCCAGTGCAATGGCCGCTTGCTGGGTGTGCGAGGTGCGCGGGCTGTGTGGCATCATGAAACCAATAGGCGTCAAAACAACAGGGCCTTGCAGCGGCATCGCTTCCAGCTCGGTATAGCCGCGTACCGTGTCCAGCATGGCACCCGGCAAAATGCTGCACACCTCACCTGCTACCACGGCCAAAGCCAGTGTCAGCAGTGAATTGGTTTCTATGATGGGCTGTACGGTCACACCGGCTTCGGTAAAAGCGGCGTCCACAATGGTGCGGTTATGCATATCGGGCGTTAACAAGCACAAGGGCAATTCGCTGGCTTGCTGCCACGATATTGTTGAGCCAATCTGTAGCCTTGGGATCTTTTTTTGAGCTTTTGGTTTCGTCAGCTTACGCACCAAAAAATAATGTTCGGTGTACTGCGCCAAGCTGCGCAAACGTGATTGTTGCGTTTGTAGCCGGTCTGTGTAGCCCAAACCGAGGTCTAAGGACAGTTTTTCCAAGCCTTTTTCAATGTCATCAGACGTCATTGACAATACCGTCGGCATGATGCCAGGGTGTTTTGCCTGTAGCATCGCGGCAAAGCGCGCCGCAATCGGCACAGCGGTGGGTACAGCGCCGATAACGATATTTCCAACGGGTTTACTCGCCACACTGCGCAGGTCTTGCTGCAACAGCTCGCGCTCATGCATCATGCGCTGCGCGGTGGCCAGCACGCGTTCGCCTTCTGGCGTTAAGCCGACAAATACCCGCCCACGGTTGATGATGGTGGTGCCAAATTCCTGCTCAAGCGCCCGTAGCGCGTTGGACAAGGCCGGTTGTGTGATGTGGCACGCCAGTGCCGCACGCCCAAAATGCTTGTGCTCGTCTAAAGCAACAAGGTAGCGCAGCGATGCGAGCAGGTTCATGGCGATTTGATTGTCGAATCAGGTGTCTTTAGAAATTTTAATGCTCGGAAACTTGCTGCTGAAATCTTTGTTCTTCGCCGCAATCGATACTGCCACTTGACGTGCCACGGCTTTGTAGATGCCCGCGACTTCACCATCTGGGTCGCTCACTACGGTGGGTTTGCCGTTGTCAGCTTGCAGGCGAATTTGCATATTCAGTGGCAATGCGCCTAGGTAAGCCATCTTGTAGTCTGCCGCCATCTTTTTGCCGCCGTCAGCACCAAAAATATGCTCGATGTGGCCGCAGTTGGTGCACACATGCACCGCCATGTTTTCCACGATGCCCAAAATCGGCACACCGACTTTTTCAAACATCTTGATGCCTTTTTTAGCATCTAACAGGGCAATGTCTTGTGGCGTTGTCACCACCACCGCACCCGTCATCGGCACGCGTTGCGACAGCGTGAGTTGAATATCGCCCGTGCCTGGCGGCATGTCCACAATCAAATAATCCAAATCTTTCCAGTTCGTCTGGCGCAGCAGCTGCTCTAGTGCTTGCGTTGCCATCGGGCCGCGCCAAATCATCGCTTCGTCTTGCGCCACTAAAAAACCAATAGACATGACTTGCACGCCATAGTTTTCCATCGGCTCCATGTTCTTGCCGTCCAAACTCTCGGGTTTGCCGGTGATGCCCATCATCATTGGCAGGCTGGGGCCATAAATGTCGGCATCCAACAAACCGACAGATGCACCTTCTGCCGCCAGCGCCAAAGCCAAATTAACAGCAGTTGTGCTTTTGCCCACGCCACCCTTGCCAGAGGCCACGGCGACGATGTTTTTCACATTGGGCAGCAGCGCCACGCCGCGCTGCACCGCGTGTGCCGTGATTTTGGTTGTGATGTTGACCGACACGTTTTGCACGCCAGCCACACCCTTGGCAGCCGCAATCAGCGCTTTGCGAAAACCCGCAATTTGGCTTTTGGCGGGGTAACCCAGCTCGACGTCAAAAGCGACGTCACCATCTGTCACGGTCAGGTTTCTCAGCGCTTTGCTGGTAACAAAATCACGCCCCGTGTTTGGGTCTACGACGGTTTGCAAGGCTTGAAGCAGTTGTTCTTGGGTGGCCATATCGGTAAATTCAGTTTAAAAAAATGTAGTAAAAGTGCAGATTTAAGGGTGCTATTGCATGGTTGACCCATCGCTAATTGGCGATTATGGCTAGAAGTGTAACGACAACTCATAAAATAGCGGCAAAGACCTTAAATCCAGTTAAAAATATCCCTGAGACCTCTGCATGACCGCCCAACGCCAACTTTTTGTCACCACCGCACTGCCGTACGCCAACGGCAACTTCCACATCGGCCACATCATGGAGTACATCCAGGCCGATATCTGGGTGCGGTTTCAACGCATGCAGGGCAACGCCGTTAATTTTGTGGGCGCAGACGACACCCATGGCGCACCCATCATGATCGCCGCCGAAAAAGCCGGCAAAACGCCACACCAGTTTGTGGCGGACATTGCAGCCGGCCGCAAACAGTATCTGGACGGCTTTCACATCAGCTTTGACAACTGGCACAGCACCGACGCACCTGAAAACCACGAGCTGGCCCGCCAGATCTACCGCGACCTGCGCGACCGCGCCGATGGTTCGCTGATTGAAACCAAGACGATTGAGCAGTTTTTCGACCCCGAGAAAAACATGTTCCTGCCCGACCGCTACATCAAAGGCGAGTGCCCCAAGTGCCACACCAAAGACCAGTACGGCGACAACTGCGAAAACTGCGGCGCGGTGTACGCTCCGACGGATTTGATCAACCCGTTTTCCACGCTGTCGGGCGCACGACCTGAACTCAAAAACTCCGAACATTTCTTCTTCAAACTCTCAGACCCGCGCTGCGTTGAATTTTTAGAGAAGTGGACGCAGGACGGTAAGCTGCAGCCTGAAGTGGCCAATAAGGTCAAAGAGTGGTTCTCCGTCCGCACCAACGCCGACGGCACAACCTCTGAGGGTTTGGGCGACTGGGACATTTCCCGCGACGCGCCGTACTTTGGCATTGAAATTCCCGATGCACCGGGCAAATACTTCTATGTCTGGCTGGATGCGCCTGTGGGTTATTTGGCGTCTTTGAAGAACCTGCTGGACAAGCGCGCTGTACTTGACCCGCAAAGTCCAAGCTATGACGACTACATGGCCAACCCCGCCCTGGAGCAATACCACTTCATCGGCAAAGACATCGTCACCTTCCACACCCTGTTCTGGCCCGCCATGCTGCATTTCAGCGGCCGCAAAGCCCCCACCAACATCTTCGTCCACGGCTTTTTGACCGTCAACAACGGCGAAAAGATGAGCAAAAGCCGTGG
>JANPIC010000193.1:0-2467 GCA_031424795.1 Polaromonas sp. | reverse complement strand
AGGCATGGTCGATGCCATGCTGATCACCGCGCGCGATGCCAAAACCGGCGCCTTGTTGCCGATACCGGCCCAGATCAACGCCATGGCCGACAAAGCCGCCGCATTGGCGCGTTTGCAGCAAACCCCGCAGGCGCAGCGCCGGGTCGCCATGATGGTTTACAACTACCCGCAGGGTGAGGGCAACTTTGGTGCCTCGTTTTTAAACGTCCCCAAAAGCCTGCACAACATGCTGGCAGCCATGAAGGCGGCGGGTTACCAGACGCAGGTTCCGACCGCCGAGCAGATCACCCCTCAGGTACAGGCCACTTTGGGCGCTTTTTACAAACCCGAGACTTTGGCCACGTTGCCCGCACAGGGCTTGGCCGATGTGTTGCCACTCAGCACGTATGTGACATGGTTCCGCGCCTTGCCGCTGGCGACGCAAAACCGCATTGAAAACTATTGGGGTGCGCCTGAGGCATCCATCATGCTGCGTCCTAACATAAAGACTGTAATGACGGCAACGACTGGTGCAGCGGCAACCGAGCCAGGCTTCATCATTCCCCGCGTGTTGCTGGGCAACGTCGTCATCATGCCGCAGCCGCTGCGCCTAGAAGTGACGTCGGGCACCTCTGCCGAGCTGCGCAAAAAACGCATTGGCCACCGCTCCAGCGTGCCGCTGAGCCACAACTATCTGGCCACCTACCTGTGGTTACGCACACAACTGGGTGCTGACGCGGTGGTGCATGTGGGTACGCACGGCACGCTGGAGTGGGCACCGGGCAAAGAGCGCGGGCTGTCCGCCCAAGATGACCCGCTGCTGGCGCTGGGCGACCTGCCCAATGTCTACCCCTACATCATGGACAACCTGGGCGAGGCGCTCACCGCCAAACGCCGTGGTCGCGCGGTGCTGGTGAGCCATTCCACCCCCATGTTCTCACCGGCCGGTTTCAGACCTGGCGTCCACGAGATGCATGATTTGATGCACGACTGGGAAACCGTGGCTCCCGGCCCCGTCAAGAAAGAGCTGGAAAACCGCCTGATTGCCACGTTTGTCGAGCATCAGCTGCACCGCGACGTGGGTTGGACGCAGGAGAAAATCCGCGCTGATTTTGCCGGCTTCATGGAATTGCTGCACCCTTACCTGGACGACATCGCCCAAACCGCGCAGCCCTTGGGCTTGGCCGCCTTTGGCGAGGTGCCCGATGCCCAGCGCCGCTTTGGCACCATCATGCAAACGCTGCGCAAACCCTTGATCGACGCCCTGGGTGAAGACATCGACGAGGTGTTTTTGCTCGATGCCAAAAAGATCATCAATTCACGCCCCGCGCGCTGGCTGCAAGTCGCGCTCAAAGACCCACAAGCCGCCAGCACGCTGGATTTGCGCGTGCAGGATGCGCTGGAGGCCGCCAAATCAGCCACGCACAGCTCTGTGCCCAACCGGGCTGAAGCCAAACTGCTGGATCCCAAAGTGCTGCTGGCTTTGGCCTTGCGTGCCCAGCAACTGGATAAAGCTTTGGAAAACAACGAAGAAATCAAAGGCTTTTTAGCCGCTCTGGACGGCCAGCACGTTAAAACCAGCTACGGTGGCGACCCCGTGCGCAACCCCGAAAGCCTGCCCACAGGCCGTAATTTATACGGTTTTGACCCAAGCCGTGTACCCACCCGCCAAGCCTGGGACACGGGTGTAGCCGCGTTTGAGGCCTGGATGAAGCAGCACCGGCAGGCCAACGGCAACCGCTGGCCAGAAAAAATCGCCTTCACGCTGTGGGCCGGTGAAACCATGCGCCACCAAGGGGTGATGGAAGCGCAGGCGTTGTACGCGCTGGGCGTCAAACCGCGCTGGGACGACGCCGGGCGCGTGGCCGGGCTGGATGTTTTGTCAGCCGCTGAACTCAAACGCCCGCGTCTGGACGTGCTGGTCAGCGTCACAGGCTCCTACCGCGACCAGTTTCCGGTGGTGATGCGCTGGGTGGACGAGGCGGTGCGACAGGTCGCCCAGCTCAAAGAGGCCGACAACCTGGTGGCGCGCAACTCGCAAAAGCTGGCGAAGGACTTTGCCGCCCAAGGCGCGACGGCGCAAGAAGCCAAGCGCTGGTCAACCGCACGTGTGTTTTCAAACGAGCAGGGCAGCTACAGCACCGGTTTGAGCGAGGCCGCGAATGCCACCGACATCTGGAAGAAAGCCGACAAAGGCGGTGGAGATGCCCAGATGTCGCAGCTCTACATGGACCGCATGGGCCACGCCTATGGGCAAGGCCTTGAAGGTGTGGCGCAGCACAAAGTCTATGCCAAAAACCTGGCCCAAGTCGATGCAGCGCTCTTGTCCCGCACCTCTAACACCTATGGCGTGTTGACCAGTGACGACCCGTTTCAATACCTGGGCGGCATGGCGCAAGCCGTGCGCCAGCTCACCGGCAAAGACCCCGCCTTGTATGTGCAAAACCTGCGCGACACGACGGAGGTGGTCACCGAGAGCGCCAGCAGC
>JANPIC010000192.1:0-10765 GCA_031424795.1 Polaromonas sp. | reverse complement strand
GGCACTCTGCAAAGAGCCGCTGCCGGAATGGGTGTTCAAAGGCCCAGTGGCTGAAGCTGGTGGTGTGCATACACCTGCAGGCTCTTGGAGCGCTTCAAGCAACAAGTTCATCGTGCGCCGCAGTTTACCGGTCTACACACGTCAGCATTTCCCGGAAGATGTGGCAGGCTCCATCACCGTCAAAGCAGAAACGGCTGGTAAGACGGTGCATGAGGACGATGCGATCCGTTTATGGACACTTGATGACGACGTATTGATCGCCAGCATCAAAACCAAAATGCACGCCATCAGCCCGGACGTGGCGGAGGGCTTGAGTTTGGCTGTGGACATGGCCGAGAAGGACTATCAAGGTTTGGTGATCTGGTCGCCCGATGAGATGTTCTCCGCAGGGGCCGATTTGCAAGCCATGCTGCCAGCCTTCATGATGGCGGGTGTGGGTGCGATCAAAGAAGTCGAGCATGAGCTGCAAAAAGTCATGCTAAAACTGCGCTACGCCTGCGTACCCACCGTGTCTGCCGTGCGCGGTTTGGCGCTGGGCGGTGGCTGCGAGATGGCGGTCTACTCTGCCAAACGCGTTGCTGCCATGGAGAGCTACATTGGCTTGGTGGAAGTGGGCGTGGGCTTGGTGCCTGGCGCGGGTGGTTTGGCCTACATTGCGCGCCGCGCTGCAGAGGCAGCGTCCAGCAGCACCAACAAAGACATTCTGCCGTTTTTGACCGAAGGTTTCACTGCTGCAGCCATGGCCAAAGTCGGCACCAGTGCGATTGAATCACGAAAAATTGGTTACTTGCTGGACACCGATGTGATTGTGCCAAACAAAGACGAACTGTTGTTTGTAGCTATCAACGAAGCCAAGGCCTTGTACAAAAGCGGCTACCGTGCGCCGCACAAGCGCACGTTTGCAGTGGCTGGGCGTAGTGGCATTGCGACGATCAAAGGCTCGTTGGTCAACATGCGCGATGGCGGCTTCATCAGCGCGCACGACTTCCACATTGCCTCGCTGATTGCGAACGTCGTATGCGGTGGAGATGTTGATGCAGGCACGCTGGTCACCGAAGAATACTTGATGACGCTGGAGCGCCAAGCTTTCTGCTCGCTACTCACTCACCCAAAAACACAAGAACGCATCATGGGCATGATGGCGACCGGCAAACCCGTCAGAAATTGAAGCTGACCGAAAGAAACACACCATGAAACAAGTACAAGAAGCCTACATCGTTGCCGCCACGCGTACCCCGATCGGGCGCTCGCACCGCGGGTTCTTCCGCAACACACGTCCCGACGATTTGCTGGTCAAAGCCTTGCAAGCCGCGCTAAGTCAAGTGCCGACACTGGACCCACTGGCGATTGAAGATTTGATCTGCGGTTGCGCGATCCCCGAAGCTTCGCAAGGTTTGAACATCGCCCGTATTGGTGCGGTATTGGCAGGCTTACCGCACAGTGTGGGCGGCATCACCGTCAACCGTTTTTGCGCCTCTGGCCTGTCTGCCGTCCAGATGGCTGCGGACCGCATCCGCGTGGGTGAAGCCGATGTGATGATTGCCGCCGGCGTGGAGAGCATGAGCATGGTACCGATGATGGGCAACAACCCATCGCTGTCACCGGCCATGTTTGACCATGACGAGAACATCGGCATTGCCTACGGCATGGGTTTGACCGCTGAGAAAGTGGCGAACCAGTGGAAGATCAGCCGCGACGCACAAGACGAGTTTGCCTACCAGTCGCACATGAAGGCCATTGCAGCCATGAAAGCGGGTGAGTTTACAAATGAAATCACGCCAGTGGAAGTGACTGAGCGCACGCCCAACCTAGAAACGGGTGAAGTAAGCATCAAAACGCGTACCGTGAGCTTGGATGAAGGTGCGCGCCCCGATACGACAGTTGAGGGCTTAGGCAAACTCAAAACTGTGTTTGCGGCGCGTGGTTCAGTGACGGCGGGCAACAGTTCGCAGACATCTGATGGCGCTGGCGCGCTGATTTTGGCAAGCGAAAGTGCGATCAAACGCTTTGGTTTGACACCGCTGGCCAAATTTGTCAGCTTTGCCAGCAAAGGCGTGCCGCCGCACATCATGGGTATCGGTCCGATTGAGGCGATTCCGGCAGCACTGCGTTATGCGGGCTTGAAGCAGGATGATATCGACTGGTTTGAGTTGAATGAGGCGTTTGCGGCACAGTCGTTGGCCGTGCTGAACACCTTGAAACTTGACCCAAGCAAAGTGAACCCTATGGGTGGAGCCATTGCTTTAGGACATCCGCTGGGGGCGACGGGCGCGATTCGCTCCGCCACAGTGATACATGCGTTACAGCGCAAACAACTGAAATACGGTATGGTGACGATGTGCGTCGGCATGGGGCAAGGCGCAGCAGGGATTTTTGAACGCGTTTGATCTTTACGTCATCACTGAAAGGGCGAGCACATCATGAGTACAACACCGGTAGCCCTGATCATTGGTGCGGGTGATGCCACTGGGGGTGCGATTGCCCGGCGTTTTGCAAGAGGTGGATACGCAGCTTGCGTGACACGACGTAGCGCAGATAAGCTGCAAACACTCAAAGACACTATTACTGCTGAAGGCGGTATCTGCCATGCTTTTGGCAGCGATGCACGCAAGGAAGAAGAAGTCGTTGCACTCATTGAGCAGATTGAATCCACCATCGGTCCGGTTGAGGTACTGGTGTTCAACATCGGTGCGAATGCACCCAGCAGCGTGCTCGACGAAACCGCACGCAAGTATTTCAAGATTTGGGAAATGGCTTGTTTCAGCGGTTTTTTAAATGGACGTGAAGTGGCCAAACGGATGGTGACGCGTGCGAATCCCGATCGCAAGCAAAGTATTATTTTCACAGGTGCGACCGCTTCACTGCGTGGAGGCGCAGGATTTGCAGCCTTTTCAGGCGCAAAAATGGCGTTGCGCGCATTAGCGCAAAGCATGGCACGTGAATTGGGGCCACAAGGCATTCATGTCGCGCATAGCATCATAGATGGGGCTATTGACACGGCCTTTATCCGTGATACCTTTCCTGAGCGCTACGCTCTGAAAGAGCAGGACGGCATCCTCAACCCCGATCACATTGCTGATGCCTATTGGATGCTGCATGAGCAACCGCGTGATGCATGGACGCACGAGCTAGATTTACGCCCCTACATGGAAAAGTTTTAAGGAGACTATCTGATGAAGACTTTTGAGTTCTGGTTCGACTTTGGCAGTCCAGCCGCTTATCTCGCATTCACCCAAATCCCAAGTATTGAAGCCGAGACTGGTGCAAAGACAATTTACTGCCCAATGCTGCTTGGCGGTGTTTTTCAAGCAACGGGCAACCATTCGCCTGCGACAATACCGGCAAAAGGTAAATATATTTTCAATGACTTCAATCGGTTTGCAAAGCGTTATGGTGTACCGTTCAACAACAATCCGCACTTCCCCATCAACACCCTACTTTTAATGCGCGGGGCCACAGGTTTGCAACAACAGCAACCCGAGCAATTTTCAGCCTATTGCAGTGCAGTGTTTCAGGCTATTTGGGTGGATGCATTGAATATGAATGACCCAGCCACCGTAGGAGCGGCTTTACACAAAGCTGGCTTTGACCCGCAAAAGCTGATGGCACTTGCAAACGACCAAGCAACTAAAGATGCTTTGAAAGCCTCAACGACTGAAGCCGTATCGCGCGGCGTCTTTGGAGCACCCACCTTTTTTGTTGACGACCAGATGTACTGGGGTCAAGACCGTTTAGATTTTGTAAAGGAAGCGTTAGCATGAATAGTAAGGACAACGATATTTTGATTCACGCGGAATCGGGCGTGATGACGATTACCTTCAACCGGGTAGAAAAGAAAAACTCTATTTCGTCAGCCATGTATGCAACGATGGCTGATGCATTGGTTGAGGCGGATAAAAGTAGTGCTGTTCGGGTGGTTGTATTCCAGGGACATGAAGCTGTGTTCAGCGCAGGCAACGATATCGGTGATTTTTTAAATGGCCCACCATCGACAGAAGAGTCACCTGTTTATCGGTTTTTGAACGCCATCAGCACATTTCCTAAACCCGTGCTAGCTGCCGTCTGTGGTCCAGCTGTAGGCATTGGCACAACCATGCTACTTCATTGCGATTTGGTCTACGCTGGGGACAATGCGGCGTTTTCAATGCCTTTTGTCAATTTAGGCCTGTGTCCGGAAGCTGCATCCAGCCTCTTGGTACCGCAAATGATGGGCTATCACCGCGCTGCAGAAGCCCTGCTGCTTGGCGAGCCTTTTATGGCTGAAGCTGCATTAGAAGTAGGTCTGGTTAATCGGGTGCTTCCACCGCTTGAAGCTAATAACTATGCGCAAGCCATTGCCAAGAAATTAGCAGCAAAACCCATAAGCTCGCTTGTGGAGACCAAACGTTTGATGAAAAAAGGGCTTGCAACCGCGGTCAAAGCGCAAATCAGCGAAGAGGGCGCAAGCTTTGGTCGCATGCTGCGTGAACCAGCAGCAAAAGAAGCATTTGGTGCTTTTTTAGAAAAACGCAGACCAGATTTTACTCAAATGTAACATCAGAAAATCAAAATTTACAACCCAATATGCTACTTATTTAATAGCATATTAAGCAACAAATACGCTGGCTAGAGTTACTTTTAAGCCTATTTAACCAATGTTTGACCGTAGATTTCAACCTCTACGCGCCTATTCGGCAGCAGGCAGGCGCGGAAGCTTTCCATTTCCTTCAAACTAGCACGCGATTGCGTGACGCCGATTGCTGTACGTGCAGCACCTTTAGGCAAAGCGCAGTCCGTTTTGACTGGCTGCTGACCACCCAAACCAGCGACGGAAACACTTTTCACATCTAATCCCTGGCTAGATAAGTAGGTTTTCACAGATATTGCACGCTCTAAACTCAACTTATCGTTGTATTTTGCATCGCCCGTACCATTCGTAATGTCCGCATGACCACTGATAGTGACGCGTTCTACGTTGTTAACGGCTTTGAGTTTTGCAGCTAACGCATTCAGTTGCGTGCGGCCTTCAGGCAAAATTTGATCAACACCAGATTTGTTGTGCCCAAAAAGTGCGCCCGCAGCAAGCGTGATTTTTTCATATTTTGGTGCAATAATTGTTACAGCTACTGGCGTTGCAGCTGGTGTGATCACCGGCTCTACAACTGCTATAACCGGTTTTGCCAATGCCGCTTCAATGGCGGCAACAGGTTTAACCGCCTCATCGCGTTTGGTCGCCAACCCCAAACTGTTTTCATCAAACTTGTAACGCAAGCGTGCATGCCAACCACTCCAGCTTGTGTTGGCACTAAATTGGTCTACATCAGCAAAATTGCCTTTTGTGTAGCCAAGGGAGAACCACAAGTTTTGTATGACTTTAGCGCCTAGTTCGATGCCATAACCGGATACTTTCTGGCCATTATCGCGGCCAAAACTTCCGTAAACACTCGCATCGAATCGCTCTGTAATATCCCAAATAGCACGCGCACTGATTAATTGACCGTTGTAGGTGCTGTACGTACCATCGTTCAATATAGTTTGAGCGCCGCGCTTAGCTGCAAATTGTCCTGCCAACGTCCAATTTCGTGCAGGACGATAAGTACCATGCAAACTTAATATCCAAGTGTCTTCGTCTTTCAGATCAGCTGTGAGTGATGAACGATTAACTCTATTTTCAACACGCAACAGACCATTCCAACGACCACGCTCTACATCCCTATAGGCCAAACCCATTTGGAACTGATTTTGTACTTGAATGCCTTTAGAAATATCAACGCCAACACCCTCTGAGCGGGTATATGCGTCGCGGGCAATAGCAGACCAATTGTCAGACAATGTACGCGTATATGCCAATGTTGATAACCATTGGTTTTGAATATCAGAGGTCCGATACTCCAGCTTACCTGCGACCTTGTTAACAGGATCGGCGGCGTAATCAACAGCCAAGCTCACAGCAGTCGCCTCATGCTGCACACCATCCGCTTGCAAAATTTGTTGGCGCTCCAAGCCAGCGCTTAAACCTAGCCCAGGTTTGATTTGCCATAAATTGCGAACGCCAGCTACAGCAGCAATATCAGTATTACCGGTAGCGCCAGCAGCGCGATACTCGCCATAAATTTGCCCATCTGGCATGAACGACGGAACATTAACTGCTGAAGATACACCAACAATGGTGCTCGCGTTTCGAGTTCCATCGTTGCTAAGCCCATAAATTCCTGTCAATGAGTTCTCAAGCTCATGGCTAGCGTAAAAGCGCGTTCTCTCAGAAACGCGGTACTCACCACCTAGAGCGACGCGCCGGCGAGAACCATCGCCAACTGCCTGCTCGTATTCCCCGTATAAACTGGCTTCTGGTGTCAATTTACCTAATAATTTAATACGAGCACTTGTGTATGCGTTGTCCACAATCGCTGGGGCATCCGTTGGGGTCGATAAGATTGTTGCAGGACTTGCCAGCAAGCCAGTGCCATTGAACCCCCAACCTGGCAAAGAACTGTTTGAAGTGGTTTGCGTGTTTACTGAATTTAACGCGCCACCAGATCCGTTGACCAAATGCTCTTTGACAGAGTTGACACCAACTTCGACCTTAAAAATATCATTCAGTTTTACTGATGCGGTAACACCAGCGGCATCTCTGCTCGCACCATCAGTTAGTCCGCCTGATTTATCTTTTGTTTTCAACAAATCAGCTCTCAACTCGATAGATGGATTCAGCTGGTAGCTTGCGTTTAAGCCGGCCTCTTCGCGTCCAGCAACGACACCAGCACTTGCATTTTGGAAATCTACATCAGACTTATTGGCATATGCTCTTGCTTTGAATTGCTCACCGTCATGCCGCAACTCAATGCGAGCAGCATTTCCCTTTTTATTGACGAGTGGATTTGCATCTGTTATGACTGAAAATTTTTGGTTGTACGCATTCGTTCCGCGACTGCTCGCCGCTTCTGCAACAAAGTATGTTCGTTCACCAAGCTTTACTTCGACATTAGCACCGGCAATCTCATATGGCGTCTGTTCATCTTTGTCTTTTGCATAGCTGGCGCCGACTGCAATGCTATCTGATATATTTACTTTTGCACTGATGCCGCCTACCCAGTGCTTGTCACCTGTAAATTCTTCAACTTCATAAGCGATTCGAATTGAGACAGGATTGTTGTTCTCATCCACAGAAGGCACGGGCTGTCGAAACATGACTCTGCCACTGAAGGGTTCAAAATCATAATCAGCAAACCTTGTGAGCGTTTTTCTACTCAACACTAACGCAGGTTGGTTTCGATCACGCACCAGCAATTCAATCGTTTCCGTATTTGCAATAGCATTTGGCCTAGCCAACGCGTATGGACCACTGATGCCGCGTGCTGGCTGTTCGTCTACATACCCCTTATTAGCGGTTTGTGCAGCAAAACCATTGACTCTTACACTATCATTTTCATAGTTAAATTGACCGCCAGTCAATGCCCTTGACAAACTAGCAAGCTTATTGGCTTGATCGGTACTTCCTGAATTAAAGTCACCGTATAAAAGATAGCTTTTATTTTTATCTACACGCACATAGATACGGCTGGCGCTCTGCGCGTCAAATCGCTTGACTGATGAATCACCGTATATTGGATAAAACGTATTTGGATCTATATCGCGAAACAGTTTTTGGCTGGTAATCTTGTCTGTATCAACGGCGGCGGTTAACAAATACTCGCCCTTGATTGCACCCTTTGCAAAAAGTGCTACTCTTCCAGCGACAGTCTTGTATTCAATGCCATCGCTTCCAATAGTGGTTGAAGTTTTCTCCCAATTTCTAAGGTTATCACTAAAACCAAACTCTTTAATATCCGCAGCACTAGGTCCTTTGGTTTTAGAAAGATTGATTGATCCTTCAACAATACCAACAACCAACATGTCGCGCAAGTCTGGTAAAAATGCAATCTCCCCTTGCACAGCAACCGCACCGCTGGAAACTTTAAGCAACGCATCGCCAGGTGCTGTTGGAGCTTGCAATACCAACTCAGCAACACCATTACTCAATGCAATTTCCATGCTATTTGGATAAGTCTTTTTGCGTGCTCCAAAACCGTCAGCTGACATAAATGCAGCATCCACAGCTTGAAAACTACCCAAACTTGTTTCCAGTAATAGCTTGGTTGGCTTTAAGAAAGCTTTTCCGGCAGCATCAAATATTTCGATTTTAAGTTTCAGCAAGCTAGTGCCATCAGCGGGGGCTTGCGCGGCAGACACACTAAGCAATATCTTGCTCCCTATAGGCAAACCTAGGCTTTCTCGCCATAAGCCCTCATCAGCGGTAACCGGTAAAGCACTATTCGATGAACTTAGACCAATGCCGTCGATACGGCGATACGAAACTCGTGGGCCATTTAATTCCACCCGCCCAGTCGCAACGCTCTTCCCAACAGCATCAAACTGCGCTTGAGCTGGATTATCTCTAGGCATGCTCGCATTCGCCTGCCCCATTGCATGCGTTGCAAACAAACTTCCACCCAATACAACACCATAAGTTAGTAATTGCAGTGCGCCTTGCACCGCTGAGATATTTGACTTCATGCTGAATATTGATTCTTTGTGTTTCACAAAAGTATTCTTAAGGTTGCGGTTTTCAACGCTAGTAATTTGGGATGCTAATTTTTTCATTGCTTACTCCCCGCATCCAATGCCTTTGTGATGGGTTGCGGCGTCACAGCACTTCCTAATATCTTCGGTTGTCCGCTATCAAATTGAACTGCACCAGAACCACTTACCTGCTTCTGACGCACATCGGTGCTTTCTTGAGTCTGAGGACTGCAGCTGTCAATACGGAACTCAGTATTGTGCAGCTGACCAGCCAGAACATCTACAAATAGAGTGTTTGGATCACCCGCATTTCTGTTTCCAGTGATGCCCAACTTGGCGCCTTTAGGCAAGGTTTTACTGTCGACTTTAAGCACGTGAGTTACAGCACGAACTCCACAAATGCTGTATTGTCCATTCTCATCAGTCGTCATGCTAGTGCCGTCTTCCAAATAAAGCGTCACGCCAGGCAATCCACGCTCACCTTTGTCTTGCACTGCATTTCCATTGCAATCAGCATAAACTTTACCGACAATACATGCTTCGCGTGTAAATACCCCCCCAGTTATTTTGACCTTGGCTTTCGCGATCAATGAACGCAATCTTCCACGAACCATACTGGCTTGAGCAGAATTAACGCCATCACCACGGTCTGCACCTAAGCCGACGCGTACTTTGTATTCAATTTCCACATCTTGATCAAATGCAGGTATCTGAATGTTAAAGGTCAAATTTGGCCCTGGTGCACCAGCTGGATCTGCCGCAGCAGTTAACACACCACCTTTACTTACACGCGTTGTGTTGCTAATCAATTTGAATCCAGCAGGTAAGTGATCCTCAACAGTTGCCGCACCTTTGATTTTTGTGCTGCGTACTGTTACCTTATAGGTAATCACATCACCAATTTCAGCATTAGTTCGGTCTGCAACTTTGCGAATAAACAATGCGCCAAGATCGCCGTAAATAACAGCTACTGAGCCCGTACTACCAATACAACTTGCCGACGTCGGGCAGGCAGGGTCTCCACCGCCAGTTGCTGTGACAATATTATTTCCTCCCGTAGGACCTTCCGCAGATTCGCCTACCAGTATTGGCACATTGATATACACCGTACCAGTGACTCCAGCTTCAATTTGACAGCCAGACAATGAAGTAGCACCAGCCGCATTTGCTGCCGAGCATGTGCCTGGTTTAAAAACTCCACCGCTTATCGTTACGGGCCCGCTAGTTGTGATGCCCGCAGAGAAGCTATCTGTCAATGTTATTGGTTCAATAGTTGGACCATTTGTAACCGCTATCGATATTGAGTAATATTGATTTGCGGCTCCAATGATCAGTGGATTGGCGCTAACAGTCTTCGCCACTGACAACGCAGCTACCGTACTTAGGATCACACCATCGTTATTTGTGCTTACCGTATCACCATCTGCACCAGTAACAACTTTTGCCTTTATAGCTACAGTCACCGTTGGTGTGCCACTAATAGTGCAAACTATTTTCTCACCTGCTGGCAACAAGACAACAGGGGAAGTTGGTGTACATGTACTGATTAAGCCAGACGGAAGATCGGTAACATTGCAGAATGCGTTTGCGGCATCCACAGTACTCGCATTCGTACATACTATTGTTTGATTTGGCGGATATGGAATACCTTTCACTGCTGGCGGCAGCGATGTGCTAGGTGGAACCTGCATATCAGGACTTACAACACCAGATGTAACCGTTCCTGTGCAATGCGCTGCAGCGGGGCAGGTTGGATCACCACCACCAGTTACAGTTGCCGAGTTAATCGCAGGAGAACCCGCTGCCGCAGCACCAACCAATACTGGAACCGTGACGACAACTGTTCCGTTGACATTAATTCTAATCACGCATCCAGCTAATGATGATCCTGCAGCTGGGCAACCAGATAAAACACCACCAGGGGCAGTTGGTGAGCCATTCAAGGTGATCCCAGCAGGCATTACATCAGCGATAGTAATTGGGGCAGTAGTTGGCCCGTTTGTCACTGCAATTGTGATCGTATAGAACTGGCCTAGCTTACCGATTGCCAGTGGGGACTGGCTTACGGTTTTTGTAACAGTAAGAAGCGGAGCGGCTGTCACCGTCACCGTGTCGGTCACGCTGGCGCAGTTGGCCGGTGTGTTCAGGTCACACAGTTGGTACTTGACGCTGTACACGCCTGGTGGCGTTGCCGCAGTCGTGGTGATCGCACCCGTGGCGGTGTTCA
>JANPIC010000191.1:0-12143 GCA_031424795.1 Polaromonas sp. | reverse complement strand
TCGGGCATCTCCAAACTGGCGAACTCGCTGGCGCTGTAGACGGAGGCGCCAGCCTCTGAAACTACTACTTTTTCTATCCCCCTCACCGTTCGGGCTGAGCTTGTCGAAGCCTCGACCGAAGACCCTTCGACAGGCTCAGGGCGAACGGGGTTGGACTCGTTGCGAACGGATTGGTTTTTTGTTACCAATTTGATCAAATCAGCCGCTAGCTTATCCGTCTCCCTGCTGGCCGTGCCGTTGCCGATGGCGATGAGGTTGACGCCGTGTTTCTCGCACAGTTTGCTCAAAACGTGTAGCGAGCCATCCCAGTCTTTGCGCGGCTCGTGGGGGTAGATGGTGGCGGTTTCGACCAGTTTGCCGGTCGCATCGACCACCGCGACTTTCACGCCGGTGCGGATGCCGGGGTCCAGCCCCATCACCACACGCGGACCGGCGGGTGCGGCCAAGAGCAAGTCGCGCAGATTGTCGGCAAACACCTTGATGGCGACTTTTTCGGCGTCTTCACGCAGGCGGGCGAACAAATCGCGCTCGGTGGACAGGCTGAGCTTGACGCGCCAAGTCCAGGCGACGCATTTGCGGATCAAGTCGTCCCCTGCTCTGCCGCTGTGGCTCCAGCCGAGATGCAAAGCGATGCGGGCTTCGGCGAGGGAGACTTCAGCCGTTCGGGCTGAGCTTGTCGAAGCCTTGGCAGAAGACCCTTCGACAGGCTCAGGGCGAACGGAGTTGGACATTGGGCTGGCAGGTGCTGGCAACACCAGCTTGGCATCCAAAATCTCCAGCCCACGCCCGCGAAACACGGCCAAAGCACGGTGCGAGGGCACGCGGCCAATCGGCTCGTCGTACTCAAAATAGTCGCGGAATTTAGCGACATCGGCGTTGTTGGGGTCTTTGCCATCCATCAGCTTGCTTTGCAATAAACCTTGGTCCCACAGCCACTCACGCAGGCTTTGCACTAGGGCGGCATCTTCCGCCCAGCGTTCGCTCAAAAGGTCGCGTACACCGTCTAAAACAGCCGCTACAGTGGAGAAATCGGGTTGCTTGTCCTCACCTTCAACATGCGGTTTGAACGGGATGACAAAGGCTTCGGCTTCAACGCTTGGATTCAAGGTCGGATCGGCAAACAGCTTGTCTGCCAGCGGCTCCAGCCCGGCCTCGCGTGCCATTTGGCCTTTGGTGCGGCGCTTGAGTTTGAAGGGCAGGTACAGATCTTCCAACTCTTGCTTGGTGGCGCAATCAGCGATGGCGAGACGCAGAGCATCGGTCAACTTGCCTTGCTCGTCAATGGCTTTGAGGACGACTTCGCGCCGGTCGGCCAGCTCACGCAGGTACGAGAGGCGAAACTCCAATTCACGCAGTTGAACATCGTCCAAGCCGCCTGTGGCTTCTTTGCGGTAGCGGGCGATGAAAGGTACTGTAGCGCCGCCGTCCAGCAGCTCGACAGCAGTTTTGACCTGTTCCGGTTTGACTTTGATTTCTTGGGCGATTTGGGAAATGATGAGATGCATGAAACTTGAATACAGGTGACGACTGACTGAAACTTGAGGCGTAAAAAAAGGGCCTTCCAATTTGAAAAGCCCTTGTTGCTTTGACCCTATTTTACGAGGGTCTTGCCTCGAAAACTCAGACTAACTGAGCAACCCTTGGTTCTTTGCACTGCTAACCGCTTGCGCACGTGTGTGCACTTGCAACTTGCGGTAAATGTTTTTGATGTGTGTGGTCACCGTTTGGCTACTGATGTTGATTTTCAAAGCGATAGCCGAGCTGGTGAAACCTTCTGAAACCAGTTCTAAGATTTCACGCTCTCTGTATGACAGGATACTGTTGCCAGGCAAAGAGAGGACTTGGTTAGCCGTGTTTTTTCCTTCGCTGTCTGGGCTATTAAATAAATTCTTGATGAGCTTGCGAGCGAGATTTGGTGACACGAACGAACCACCATTGGCAACCTGCAAAACAGCTTGCGCAAAATCACCAAACCAAGAGTCTTTCAAAATGTGCCCGCTAGCGCCCAAGTTGAACGCTTTGGTGGCGTTTTGCAGATCATCCGTTTTTGAAATAACAATGACTTCAGCATTAGGGCGCATCATTTTTGAAAATTTTAACAATTCAAAACTCATACCGTTGTGCATATTCAAATCAAGCAACAGCACATCAAAAACATAAGTTTCCAATAAATGCTTGCCTTCGCGAATGTTTGATGCGGTAGCGACCAAGGTCGTTCGCGGGTCAAGACCAATGTCGTTTCCAACGACGCCACGCAGGTGTGTTTCCTCTTCAATGAGCACCACCCGCAAAGGTTGGCTAGCTTGACCTACCAAAAAGTCTGGCCACAAATGCGCCTGCGTTGCGAAATAAGCGAACTGGCCTTTTGAATCGAGTCGTACAGAAGTCATGTCTTCAGGACTTCTGGTATGGCCAAAATTGGAAACTGGTTGATTCATATCGCACCTCCTAGAAAAGTTAGCTTATCTGTTTACACGTTTGTAGATTAACGACTTTAAATGTAATAAGCTAGGTGAATAATACCCAAAATTGAAATCTTTAGATATACAAGTTACACATTAATGGTTACAACCGCAACGGTAAATTAACAACTAAGTAGTAATTAAAAACATCATTCAAATGAATGAAAAATTCAGTCAAATCAATTACTTGAGCTTGTACCGAAGACTTTTAAAAGTTTATTTGAATATATCTTCACAATACTTTTTACGTTTTGCACCACGAATGTGCACCTGGTTTGAATTGTGAAGTTTTGCTGCGGAAAAAACATCCTCCAAATTGAGGAGGAAGCAAAGAAATTTAATCCTCTGAAATCTAATATCCGTAAAACTTAAATGGATATTCGAGCTCGCCGCGTGCAATGTCAGGCATTTTCCCGCTCATCAGCGCTGCCAGCGCCTTGCCCGACCCCGCCCCATGCGTCCAGCCCAGCGTGCCGTGGCCCGCGTTGACCCAAAGTTTTCCGACTTTGGTCTTACCAATGATGGGAATGTTGCTTGGTGTGGCTGGGCGCAAACCGGCCCAGTAGTTGGGCGAGCCGCCCTCTTCCACATCTCTGGTATCGCAGACGCCGGGCAGCACGGTCTCTACCCGCTTGGTCAGCATGCGGCAGCGAATTTGCGACAAGGCTGAGTCAATCGTGTTGTCATACGCGCCAATTTCAATGGTTCCCGCCACTCGCAGTTGGTCGCCCAAGCGGGTGATGGCGCATTTGGCTTGATCGTCAATCACAGAGACATTGGGAGCTAGCTCTGGCTTCAAAATCTTAAAGGTTGCACTGTAACCCTTGCCTGGGTAAATCGGTACATCCACGCCGACAGTGCGCAGCAGCGGCGCTGTGAAAGATCCACAGGCAACGACATAGGCATCTGCGCTGAGTTCAAAGGCTTGGGTTTCTGAAGCTTGCGTTCTTATAACTTGCTTTTTTTCATTCAAATTTAGCGATATAGCCGGCGTATTTATTGCTTTAACAGCTATAGATTTAATAGCGTTTTTAGACATATTCAATGCCAACACATCATGTCCATACAAAAACTCGGCGCCTCTAACAGCGCAAAACTCCGCTAGCTTTTGCGTGAAAACACGGGCGTCGCCGCTTTCGTCGCTGGCGGTGTAGGTGCCGCCTACGATGTGCGAGGCGAAGGATTTCAAAGCGGGTTCGATTTTCAAAATCTCATCTCGCCCCAACACCTGTCGGTTGACGCCGTATTTTTGCATCAGCAACGCCGCATCACCCGCAGCGTCTAAAGCGTGCTGGTCGGTGAAATAGTGGGCGATGCCCTGCTCTAGCCGGTTGTAATCAATGTTGGTGGCATTGACGATGTCTTTCAGCGCCAAGTGACTGTACGCGCCTAGGGCGACGATTTGCTGCACATTGCGCTCAAAAGCGGTATCGTTGCACTGCCCCAAAAACTGCAAGCCCCAGCGCCATTGCTGCCAGCCACCGCCGAACTTGGCTGTTGGGCCAAATGTGGGAAGCTGGGGACGAAACAGCAAAGGCGATTCTTTGCTGAACATCCATTTCAGGGCTTTGAGCGGTGCGTCTTTGTTGGCCCAGGGCTCGCAGTAACTGACCGATATTTGCCCCGCGTTGGCAAAGCTGGTTTCCAGCGCGGCGTCTGGCTGGCGGTCAACCACGGTCACCTCATGCCCTTGCTCCAGCAAATGCCAAGCCGTGCTGATGCCGATGATGCCTGCGCCTAAAACTATGACTTTCATGCTTTTTCTTTATCCTCTTTTATGGCCCGTCATTTCTACTAATGAAAGTATCCCCCAAGTTGCTCTCATGTTGTAAAGAAATAGAAGCTTGATTAAACTATCAGCAAAAATATCAAGATTGCTAATACAAGAAACCTCGATAAAAAGAAAAGAGACTGAACATGAGCACATTTGACCCAGACGCATTGGAATGCCTGGCTGCCATCGTCGAAGAAGGCGGTTTTGAGCGCGCGGCGCAGCGCTTGTCCATCACCCAATCGGCTGTGTCGCAGCGTTTGCGGGCTTTGGAAGCGCAAGTTGGCACGGTTTTAATCGTCCGCAGCCGTCCTCTCAAAGCCACGCAAGCTGGGCAATTGCTGCTGAAACACACCAAAATGATTCGGCTGCTGCGGGCGGATTTGGAGCGTGATTTGAAAGAACTCGCGCCCAGCTCGCTGGGTGGCTCACGCGAGGAGGAGCGCATCTCCATCGCCATCAACGCGGACAGCATCGCCACTTGGGCGTTGGGTGCGTTGAGCAAATTAGCGACTGAGGGTTTGCCGCTAGAAATCATCACCGATGACCAAGATTTCACCCAAGAATGGTTGCGCAGTGGACAGGTGCTGGGCTGCGTCACCACCTTGAAGCTGGCATTGCGCGGCTGCAAGGTTGTGCCGTTGGGCGCGATGAACTACATCGCCGTGGCTGAACCAAGCTATGCCGCCAAACATTACCCCGACGGCATGACCGCGTATAACTTCCGCGCCACCCCTTTTGTCGCGTTCAATCGCAAAGACGACATGCAAGGCGAGTTTGTCAACCATGTATTTGGGCTCAAGCGCGTCGCGTTGAACCAGTTGTTTGTGCCCAGCTCCGAAGGCCAAGTGCGCGCCGCTCTCGCCGGCTGGGGCGCGAGCGTCGTGCCTGAACTGCTGGCGCGTGAACATATCGCCGCCGGCAGATTGGTCAACATCGCCCCAAACAAGGTGCTGCCGATTCAGCTGTATTGGCATTGCTGGAATTTGGAGTCGGATGTGTTGGATGCTTTGACGGCTGCGCTGCTAGATGCAGCAGCAGTATCGCTACCAAAAGCATAGCTAAAAGTACACAAAAAATAAGCGTTTAAATCGTGTTTTGCAACACTATGCATATTACTCATTTGAATATGTCATAAAAGCTTCGAATACTAGGGTTTGCACCAAAGAGTTAGTTGTAACGAACTGCTTACAGTTCAGCAGCAACTTAAAAGACACATTTTTGTCGATGCTTTCACGAACCTCTTGGAGAACTTCATGACTTTCATACGCATACTCGCCAACACACTTTTAGCTTTTGGCTTCATCGCTAGCCTATTGGGCTGCAACAACATCCCTGACGTCATCAAAATTGGCGCAGCGCAGCCTTTAACGGGTAACAAAGCGGGTCAAGGGCAAGATTTGCTGAACGGCGTCAAACTCGCGGTTGCCGAGCTCAACAAAGACGGTTTCAAAGTCAAAGGCAAGTTAGTCATCTTAGAAGTCGTGGCTGTGGATGACCGTGCCGACCCCAAAACGGGTGTCGAAGTTGCCAAGCAGTTGGTTGAAGCCGGTGTGGTCGCCGTGGTGGGGCATCTGAACTCGGGGGTTAGCATTCCTGCCGCACCCGTCTACGGGGCAAGCAACATCGCACAATTGGCAATTTCCACCAACCCTAAATTCACCGCACAAGGCCTACCCACCACATTGCGCCTTGTAGGCAACGATATTATGCAAGCCAAAGCCATCGGTAGCTTTGCAGTCAGTCAACTCAATGCTGGCAAATACGCCGTGGCTGACGACGGCACAACTTACAGCAAAGGCTTGGCTGATGGTGCATTGGCGCAGCTTAAACTGGCAAAAAAAGAGGTCGTTTTTAATGAAACATTTGACAAGGATACCGTCGCTTTTGAGGGCTTGGCACAAAAGCTGAAAGAGGGAAAAGTTGAGGTTCTCATCACCACACAAAGCGATTTTCAAGTCATCGCCCTGATAGAAGCTTTGAAGAAAATCAGCTACACCAACATCAAAATTTTAGGGGGTGATACCTTAAAGACCACGCTGATGTTCAAAGCGGCAGGCTCTGTTGCTGGCATTTACGCCACCTCACCTATTTTAGAAGCGGCAGAATTTGCGGCTGGTAAAGAGTTTTTAGCCAAATATCGTGCCGCCTACAAAATAGACCCCGAATATGCCGGTCATTACACCTACGATGCCGTCTATGCCATAGCCGCAGCGATCAAACGCGCGGAATCGGTGAAGCCAGCAGACATCACAGCCACACTGCACAAAATGGATTTGTATGCGCCAATCACGGGTTCATACCGTTTTGACGAGACAGGTGAGCAACGCTATGGCGCGATTGCGGTTTACAGCCTGGGTTCGGGCAAGTGGGAATCGTTGATTCGCTCTGACGTTTGGTAAAAACATAAAAAACGACGACATGCAACGCTGTAAGAACTTGCAGCGCCACAACGACCAATTGGCAATACCCACGTAAAGGAGTTTGCCATGCAGGTCAAAATTTATCTTAAATTCACTATAATTTTAATAGCTATTCAGGCAATAAATACGCCGGCGAGAGCCGAATTTAATGCCTCTACAGCATGCAAAGCAGCATCTGGTACAACTGTCACACCGGTGGTTGAACTTTACACCTCAGAAGGCTGCAGCTCATGCCCACCGGCGGACAAGTGGCTGAGCACTTTGAGAGGCAAGCCAACAGCGGCTTCAGCGGCTAACCCTGCGGTGATTCAGGCTTTTCACGTCAACTATTGGGACTACATCGGCTGGCCAGACCGCTTTGCGACTCCCGCGCACACGAATCGGCAGAAGCAGATATCTGCTTGGAACAAACAAAACGGTATCTACACCCCACAAATGGTGTTGAACGGCGGCGACTGGCGCGGCTGGGGCGGCATTGGACCATTTAACTCTGCACTTCCTGCAATTAAAACGATAGCGACAAGTTCAATCAATGTGCAGCAAACAGGCGCTGACCAGTTTGAGGCCATGGTCAGTCCGGTTGCAGGCGCAGGTGGTGCTGTACCCAATTGGTCAGCTTATTGGACGATCACTGAGCACGGCCACGTCACCAAAGTCAAAGCCGGTGAAAACAGCGGTGAAACACTGCTGCATGATTTTGTGGTGCGCCAATACACACCCGTGGGCGAGTACAGCGCGGCATCGCCTCAAAAGCTGAGTTTACGCAGTGTCGCAAGTACACCAGGACATGAACGGCAGGTCAATTTGGTGGTGTTTGACCCAAAAACGGGTAAGACGATACAGGCTGTTTCTGCCAGTTGCAGCTCATAAGTCAAATTTCATATACGATGTAGTCATGAAAAAACTACATCGTATAAAATCCTCTTTGACACAACTCGCAACCAAACTGGCTTTGACCGCTGGCATTGTTGCGATACTGGCAAGCTGCAGCACCTCAAACGAAGCCAATCTAGCACCTATGCCTGTGGTCGCTAACGTTGACGTTGCTAAGTATTTGGGCACTTGGCACCAAGTCGCTTGGATTCCCAACAGCTTTCAAGGCGATTGCGCGTCCGACACCAAAGCTACCTACACGCTAGACGGTAAAGACCTTCGGGTGCAAAACCAATGTAAAGATGCTGCGGGCAAAACAACTGAAGCCATTGGCATCGCCAAAATCGTGGAAGGCAGCAACAGCGCCAAACTTCGCGTCAGCTTCTTCCGCCCTTTTTACGGCAACTATTGGGTGCTGGCCTTAGACCCAGACTACAGATGGGTGCTGGTAGGCGAACCTAAGCGTACTTTTGGCTGGGTACTGGCGCGTGAAACCACGTTGGATGCGGCAACTTTGAATCAAATCCTAGACCGCGCGGTGAACTTGGGTTATGACCGCGCTGCTTTTAAAATGAGCCCATCAAGCGCAAACAAATAGACTCAATCTTTATCCCGTCCTCTGCCATTGTTAGAACCCTTCATGTGCTTCTCTTTTTTCATTTTTTTCATTTTTTTCGGTTTGTA
This sequence comes from Polaromonas sp., assembly GCA_031424795.1. Classification (GTDB taxonomy): domain Bacteria; phylum Pseudomonadota; class Gammaproteobacteria; order Burkholderiales; family Burkholderiaceae_C; genus Aalborgiella. Next base: position 3,930 of record JANPIC010000191.1, on the reverse strand, counting down.
ATTTGAATCACGCTCCCAGCGCCCTGGGTTGCGGTAATACGTTTCTCCGCGCTGCTCCCAGCGGTCTGGCGCCCACATATAACCCACGCGCTGCACGACATTGCGTCCACGAATCCAAATGTACCGGTCATTGTGCCAAGCCCAATGACCCGGCACCCAGACATAACCACGTGGCGTAGCCGGTATCACTTCAACCCTTTGTGCTGGCGGGGCTACTCTGATGCTGAGATTAATCTGCGCCAATGCCGGCAGGGTGACAGCAGATGCAGCAACCAGCAGCGAAAGCGACAGGGAACGTATGCTGTAATTTAGTTTCATGATGACTCCTTTTATGACCAAGTAAGGTCATGCTAAAGGAATCGCTGGCGTGCACCGTGCGCTAGCGAACATAACAACAACAAACATGAAAAAACCTTGCAACCGTTTGAGTTACAAGGCTTTTATTTTTAGCCAATTAAAAATTGGCGGAGAAGGCGGGATTCGAACCCGCGGAAAGTTTTACCCTTCGCACGCTTTCCAGGCGTGTGACTTAAACCGCTCATCCACCTCTCCGTTGCATTGATTTTACCTCATAAAAAAGCCACCCCGGCCTAAGCTGGGGTGGCTTTTTACTTTAGTGCAATCGTTAAATTAAGTTAAATTAACGGATCACAGCCAAATCAACAGGCTTGCCGCCTTTGTAAGTCTTCAATGTCAAAGCGCCGTTCTTGATGTCGCCTTTTTCATCAAAAGTGATAGGGCCAGTAACGCCTTGGAAGTTGACTGTTTTAGCCAACTCAGGCAGGTACTTTGCTGGCTCAGCTGAGTTAGCCTTTACCATCGCAGCAACCATCACGTTAACTGAGTCATAGACGTATGGTGAGTAGATTTGCACGTCAGCATTGAACTTAGCTTTGAACTTGGCCTTGAATGCGTCCATGCCAGCTTTTTGAGCGCCTTCAACGCCACCAGCTTCTGCACAATAGACTTGGTCGTCTGCCATCGCATCGCCAGCCAATTTAGCCAACTCAGCTGAACAGATGCCGTCGCCGCCCATGAACTTGGCGTTGATGCCGAGTGATTTCATTTGGCGCAACATTGGGCCAGCAACTGCGTCCATGCCGCCGAAGAAAATCACGTCAGGCTTTTTAGCTTTGAGGTTAGTCAAAATTGCCATGAAGTCTGTTGCTTTGTCTGTGGTGTACTCATGTCCAACCACATTGCCTTTAGCGCCAGTAACGGCTTTCTTGAACTCATCAGCCACACCTTGGCCGTAAGCTGTGCGGTCATCGATAACAGCAATCGTCTTGCCTTTCAATGTGTTGACAGCGTAACGACCCAATGTACCGCCCAAATGCACGTCATCAGCCACAACGCGGAACGTTGTTTTGAAGCCTTGGCGAGTGTATTTTGGGTTGGTAGCTGATGGGGAAATTTGTGGAATACCAGCATCGCTGTAGATTTTTGAAGCTGGAATAGATGTACCAGAGTTCAAGTGACCAACAACGCCCATAACTTTGGAATCAACCAGCTTTTGCGCCACAGCAGTGCCTTGCTTTGGATCGCCAGCGTCGTCTTCAGCCAAGAGTTCAAACTTGACAACTTTACCGCCGATTTTCACGCCTTTGGCGTTCAACTCTTCGATGGCCAACTTGGCGCCATTTTCGTTGTCTTTACCCAAGTGAGCGATGCCACCTGATGTAGGACCAACGTGACCAATTTTAATGACTTCTTGTGCTGATACAACGCCAGCAGCCATTGCCAAAGCCGCAACAGCGACCAGTTTCATCTTCATTTGCATAAATTACTCCAAGTTAAAAAATCAAACTTAATAGTTGAGAAGCTTGTTACAGCTACAACGCAGCGTACGATACATCAAAATTTGCATAGAAATACTAGGGAACACACTTAGTAAAAAAATATATTCACCAAACTAATGAGTCATAAGCCAAGCAAAGCCCCAGTAATGCATTTTTTGTATCATCGTTTGCTCAAACTGCATAGCTATAACGTGTGCACTCTATGCTTGGACTCTAGGGTTATCCCTGATCATTCGCTTCAATTCTGGCACGCATGAGCCGCAATTGGTACCGCATTTCAAACTCGTTTGCAATTCAGTCAAACGACGCTCGTCTGAGCCAAAGCTTTTTGCCAGCTGCTCCGTGATCGCAGCGTCCGTCACATTGAAGCAAGTACACACCGCTTTTCCGCGCGACTGCACCGCTATGGGCGCTTTGCTGCCAGGTACCAGCAACATGCGACCATAGCTTTGAGCAGGCAAGCTGTCTTGCAACAGCGTTTTGACCCAAGCTTCTGAGCGCGTATCACCCGCCAACAAAAAGGCTTCCAGCTCCGCGTGCTCACGGTTGCCGGTTAGCTTGATGGTGCGGTGTTGGCCTTTTTTCTTATCGGCATAGCGCAATACCTGACTAGGTTGACTTGTACCCACGGAGCTATCCAAACCCAGCAGCGTTTCGATCTGCTTCAAAACATCTTCCGTCGGCACTTCGTGCCCAGCGGCGCGGAACAGCAAGCCGGTACGTCCAACGCCGTTGACCTCTGCGCCATCCCCAAACGGCACACAGCTGGCGAATGGAAACAATCGCATCAAGGCTTTCAAAGACTCACGCGCTGCCAAAGCTTGATCGCTCGGCAACCAAGCCACGCCCAACAGCGTCCAAGACAACTCGGCTTTTAAGATTTTGACGGCGGCATGCTTCAGCTCGGGCTGTTTCGATGTGGGACAAAAGCTGGACGTGGTGATCGCATTCACACCCGCCAAACGCTCACCGTTGCTGCTTTGGCCGCTCAAAAATTCCTCCCCCCAATGCATGGCGATGAAAGCCTGGCTCATGCCCACTTCTTTAGACGCCTGCACCGGCAGCAAAATCGAGCCACGCTTGCTGGTCACATGCACCAAATCGCCCTCTTGGATAAGCCGGCGGGTCATGTCTTGGATGTTCATCTGCACCGTCGGCTCAGCCACATGGCCAAACAATTTCCCCAAAGTACCTGTGCGGCTCATGCCGTGCCACTGGTCACGCAGGCGGCCTGTGGTTAGCGAAAACGGGAAACGTGATTCACGCGGTTCAGCCACCGGTCTGTAGACCGTGTTGACGAACCGCGCTTTGCCATCGGCTGTGGGGAACACATTGTTTTCGTACAAGCGTTCTTTGCCTACAGTTTCACCCTCCTTCATCGGCCACTGCAAAGGCATCGCCTCTAACAGCGCATAGCTCATGCCGGTGATGTCCAAGTCACGGCCACGGGTGGATTCGCGGTGTTCTAGCCAGACGGATTCTGGCGTGGGGTAGTCAAACAAGGTTTGCGGTGATTTTGGTGGCAATAACTTTTCCAAGCGGCGCGAAAACTCTGCACCAATCGACCAATCGTTGCGCGTTTCGCCCGGCGCAGCCACGGCAGAACGAACCCGGCTGACGCGGCGCTCCGTATTCGTCACGGTACCCTCTTTTTCACCCCATGTCGTAGCAGGCAGCAAAATATCTGCATAGGCGCAGGTGGCGGTAGTGGCAAACGCTTCTTGCACGATCACCAGCTCTGCGCGTTCCATCGCTTTGCGCACTACCGCTTGGTCTGGCATGCTTTGCGCAGGGTTGGTGCATACAATCCATAGCACTTTAATCTGCCCATCCGCAGCGGCTTGGAACATTTCAACCGCAGTTTTCCCGGGTGTGGATGGCACTGAAGACACACTCCACAGCTTTTGAATCTCTTCGCGATGCGCAGCATTCGCCAAATCGCGGTGACCACTCATCAAATTGGCCATGCCGCCCACTTCGCGCCCGCCCATGGCATTCGGTTGACCGGTGAGTGATAAAGGGCCTGCGCCCGGTTTGCCGATTTGCTTCGTCGCCAAATGCATATTGATCAGCGCGGCATTTTTGGCCGTGCCGCTGCTGGACTGGTTCAAGCCCTGGCAATACAAGCTCA
>JANPIC010000190.1:0-11484 GCA_031424795.1 Polaromonas sp. | reverse complement strand
CGCAGCATTTTGACCATGCTGGGCATCATCATCGGCGTGGCCGCTGTCATCACCATGATTGCGGTGGGCAGAGGCGCGACCGACCGTGTGCAAGAGCAAATGAAGGGTTTGGGTTCTAACATCATGTTGGTGATGCCAGGCGGTTTAACGCAAGGTGGCGTTCGTTTGGGTGCTTCGACGGGGCAGGGCTTGTCGGAAGATGATGCCAACGCCATCGCCCGTGATGTGCCTGAAGTACAAGTTGCCGCACCCTCCATGCGCACCGGCGCGCAGGTGATTGCGGGCAACACCAACTGGAGCACCACCATCATGGGCGGCACCAACGATTATCTGGAAGCACGTGAGTGGCCTCTGACCAGTGGCCGCAGCTTTGAAGCCGCCGAAATACAAGGCTCGGCCAAAGTTGCCTTGATCGGCCAAACCGTGGCGGCACAGCTATTTGGCGACGCCGACCCGTTGGACCAGGTCATACGCGTCAAAAAAGTACCCGTCACCATCATTGGTGTGTTGGGTAAAAAAGGGCAGAACTCCTTGGGCCAGGACCAGGACGATATCGTCATCGTGCCGCTGTCCTCCTACCGCAACCGCATTCAGGGCGGCAACGCCGGCAAGCTCAAACGCATTGGCGTCATCAGCGTCAAGGTCAAAGAGGGCCAAAGCATGAAGCTGGCGGAGGAAAACATCAAGGATTTGCTGCGCCAGCGCATGAAAGTGCAACCCGGCGGCGACGAGCCTTTCACCATCCGCAATTTGACCGAAATCTTACAAGCCCAAGAAGAATCCAGCAAGGTGATGACCATGCTTTTAGCCGCTGTGGCAGGCATCAGCTTGGTCATCGGCGGCATCGGCATCATGAACATCATGCTCGTCAGCGTGACCGAGCGCACCCGTGAAATCGGTCTGCGCATGGCCGTTGGCGCGCGCGGCAAAGACATCTTGACCCAGTTTTTGATCGAAGCGGTCACGCTCAGTTTGATAGGCGGTGCCATCGGTGTGCTGCTGGGTGGCGTAGCCACCTGGGCGGTGGGGCAGTTCGCGGGTTGGCAAGTCAGCATGACGCTGGCGTCGATTTTCTTGGCGACGGGGTTTTCTGCGTTTGTGGGGATATTTTTTGGCTTTTATCCGGCAAGAAAAGCGTCTAAGTTGTTGCCGATTCAGGCATTACGCTATGAATAAAATAGTGCCTTAGTCAATAAATACGCCGGCTAGCTGTATGTTTTTACGGTATTTAGGCCGTTTTTAACAATACCCGTTCAATTTCCGCCTTGCTGGTCTGCACCGGCGCATCAAACAGCTGGTCTATCAGCGCAGCTTCCCGCTTTTTAACGGTTTCGAGGAAAAAGGCGGGGCCTTCGGGCTCACCATTTTTACTGGGTTTTTTCGGGGTCATCGCCGCAAAGGTGTCAAAACCAGATTCTAAGAACCGCTGCAATGCCGCCATGCCTGCCAAGGTAGCGGGTTTGCGCATCATTTTGAGCGCCATGCGCAAACCTGGGGTGCGGGTCAAGGTGACGAGCTCTTGACCGACGCGCAGTGCACCTGAGAGTTGCGCATCGCGGTCGCTGCGTCTGCCAACCGTATGCCAAGCCTTGATGTAGTGGTCTATATCGGCAGCAGTTTTTGTCGTATTTGCACTTGAATTGAGCCAGCTTTGCGCCATCGCCAAGTCCAAATCTTCCGTCAAACTGTGCAATTGCGCCAATGACACGGCAGTTTGCACGACTTGCCTGGGGAACATGCGCTCTAGTGTGCCCGCGATGCGGGAAAATTGGGCGTCGCGCTGGGAATAGTCTTTTTCGCTGTACAGTTCTTCCAAGAAAAATTGCGTGGCTGGCTGGTACTGTGGGGTGTGCAGCAGGTCAAAATAGGTGCCGTTGAAGCGTCGGGCTTGAAAGGCTTTGATCTCGCTCACGGCTTGCGCCAAGCCGGGGGTATCCGCAGCCAATTGGCGTAGTTGGCTTACTTTTTCAACGGCGGTTTGAATCGTTTGCTTGGCAGACATGTTTTTAAATAATTGCAGGAATGATGACGAGAATGATGAAAACAATGAATCAGCAGCTTATTTTGAACGATCCGGTAGGTCGATTGTTGCAGCTTCTAAATCGGATGAAGGAGGCTGATGCCTCTAAACGCCTTGTTATCGGCTTGGTCGGGTTGCCGGGTTCGGGTAAAAGCACGCTGGCCGCCAAGTTTGTGGACGCGGTGAATGAGCACACGAATGCCAAAACTGCAGTCGCGCTCAGCATGGATGGCTTTCACCTCAGCAAAGCAGCTTTGGCGCAGTTTGCGGATCCCGCTGCAGCGCTAACCCGACGCGGTTCGCCGTGGACGTTTGACCCTGCGGGCTTGGCGGATAAATTGCGGAAATTGCGCAAAAATCCTGATGAATCAACCACTTGGCCAGATTTTCAACACGGCGTGGGTGACCCGGTGGCAGATGCGATCAGCATCAGCCCAGACGCCAAACTCATCATCGTCGAAGGTTTGTACCTGCTGCACCGCGAGCATGGCTGGAATTTGACGGGTTTGTTGGACGAATGCTGGTATTTGGACACCAGCATGGATGTGGCGATGGAGCGGCTGGTCAAGCGCCACATGGCTTCATGGGGTTTCAGCCGAGAGCAGGCGCTGGACAGACTGGCCATCAATGACAGCTTGAACGCGGACATCGTGCTGCAAAGCCGAGAGCGAGCGGATTACTTCGTGGAATGAAGTGCCTATTTGTAAAGGTGAAAATACCACTGCACAAAGTGGAAAAACACAGGCGCAGCAAAGCACAGCGCATCAACCCTGTCTAACAGGCCACCTGCACCCGTCACCCCAGCGCGCATGTTGCCGCGCGCACTGCGCCAAATGGGAATACCACGGTCACGCTTCAGCGCCTTCATCACCAAATGCCCCATCGTGCCCGCCACACAGGCTACCAACGCCATGACAAACGCTTGGCCAGGTACAAACGGCGTGATACCCGCCAACGCACCGCCCAGTGCGCTACCCACCGCAATGCCAACGAGCGCGCTGCCCCAGTTGAAGCTTTGGCTGATATTGGGCACAAACGGCGTACGCCGCCAAATGCGCGACACCAAGTGCTGCACCAGCTGGCTGACCTGCACGACGATGACCAAGAAAAACACCAAAAATGAGTTTTTGTTGTTGTACTCGGAAAAGTCCAACAGCAGCAGTGCGGGCACATGGCTCAGCCCATAAATACACACCATGATGCCCCATTGCAGCTTGGCGTTGCGCTCTAAAAAGCGCTCTGCATCATTTGCCAGCGCACTGACCACAGGAATCAACAAAAACACGTAAACAGGGATAAACACGGTAAACAGCTCAAACCGCTCTGTCGCCACCAGCCAGTATTGCAGCGGCAAAATCACGAAGAAAGCCAAAATCAAGCTGCGGTGGTCGCCGCGTTTGGTGGGTGAGAGCGTTAAAAATTCGCGCAAACAAAAGAACGACACAAAACCAAACAAAACAATGGCGACGCTGGCACCTGAAATCCAACCCAGCCAAAACACCAGCGCCATCATCCAGCTGGTGCTGAGCACGCCTTCAAAATTGCGTAAATCATGGTGACGACGCATCGCTTTGGCTTCGTCTTCATAGCTGCGCAGCGACAGCAAAAACGCCCCTATGCTGGCGAGCAGCAAGACGCCAAAGACGATGATAAACAGCGCTCCGACCTGCTGATTTGTCGTCAAATTTTTGAGGGATTGGTAGGTGCCGAATTGCATAAATTAGATTGTTTATTCAGCAGTTTTTAAACATCGCGTAAATGCATCACTGCCAAACGTGCGCGGTCTAAAAATGCGCGGCGGTCTTCATGTTCTTCAATTTGCATCGGCGCACCAAAAGTGACTGAGCACAGCACGGGCACGGGCACATACTCGCCTTTGGGCATAACCCGCTGGATGTTGTTGATCCACGCCGGAATCAGCACCACATTTGGAAATTTTTGCGCCAAGTTGTACAGGCCAGATTTGAAAGGCAACGGCTCCTCCGCCTGGCCGCGCATGCCTTCGGGGAAGATGATGATGGAATCGCCACTGGCCAGCGCTTGAATCAGGGGCAGCAACGGGTCTTCGGCTTCGCTGCGGTCGCGCACCACATAAACCACGTTGAACACGGCTGTCGTGATCCACTTGCGAAATGGTGTTTTGGTCCAGTAATCTTTAGCGGCGGCAGCACGGGTCACACTGCGCAGTTCTTCGGGCAAAGCGGCCCAAATCATCACCAAATCGGCGTTGCTTTGGTGGTTGGCAAAGTAAATGCGCTGTTCGGCCTTGGGCGGGCAACCATACCATCGCGCTTGCGAGCCCGTCAAAAGACGGATCAAGCCCAGCAGCAAATAACCCATCAGTTTGGCGCGCATGGCAGCATGATACCCATGTCTGCTTATGGCGCTGGACAGGCTAGTTAATTCTTTCGCATGCCAGCAGCAAGTTGGCCAACGTTATGACGCATCATTTTTAGGTAAGTTGCGCCAGGTTTGTCGGGGTTTGAAAGTGCATCCGCATACAAAGCTTCACCAAGGGTGACGCCTGTGTCGGTGGCTAGCTGCTTAACTAACTTGGAATTACTCATGTTTTCTATAAACACGGCCTTGATTTTTTCAGTTTTGATTTGACGAATAAGCTTGCCAACTTGCTGTGCGCTAGGTTCTGAATCTGTTGAAATGCCTTGGGGCGCCAGAAAAGTAATGTGATATTGCGCTGCAAAATAACCAAAAGCATCATGCGAGGTGATGACTTTGCGTTTGTTTTTCGGTATCGCATCAAACTGCGATTTTGTCCATGCATCTAATTTGTTTAACTCTGCGATATATGCTTCGCTATTGGTTTTAAATGTGCCAGCGCCCGCAGGGTCTAACTTGCTAAGGGACGCGGTAATGTTCTGTATATAAATCACCACGTTGTTGGGGTTTTGCCAAGCGTGTGGATCAACTTCAGGTTTGCCGCCCGCTTTTTCAGAAGGCATGTTAAGCGTTTTGAGCGCTTGCGTCGCAGTCAATACGGCACCTTTGTAAGCCGTAGATTTGACTAATTTTTGTGCCCAAGGTTCAAATCCTAAGCCGTTGATCACCAATAATTTGGCTTGAAGCAGATTTTTCGCATCCTGCGGCTTGGGCTCGAAAATATGTGCGTCTTGATCTGGGCCTACTAAGGTGGTGACACTGACACGTTCGCCACCCACAGCTTGTACCAAATCACCCAAAATGCTGAAGCTGGTCATGACGGCTACTTTGTCTGCGCCGTAGCTCAGGCTGGCTGGGCTTAAAACGACATAGACAGTGATGGCAACAAATAGTTTTCTAAGCCAAAGTAAATTGTTTTTCATGGATTTTCCTGAAATCGTGGGTAGGTTGGGGCCAGGTTAGGGGTAGGTTTTAGGCGATGCGGTGGCTTGTGTGGAAGTGTCGTTTGAGCCATCCACCCGGCGAAATGAGCAGTGAGCCTGCGTACAAAGCGCCGGCGCAGGCAATGATGGTCGGCCCAGAGGGCGTGTCTAAATGATACGACAGCAGCAGTCCAGCATAACCAGACAGCGCCGCTTGCAAGCTGGCGTTTAGCAGCTGGGCCGGCAAAGTGTCGTGCCACAAGCGGGCAGAAACGGCAGGCAGCATCATCAAACCCACCGCCATCAGCGTGCCAAGCGTTTGAAAGCCCGCGACAAGGTTCATCACCACCAGCATCAAAAACGCTTGCTGCCAAAGCCACACGCTTTTGCCAGATGCGCTGATAAACACAGGATCAAAGCTTTCTAAAACCAAGCCACGGTACATGGCGGTCAGCACCAATAAACTAAGGCTTGTTACGCCGGCTACGAGGTACAAGCCAGCTGTATCAACACCCAAAGCACTGCCAAACAAAATGTGCAACAAATCAAGTTGTGTGCCTTGTTTTGAGATGAGCGTTACCCCAAGCGCCAACGCGATCAAATACATGGCTGAAAGACTGGCATCTTCTTTGATAGCGGTGGAGCGGCTGATCACGCCGGCTAGCGCCGCAACAGCCATGCCAGCAAGCATGCCACCCACCGCCATGGCGGTCAAAGAAAGCCCAAATAGCATAAAACCAATGGCTGCGCCTGGAAGCACCGCATGGCTAAGCGCATCGCCCAGCATGCTCATGCGTCGAATAGTCAAGAAGACGCCAAGCGGCGCTGCACTCAAAGACAGTGCCAGGGTTGAAACCAGCGCTCGGCGCATGAAGGCAAATTCTGTGAAAGGTGCAACCAGTGTTTGCTGTGTCGCCTCAAAGATGAGGTACAGCCCATGCATCATGTCGCTACCGCTGTATCGATGGTGCACACCTCAGCCTGGTCGTCCCACGCTTGCGCCACAGCACGCGCTTTGCGAAGATGGTCGTGTGTGAGCACATCAACCGTGCTTCCCCACGCCACCACCTCGCGCGCCAGAAGCAGCGTCTCTGGGAAGTGGGCACGCACCTGCGCATCGTCGTGCAAAACAGCAATGACAGTGCGTTTTTGCTGATGCCACTGGCGTATCAGTTGTAGCAGCGCTGCTGTAGTTTTGCTGTCTATCGCGTTGAAGGGCTCATCTAGCAAAATCAACTGCGCATCTTGCACAAACATGCGAGCAAACATGACACGCTGAAACTGCCCGCTGGACAGGCTGGCAATAGGGCGACGCTCAAACCCCTCTAACCCTACCGTTTTGATAGCAATTTGCGCCTGCGCCATCTCTGCGGCACGGATGCCGTAAAAAGCGCCAAGCTTGGGCCAAAAGCCTTGTAAGACGCAATCTTGCACGCTGATGGGGTAGCTGCGATCTATCTCTGCTTGCTGTGGCAAATAGGCAATTTCCTTGCGAGCTATGGCGATGTTGATCTGCCCGCCTGACTTTTGCTGTAAACCCATCATGCTTTTTAAAAGCGTACTTTTGCCCGACCCATTGGGCCCGACCACAGCGGTGAGCGAGCCAACTGCAAAGTGGCCACTGATATGGTGCAAAGCTGGGTGCTGGCGGTAGCTTACGGTGAGGTTGTCAAGTTTTATCACAGCACTACCTTGTCGCAAAGTCGCTACTAGCCCACATCACAGCAGCCCACAAGAACGCCACAAAAGGTGATACGAGCAGCACACGCAGCCAAGCTGGCCAAGCCAGAAAACTGCGTGATTTGAAAATACGATGAAGGCTAGATAGGGATATGAGGGTCATGTCCATCGAATTTGTAAAAATAGGTTTGTGCGGGTTCGGATTTCATTGAATTGAGTCATAATGCAACTCAATTGCAATAAATTATAACGCAACTAAGTTGCATTAATCAAAATTTCAAGTTATTTCAAACATACAAAAAAACCGATGCCTAGAGAAAAAATCAGCAGTAATGCCATGAAAGATCCAATCGACGCCCTGCTGGCAGCGCACGGTTTGCGCCGTACGGCAGCGGCACGGCTTGTTTTGCGCTGGCTGCTGGCTCACCCCGAAACCAGCTACACCCACGCACAGTTACTGTTGGCGCTAGAGGGTGAAGATGGTCTTGCTTTGGACCGCATGACTTTGGATCGTGTCACCTTGTACCGCTTGATTGACCGGCTCACACAAGTTGGTTTGCTGCTTTGCCGGGTGGATGCTAGCCGCGTGCGCCGCTACCAAGCCATGCCTGCCAGCGTGCACGCTACCCCTCACTTTGAATGCCAAAGCTGCCATCGTGACCAACCTTTGAGCGGCGCGCTGCTGGCTAATGCCGATGACATCGAAGTTGCCGCGCAAACAGCGCTCAAAGCGCTCAAAGCTTTGGGTTACCAAGGCTTGAGCATGGATTTTGCGGTGCGTGGCGTCTGTGCGGATTGCTCCACGACACCATCTTTTACGACTCAGATTGCAGCCGCATGATTTGGACGAATCAACTCGCTTACGCTTACCCCAAAGGCACAGAGCTTACGTTTCAAGATGTACAGCTTGAACAAGGCGACATTTTGGTGCTGCGTGGCAACTCAGGCTCCGGTAAATCAACCTGGTTGGCGCTGTTGGCAGGCTTGCTGACACCGCAGCAGGGCGAATTAACCGTGGCAGGGCAGCGTTTGAATGGCATGTCCAACACCGTCCGTGATGCTTGGCGGGCGAACAATTTGGGATTTTTGCCGCAAAAGCTGCATTTGAGCGAGGCTTTGACAGTGGCTGAGAATCTGCAATTGGCCTACTTTGCAGCAGGTTTGCCGCTCAATGCCGTTGCCAAAATGCACATGAAAGCGCATATTGCATCGACTTTGGCTGCGCTGGATGTGGCAGATTTTGCCCATCGCAAACCTTCCACCTTGTCTGGCGGGCAGGCGCAGCGGGTGGCTTTGGCGCGGGCTGTGCTGCTGAACCCCAAGATTATTTTGGCCGATGAACCCACGGCGAGTCTGGACGACGATGCCGCCAGCGCCGCCTTGGCATTGCTGCAAGCCAGTGCTGCACGCTGCAACGCGACTTTGGTGATTGCAACGCATGATTTCAGGGTTTCTGAGGTCTTAAAAACAGCCAAAACACTGCAATTTGGCAAAAATAGTGCTCAAATTGGCACTAAGCCGGCGTATTTATTGCCTGAGGTGCTATGAATATTATAGCGTTATGAAAATCATCACTTTATCGTTCAAATACTTGTGGTCACGGCCACTGGCTGCGGCTTTAAACGTGCTGTTGCTGGCGCTGGGCGTGGCATCCATCACGCTGGTGTTGCTCATCAGCAGCCAAATCGACCACGCTTTTGAGCGCGATTTGAAAGGCATCGACGTTGTCGTGGGCGCAAAAGGCAGCCCCATGCAACTGATTTTGGCAGGTGTGTTCCACATTGATGTGCCCACTGGCAATATCCCGCTGGCTGATGTGACAACCCTGCAGCAAGACCCCCGTGTTGCCACCTTGATTCCGCTGAGCCTGGGCGACAGCTTTAGAGGCTTTCGCATCGTCGGCACCACGGCGGACTATGTGACGCACTATGAGGCAGCGTTGGCACAGGGGGTGATGTTCAAAGCGCCGTTGGAAGCGGTCATTGGGGCTGAAGTTGCTACAAACACTGGTTTAGCCACGGGCAACAGCTTTATCGGCTCGCACGGGTTGGGGGCTGAAGGCCATGCCCACGGCGCTACGCCCTACCAAGTCACTGGCGTGCTCGCGCCCTGCAGCTGCGTGCTGGACAGGTTGATTTTGACGGCGACCGAATCCGTCTGGCGCGTGCATGAAAAAGCGATTGAGGGCGACACGCCGCTGGATGCCGAAGACAAAAAAGCCATTGAAGACGACCGCGAAGTGACGATGGCTTTGATTCGCTACAAAAGCCCCTTGGCTGCGGTGAGTTTTCCGCGTTTTGTGAACACCACCACCAACATGCAAGCCGCCGCGCCGGCCGTTGAAATCACCCGTTTGCTGCGCATGGTGGGGGTGGGGACAGATGTTTTGCGCGGTTTTGGTGCGGTTTTGCTGCTCACGGCGGGCTTGAGCGTGTTCATCGCCCTGTGGAACGCGGTGCGCGAGCGCCGCGCCGACTTGGCCATGCTGCGCATGCTGGGCGCAAGCCCGCAAAAAGTGGCGGGTTTGCTGGTGTGCGAGGCGCTGTGGCTGGCGGTTCTGGCCTCTATTTTGGGGTTATTTTTGGGTCACTTCTTGACAGCTGCTGTAGGCTATTTATTGCAGGCTGAAAAATCGTTGCCAGTCACTGGCTGGATTTGGCTTGTCGAGGAGTGGGCGATACCTGCTACAGCGGCTGTTGTTGCGGTGTTGGCGGCCATGCTGCCGGCAATTGCGGCGTATCGGGTAGACGTTCAATCGTTGTTGAAATCTTAGTTTTCATCTTGATTTTGTGTTTTATCTTTAACTTTTTGGAGTATTTTTATGTTTAAAGCTTTATTGACAGTTGTTTCTTTTGTGTTGTTGTCTGTATCTACTGTTACCTTTGCGGCTGAGACACACGGTGACAAAGAGCGTAAAGTGGATATTGAACGCCATAAAGCGATGGCAAAAGCACACAGCGATGCTGCGATGTGCTTAGAATCAGGTAAAAAAGAAGAAGTTTGTGAGAAAGCGCTCCAAGCTGCTTGCAAAGGCTTGGCGATTGGTAAAGATTGTGGGATGAAACATGTTCATTAAATTAATCACTTTTGCGCTGGCATCAACGCTGACGCTGGCTGCAACCTCAGCACATGCGCAATTGAGTTCACCCATTGCAGGTGGCGTCCCTGCTGGCAAAGGTGCCGGTGTTCACAGCCCCAATAGCCCGTTCAAACCCTTGCCCGATCGCGCAGATGTACTGCCTTGGCCAGTTTTGACTGATGTGAAAACCAAAAACATCAAAGGCAACATTGTTCCAGTTTTTAACGCTGCACAAATGGCTTTACATCAGCGCAGCCAGCGCGTGCAAGGTTTCATGATGCCGCTTGACCCGGGCGAAAAGCAAACACATTTTTTGCTTAGCTCTGTGCCTTTGAATTGTGGGTTTTGCACCCCGGGCGGGCCTGAAAGCATGATTGAAGTACGCACCAAAACAGGTGTGAAATACAGCATGGAACCCGTCGTTGTAGAAGGCAATTTCCAAGTACTGGTGAATGACCCATTTGGAGTTTATTACAAGATTGCGGATGCTACTCCTGTGAAGTGATGCAGTGAAGTAAGTTGCAGAAGCGCTTGCATGGATAATCACACAGTTGAAATTTAATTTAGGAATTCACTGTGGATGTTATGTTGCTGGTCAAAGCTGCCATCATGGGGCTGGTGGAAGGGTTTACCGAGTTTTTGCCGATTTCTTCGACAGGTCATTTGATCTTGGCGGGTGCGCTTTTGGGTTTTGACGATGACAAGGCCAAAGTTTTTGACATCGCCATCCAAACAGGAGCCATCTTTGCCGTGATATTGGTCTACTGGCAGAAGATTCGTGACACAGTCGCCACCTTGCCAAGCTCTAAGTTGTCACAGCGCTTCGCCATCAATGTGTTGATTGCTTTTACACCCGCTGTGGTGTTGGGTTTGTTGTTTGGCAAAGCGATCAAGGCTAATTTATTTAACCCGGTTGTGGTGGCGAGCACGTTCATCATCGGCGGCCTCATCATTTTGTGGGCTGAAAAACGCCAGGAAAACAACCCTAAGCTGGCCACCATTCAAGATGTCGATACGATGACGCCGTTAGACGCGCTCAAAGTTGGGCTGGTGCAGTGCCTAGCCATGATTCCTGGTACCAGCCGCAGTGGTGCAACCATCATTGGCGGTATGTTGCTTGGGTTGAGCCGCAAAGCTGCGACGGACTTCTCATTCTATTTGGCGATTCCAACGCTGATTGGCGCAGGTGCTTACAGTCTCTACAAAGAGCGCGGTTTGCTGTCCATGGCCGATGCGCCCATGTTTGGCGTGGGGCTGGTCGTGTCATTCATCAGCGCTTGGCTGTGTATACGCTGGTTGCTCAAATTTATTGCGACGCACAGCTTTGTCGGTTTTGCTTACTACCGCATCGCCTTTGGTTTGATTGTGTTGCTCACCGCTTGGCA
>JANPIC010000189.1:0-2245 GCA_031424795.1 Polaromonas sp. | reverse complement strand
GCGGTACTGGCTATGCTTGCTGGTACGGCAGGTATGACGCAAGGCTGGGTGAATGCTCTACCCGCTATTTCCAGCAGCTGGGTATGGCTGGCGTGTGGCTTGTCACTTGCGTTTTTGATAAGCAATGTGGCCTTGCAATATGGGGCATCTAGGCTGCGCTCTAGCACCACCTCGGTGGTGATGCTGTCCGAAGTCGCCTTTGGCAGCCTGAGCGCCATTGCTTTGGGCGCTGCTGTGGTCGATACGCGCACGCTGGTGGGCGGTCTTTTGATCATCATTGCGGCAGCGCTGGCCGCATTTGACAACTAGCGCATACCGCCGTTTAATATTTTTACGTTTTAAAAATTACTACGCAAGCCATGACACAAACCATTTACGATTTTGAAGCCCTTGGCATGGACGGTAAAGCCGTCAAACTCAGCAAATACAAAGGCAAGCCGCTGTTGATTGTCAACACCGCCAGTGCCTGCGGTTTCACACCGCAGTTTGGTGGTTTGGAGGTGCTTCACAAAAAATATGGCCCTGAAGGCCTGGTTGTCTTGGGGTTTCCGTGCAACCAGTTTGGCGAGCAAGATGCGGGTAGCAACGAAGAAATCGCCAGCTTTTGCCAGCTCAATTTCGGTGTGACTTTCCCCATGATGGCGAAAATTGATGTCAACGGCGCGGATGCAACGCCGCTTTACCAATGGCTGAGCAGCGAAGCGCCTGGATTGCTGGGCAGCAAAGCCATCAAATGGAATTTCACCAAGTTTTTGGTGGGCAAAGATGGGCAAGTGGTCAAACGCTTTGGCCCGCAGGACGCGCCAGCCAGCTTGGAAAAAGACATCAAAGCCGCGCTGACCTGAATTACTTTCTAGGTGGCCACGCAAAACTCATGTCGTCACGCCCGTCTGTCAAATTTGGGTTGTAAGCGGGGTCGACATGCAGCTTGTCACCCCAGCGCTTGCGCATATAGCGCAGCTCTTTTTCGGCGCGGCGCTGCTTTTCAGGTGAATGGTCTTGTCCGCGCGTGGCTGATTCGTGGTGAACCAGCTCAGCATACGGCGTCCACACATTGCGATAGCCAGCCTCTACCAATTTCAGGCAAAAATCAACGTCGTTGAAACCAACCGCTAATTCTTGGTCATTCAAACCGCCCACTTGCTCAAACAAGGTTTTTTTAACCACCAAACACGCACCGGTCACGGCGGAAAAGTTCTGCGTCAACACCGCTCTGCTGTTAAACCCGGCCTCACCCTTGGGCAAATGCTTGTGCACATGCCGCGCCACGCCACCCACCAGCACCATACCAGCATGCTGCAACGTTTGGTTCGGGTACCAAAGCCGTGCGCCGACGGCACCGACACCCGGACGCAGCGCATGGCTGACCATTTCGGTCAACCAGTCTGCGGATGCCACGTCGCTGACTTCAATATCGTCGTTGACCAAAGCCAAAATCTCACCCTTTGCGAAGGTCACGGCGTAATTGTTCAATGCGGAATAATTGAACGCATAGTTGTCACGAATCACCCGAATTTGCGGGTTAGCCGTGAGCGTTTTCAAATAATCCAACGTTTCCGGCTGGTCAGAGCCGTTATCCACCACCAAAATTTCATAGTTTGGATAGCTGGTTTTGCCCAAAATGCTGTTTATGCACTGGCGCAGCAGGACCACGTTGTTTTTGGTCGGAATGATCAAACTCGCCAAAGGTGGTGCGGCAGGCAAAGTGTGTTGAATTTTTTGATGTTTCACCGTGTCAGCACCCACACCGACTTGACGGACATGCACCAAAACCTGCGGAATATGGTGAATTTGTACAGACTCTTGACGTGCAATGGCACGCGAGATGAGCTCAAATCCACCGCCCAAGCTCCCTAAACCACCCAACTCACGTGCCAAGCTAGCCTTGAAGAAGCACAAGTCTTGCGTGTAGTTTTGTGTAGAACCGCTGCTAAGAAACAAATCCAAATTCCAATCTGGTTTGAAATCAGGGGCGGTTCGCTCAAAACCGGGTGTAAAAATCTTATCGCTGTCGGTATAGATAATATCGTATTTTCCACCCTTAAATATGACCTTAGCCGGTGTATTTATTGCCTGATCAGCTATTATATTTATAGCATTTAATATTGCAACCCATTCACCCGTTGCCGCGCCAAGCGCTGCATCAAGCAAATCCTGACCAGCTGATACAGCTACCTGCTTGATGCGCTGGTCTGCAGCAACCATGCTGTCCACGGCTTCGCGCACTGCCGCATCCGTCTGGCTT
>JANPIC010000188.1:0-26427 GCA_031424795.1 Polaromonas sp. | reverse complement strand
TGAAATTGCTATTAAAAATATAGCTATTGAGGCAACAAATACGCTGGCTAGGTGCCAAAATGCACCTGTATTTTGCCTTTCTTTGCTGACTTTGAAGCCCGGCTTGTTCACCGCCCACGGCAAAGATGCAGCAGGTGAGGTTTGGTTGGATGATTTAGGCTTGGAACCTGACAACAGCACTTCAGAACCTCTCACCGCTTGGCTCTTAGGTGTAGACCTTGCCAGCTTGCCAGCACGTTTGCATGCCAGCCACAAAGGCAGCTTCGGCGATGTGACCGTGGTGGGCGGCGCTGCGGGCATGACGGGCGCAGCCCTGTTGGCGGGCAGAGCTGCTTTGCATGCGGGGGCAGGGCGGGTTTTTGTGGCTTTGCCGGGGGCTGGCGATGATCCAGACGTTGCAGATCACCGCATGACAGTAGACCCCCTTCAACCTGAGCTGATGTTCAGGTCGCTTGAAACACTGCCTTTGCGAGTGCAAACCGTTGTTTGCGGCTGCGGTGGCGGCGACGCCGTGCGCCATGTGTTGCCGCAAGTGCTGTCGCAAGCGCCGCGCTTGGTGCTGGATGCGGATGCGTTGAACGCGATATCGGCAGACACGTCGCTGCAAACGCTGCTGAAGGCTCGTTCAAAACGCCATTTTTCAACGATTTTGACCCCGCATCCCTTAGAAGCGGCGCGTTTGCTGGGCATGTCTACAGCGCAAGTACAAGCTGACCGCTTGGCTGCGGCGCAGACTCTGGCGGACCGCTTTGCTTGCGTCGTCATCCTTAAAGGCGCAGGCAGCGTCATCGCCGCCCCAGGCGTGACACCGCGCATCAACGCCAGCGGCAATGCCAAACTGGCGACGGCTGGCACGGGGGACGTGTTGGCAGGTGTCGCCGGTGCGGTGCTGGCAGCGGGTGATACTGCATTTTCAACCGCCTGCATCGCCACCTCTCGCCATGGCGCGGTGGCAGATCTGTGGCCAACAGACCAAACTTTGACAGCCAGCGCCTTGGCGCAGCGCATTTGATCGCAAACTAATCGAAACTGGTTCGAGATAACCCCTGCCTGCACCGCATAATGAGGGGCTTGACACAAGGCGTATAGTTTTAAAAACAGCCCTTGCACCACATTTCTTCTTACTTATGACCCTGATTTACATCATCTTGGCCACCTTAGCTGCCGGTATTGGCAGCGTTTGGGTAGCTGCAGCACTCAGTTTTGGCGCTTTTGCCCGCTATACCCAGCACATGCTCAGCTTGGCCGCAGGTGCGCTGTTGGCTACCGCTTTTATGCACTTGTTGCCAGAGGCGTTTGAGGCGCAAGCTGGCGCTAAAGAGCTGTTTGTGACCCTGCTTGCGGGGCTGATTTTCTTCTTCTTGCTCGACAAAGCCGAGCTGTGGCACCACGGTCATGAGCACCACCATGACGTTGAGGCCGCCGCATACCCCGCGACCCTGCCTTTTTCGCCCCTTATTTCACACAGCGCCGTTGATTGCGTCGTTCACTCAGAGCATTCCGAGCACTCTGAACACAACCATGGCCACGCCGGCCACAGCCACATCCCACAACCCGGTAGCTGGGCGCTGCTCACGGGTGATAGCGTGCACTGTTTTGGTGATGGTGTGCTCATCGCCTCCGCCTTCATGGCTGACACCCGCTTAGGTTGGGTTGCCGCACTGGCCGTGCTGGCACATGAAATTCCGCACCACATGGGCGACTTGGTGGTGCTAAACCAAAGCAGCGGCAACAAGCACATCGCCTTGGTCAAAGTCTCCCTCGCTGGCGCCGTTACCGCCATCGGCGGCCTAGCTGGTTACTGGCTGGTTAACCAACTGCAAGACTACTTGCCGTACTTCTTGGTCATGGTTAGCAGCAGTTTCATCTACGTGGCGCTGGCAGATTTGATTCCCCAGTTGCAAAAGCGCCTCAGTTTCAAACAAACGGCGGCGCAGATCTTCTGGCTGGCTATGGGCATAGGCATGGTCACGCTGGCTAGCGGCTTGACGCATGGTAATTGATGCGATTCGGCGCTCTTTTGCTATAAATAATATAACTTATTAGGCATTAAATACAATGGTTACGGACGTTATTTATGGCGTTTATGGCTTCTACTTTGCGCCATTCACATTCAAGCTGTGGTAGCTGGCCTCGTCCTTCCAGGCAGGTAGATTTGTGGTTGCTGAAGGTGACCACGTCACGGTTGAGCGCAGTTTCTGGAAAGCAATGGTTGCCTTAAACGACATCACAACACCCGGTAAATCTCCCAGCGGCTGGTGCCAGAAACCACAAAGGGTTCGAGCTCTTTGCCCCACAGCTTGTGCGCGGGGATGGTGGCCAGCTTGTTCCAGACCTGGTTCAGCTCGGTCAGGTCCTCAATCACGTGTTCTGACTGAATCGTGGCCTCCAGTGCGCCTATCGAGCCAGTCAACAGGCGCGCCTGATCGGTCTTGATGCCTGCCTGGGGCGCGATCTCCTTCAGCCAGCGTTGCATCAAGTCCACCACGTTCTGCTTGTAGCCGAACTTCGCATCAATGCTCCAACGTGCAACCATCATGATATTTCTCCTTCATGGGTCATTGCCGGTCAAGCTCAAGCCGCTCTGGATAAGGCCGACACCATCCAGATGGTGGATGTAACGTTGCGCCATATTGTGAGAAATGTCAATGCCGGTTATGTGCGCCAGCAAACAGACGTCAAAGCTGATTCTCCATAAACTTCAAACTAACCGAGCCAACATGCTCTGGCGCAATGTCAACTAGGCCATGCGTTCTAGCGTTAAGCAAGTCTATCAACCAGCATCTGGAGTTTTAACATGAAAAAAAATGTTCTATTATTTGCCGCCATGGTGCTCAGCGCACCAGTTTTCGCCGTAGACGGTATTACGCTGGGTGAGCCCGGATACGGTGGAACGGGCTGTCCGGCCGGCTCGGTATCCGCCACATTGAGTCCGGATGCAACCTCTTTGAGTTTGTTGTTCGACAAATACCAAGTGGCCGTCGGTGGCGTAACCAATAAAAGTTTTGACCGCAAGAGCTGCAACATCGCCATTCCTGTGCGTGTGCCCCAGGGCTTCAGCGTATCGATCCTGAAAATTGACTACCGTGGCTTTAACCAACTGCCGCAAGGGGCCAGCTCGCAGTTCAATGTCGAATATTTCTTCGCCGGCACGCGAGGCCCGGCATTCCAAAGAAAATTTAGCGGCCCTCTGCAAGAAGATTATTTGATCAACAACGAGCTCACCGTTCAGGCGATCGTCTGGTCCGCTTGCGGCGCGGACGTCAATCTGCGTACCAACTCGAGCATGCGGGTGCAAACGGCTGCGAACAAAGAAGCCATGTCCTCGATCGACACGCAAGACGTCAGTGCGGGCATCATTTACCAGCTGCAATGGCGTCCTTGCACCAGCTAAGGTGTAACTAAGCGAGACTATCGGGCGGCGTTTGAACGCCATCGTCGCCCTATTTTGAGCGTTGAATTGAGACGTGAATTAAAGGGTAAGGCTATGAAATTGATGGTAAAAAGTATTATCGCGTGTGCATGGCTTGCCAGCCTGCCCGCATGGGCCCAAGAAACCAACGGTTGTCCAGAGGGAAGCTACTCGATCGTCATGTCCCCCGACGGCACAAGCTTGAGCATCCTGTTTGACAAGTTCACCCTTGAAAGCAGCGGCAGTGCAGGTAGCACACAGCCCAAAAAAGTTTGCCGCATATCCGCACCGCTCAATTTACCGGCGAATCAATCCATCGGCGTTTACAAGGTCGACTACCGGGGTTTTGCAAAACTCGTCAAGAAACAAGAGACCGATCTTGAGGTTCAATATTTTTTAGGACCACGCGGCAATGATCGCGGTCGCGTTTTCAAACGCAAAGTCAAAGGCCCGCATGAAGGTGATTATCTGTTTACCGAAACCATCGGTGCGGGACAAATGAAGCGCGTCGGGTGTGGCGCCGCCGCCGTGCTCAACGTCGGCATCACACTCAGCCTCGACGGCGACCTGCGAGCCGGCGAGCCCATGTCGTCTTTGGACACCACAGATGCCGCCCGGAGTGGCGCCCTGGTCTACCATCTCGATTTAAAGAAATGTTCTTGAAGGGGTGCGATCAAGCGCACACAATCCGAGTTATCTTTTAATCAAAGAGGAGTATTTTTCTCTAAAATATGCCTATAGCCATCGTATTTATTTTTTAAGTAGCTATTAAAACTATAGCATATTCGAATTAAATCCGCCTCAATTTCTCTTTTCCAAAGTGGGAAGACTATGGCGAAGGTCACTTCTTTTGACTTGTCTTCTGACTTGTTCCCCACTTTGAAAAAGGGGGGGGCTAGGGGATTTAAACCTCGGCTCAACCCGCCAATTTTGCTCGTCGCTTGGGCTTTGCAATATCCGTTAGCTTCGTAGTCTTTGTCCACAGCAGCGTCCAGCTTTTGGTGCGCTTTGAGCAGTGCGGACGGCATGGTGAGCGGGTCGTACAGGTCGGCCAGGCTGGCGGGCTCGGTTAGGTGTTTTGTTCGCTCACCAGACACGGTTTTACGCAATGTGGTCTTTCCCCTAAAATCCGCCCTATGCCCACCCAATCGCCCACCCAATCTCCTTCACCCACAAAGCTGGTCTCGCCGTCCAACACGCCGTTTGGCAGGCGGCTGCACTTTGTCATCACCGCCAGTTTGGTGCTGGGTTTGACGGCTTACGTGGTGGCGATGGCTGGGTTGTACTTCAAGCAAGAGGCGCTGTTGTTCAAGCCTGTGCCACTGGCGGCCAGTCAGCCGCTGCAAGGGCTAACAACCCAAGGTGAGGGCGTGAGCGAGTTCACGGTGGTGGTGCCGGGGGCCAAGCTGTCGGGGCTGCAGCTGAAGCTGCCTAACCCCAAAGGCGTGGTGTTTTTCTTGCATGGCAACCGAGGGAATTTGGACGAGTGGTTCATCAACACCCAGATTTACCGCCGCAACAACATGGATTTGGTGATGGTGGATTACCGGGGCTTTGGCAAAAGCACGGGGCAGATTGAGAGTGAAGCGCAGCTGCGCGGCGACGTGCGGGCAGCGTGGAACCAGATTGCGCCGCAATATGTGGGCAAAAAGCGGGTGGTTTACGGGCGCTCACTGGGCTCGGGTCTGGCAGCGGGGCTGAGTGCGGATTTAGAAGCTGAAAAAATGCCACCGGACATGACGGTGCTGGTCTCCCCCTACAGCAGCATGAGCACCCTGACCGCGCAAATTTATCCCTACGTGCCGCAAGCGGTGCTGCGCTACCCGCTGCGTACCGACCAACTGTTGCCCAAAATCAAAAGCCCGCTGCTGCTGATTCATGGCGATAGGGACACCTTCATTCCACCCAGCCACAGCCAAAGCCTGAAAGCGCTGTCGCCCCAGGCTCAGCTGTTGATCGTCAACGGTGCGGCGCACAGCGATATTCATAAGTTTGACGCGTATTTACAAGGTTTTGGCGGCATGCTGGCGGGGCTGTAAACGCCTTATTTAAAATATTTCAAAAGGGAGAACACCATGTCCAAAATCACCCCCTGTCTGTGGTTCAATGGCCGCGCCGAAGAGGCGATTGACTTCTACACAGGAATTTTCAAGAACTCCAAAACCCTGAAAATCTCGCATTACGGCAAAAACATGCCCATGCCTGAGGGCGAACTGCTGGTGGCGACGTTTGAACTGGAAGGCCAAGAGTTCATGATATTGAACGGCGGACCGCATTACAAGCTCTCCCCCGCGTTTTCAATGATGGTGAACTGCGAAGACCAGGCCGAGGTGGACTATTTTTGGGACAAGCTGCTGGAAGGCGGGCAGGCGGACCAATGCGCTTGGCTGACGGACAAGTTCGGCGTGTCCTGGCAAATCGTCCCCAAGCTGATGATGCAGTTGATGAACGATCCTGACAAAACCAAAGTCTCCCGCGTGATGCAGGCGATGATGCAGATGGTGAAGCTGGACTGCGCCAAGCTGCAGGCGGCTTATGATGGGGTTTAAATAGCGAATATCTCAATAAAAAAAGCGCCAAAGTTGGCGCTTTTTTTCATGTTGGAGTGGGGGGAATTTACTTCGCCGCCATCCCCAGCCGTTCAATGGTTTTTTTCTCCGTCGCAAAGGTGCGCACGGCGTAGGCGCTGTAATCGGCGGTGTTCATGTAGATGGTGGGCTGGTAAAACTTGTCCAAGGTTTCCAGCACTTTGGGGTCGTCCAGCGTTTTCTTGAAAGCGTCGTGCAAGATTTTCACCAGCGCGGGGTCCATATTTTTGGGGCCACCAATGCCAAAGGGCGATTCGGTAATCGTGTCCCAGCCACTTTCTTTGACCGTGGGCACATCGGGAAAGGCTTTGTTGCGCTCGCGCCCCAGCGTGGCCAAGAGGCGCAGCTTGCCGCTTTTCACGTGCGGGGCAAATTCTGTGGTGCCACTCATCAGCGTGATGTGGCCACCCAAGATGGACTGAATCAACTCAGCCGAGCCTTTGTAGGGAATATCGACGATGTCGATGCCTGCTTTGCCAGCGAATTCTTCAATCGCCAAATGCGGCGTCGTGCCGGTGCCGGTGTGGCCGTAGCTGACCTTGCCGGGGTTGGCTTTGGCGTAGGCGACCATCTCTTTCAGCGTTTTGTAGGGCGCATCGGCCGTGGCGGCCAGACCAAAGGTGTAGCCGGTGAGGCAGACGATGTGGGTGATGTCTTTGACCGGGTCAAACGCCATTTTTTGCATGTGCGGCAGGCGGTAAATGCCCAGCGGTAGTTGTGTGAGCGTGTAGCCATCGGGTTTGGCGTTCACCATCGCCGTCGCACCCAAAGTGCCGCCCACGCCGGGTTTGTTTTCAATAATCACCGTGCCACCCAGCGCACGGCCAGCACTTTCGGCAAAGGCGCGCATCACCGCGTCGCTGCTGCCACCCGCGGGCCAAGGGGCAATCAAAGTAATCGGGCGGCTGGGGTATTTGTCTTGCGCCCAGCTGCTGGAGATGATGGCGGGTGCGGCCAGCGCCGTGGCAGATTGCAGAACGGTTCTACGTGATATCAGTGTTGAATGGGTCATGGTTGTTGTCTCCTGAAATGAACAATCAACATGATGAATCAAGCTACGAGGCCAATTTGTCACCTGCGAGACTAATGAGGGTTAACCTTGAATCACTAACCCTTACTAACCTTGCGCCACAGGGCGGCTTGGGTCGCTGCACCACTCGCTCCAGCTACCTGCAAACAGCGCTTGGCGGCCCAAGCCGGCCAGCTCCATCGCCAGCACATTGGGCACGGCGCTCACGCCGCTGCCGCAGTGGTGGACGACGGTGTTGGGGTCACGGCCTGCGAGTAGTTTGGCGAATTCGGCTTTGAGCACATCAGCGGGTTTGAACTTGCCGTCTGCACCCATGTTTTCAGTAAAGGGGCGGTTCAGCGCGCCAGGAATGTGGCCAGCCGCCGGATCTAGCGGCTCGACTTCACCCCGAAAGCGTGGTGCGCCACGTGCATCGAGAATCGTTTGTGAAGGCTTGTTTAAGTCATCTGCTATTGTATTAATAGCAACTAAGGTAGATAATTCACCGGCTAGAGTGTAATTTGAGGGTGAAAAAGGCGATTTTTTGGGTTTTGAAGCGGTTTGAGCGGTTTCGACAGCACCACCAGCCGCTTGCCATGCCTGCAAACCGCCGTCCAGCACGGCCACGGCCTCGTGGCCTACCCATTTCAGCATCCACCACAGGCGGCCGCAGTAGTTCACGCCGTTGCGGTCGTACACGACGGCTTGGTGGGCGTTGGTGAAGCCTATGCTGCCGAGCCACGCCGCGAAGGTTTCGCGCGACGGCAGGGGATGGCGTCCGCCCGAGGCAGCGGCGAGGTCGTTTTTAGAACTGAGGTGTTTGTCTAAATTGGCGTACATCGCGCCTGGGATGTGTGCTTCGTCGAACTGCTGCTGACCGAGTTCGGGCTTCATCAGATCAAAGGTGCAGTCGAAAATCATCAAGTGCTTGCCTGAAGATTGGGTTAATTGGGCGAGTTGTTCAGTGGAGATGATTGTTGCGTACATCGGTGTTTGCATATAAAAACCTTTCAGTGTTCTTCAGCCGGCGTGTTTGGCATTGCCCGGGAGCGCAAAATCGTTGCGCCAACACCGCTTAACACGATGACGACAATGCCCGCCCAGCCCAACGATGGAATATTGTCGCCAAACAGCGCCAAGCTGTAAATCGACGCGAAAACGATGCCTGAATACTGCATGGTGGCTACGACCAGCGTAGAGCCTTTGCTGTAAGCGCGGGTCATGCTCCACTGGCCGAGTGAGGCCAAGATGCCAATGGGGATGAGCCACCAAGCACCCGCGCTGCTCCAAGCTGAAACGGGTGAAAACCCCGTAAACAGCATGCCGATGCCACCCGCGATGGCTGAACCCAGCGCGAAGTAAAACACGGTGCGCTCTTCAGGCTCGCCCAAGCGCCCCAACACGGTGACTTGCATGTACGCCAGCGCCGCGCCCATGCCTGAGAGCAGGCCGATGACGCCCGCGAAGAGCTGGTTTTGGTCCATCGTGGGGCGCAGCGTCATCACCACGCCGGCAAAGCCGCATAAAACGGTCAAAAGCAGTGGGCCTTGAGATTTTGCATCTTTTGCCGAGCTGTAAAACATCGCCCCACCAACGATGAAAGCCGCAATCCACACGCCGCTCATGTAATTCTGCGTCATGGCGGTGGCCAGGGGCAGGTGGGCGATGGCGTAAAACCAAGTGCCCAGTGACAGCACGCCAATGGTCGCCCGCCAAGCGTGCATCATCGGCACTTTGGTGGACAATGTCACGCCGCGCGCCCGCATCATCAACCCCATGAACAGCATGCTGATGAAGCCACGGTAGCAGACCAGCTCAAAGGTGTTGAAGTTTTCCGACGCGATTTTGACACCGACACCCATGGTGGCGAAGAAAAACGAGGCTAAAACCATCCAAAGTGCTTGCATAGTGAGTAAAAACGCTAAAAGGGTTGAAAATGGCTAAAAAGTGACAAGATTGACATCTAGCCGGCGTATTTATTGCCTATTTAGCTATAAAAATAATAGCAAATTCGATGCCATTTGGAAGAATTAACAAATGACTTTGGCAGGCTGCATGGCGCGTCTATACCACTGGTGAAACTCTTGCATGCCGTCTTCCATCGGGCTTTGGTAGGGGCCAACTTCGTTGTCACCGCGCTGAATCAGCGCTTTGCGACCCGCGTCCATGCGCAGGGCGATTTCGTCGTCTTCGATGCAGGTTTCCATGTAGGCGGCGCGTTGGGCATCGACGAAATCGCGCTCAAACTCGGCGATGTCTTCGGGGTAGAAAAACTCCACCATGTTGATGGTTTTTTGGGGCGAAACTGGGTGCAGGGTGCTGACGGTCAGCACATGCGGGTACCACTCGATCATGATGTGTGGGTAATACGTGAGCCAAATCGCGCCAAATTTAGGTGGTGCACCGTTGTGATTCTCTTTTTGGTGCTGCAACAGCGCCGTTTGCCAGCGCTCATAAATGGCGCTGCCAGCGTGCCCCAAGCGGTTCGCCACGCCCACGGTTTGCACGGAATAATCGGGTTTGAACTCCCACTGCAAATCACCCGTCGTCACAAAATTGCCCAAACCGGGGTGGAAAGGGCCCACGTGGTAGTCCTCTAAATACACTTCGACAAAGGTTTTCCAGTTGTAGTTGCACTCGTGCATCTCGACGTGGTCTAACTTGTAACCGCTGAAATCAAGGTCGGCGCGAGGGCCTAGTTGTGCCATGTCTGCGGCAACGTCTCTGCCATTGGCCTCAAACAGCAGGCCATTCCATTCTTGCAGCTTGTAGTTGTGCAGGTGCAAAGCGGGGTCGCAGGCGAAGTGCGGCGCAGCGATGAGCTGGCCCATGGGTTGCCCCAAATTTTGGCCGCTGGTGTCATAGGTCCAGTTGTGCAGCGGGCAAACCAAGTTACCCAAACCGCCCGAAGCGTTAGAGGCAATGCTGCCTTTGCCCTGCAAAATCAAGGCTTGGCGGTGGCGGCAGACGTTGGACACCAGCTCAATGCCAGCTTTGCCATGAATCAGCGCGCGGCCGGCGTTTTCTTGCGGCAAGGTGTAAAAGTCGCCAGGATTCGGGGCGGCAAGACGGTGACCGACGTAGCGCGGACCGTTTTGAAACAGGGTTTGCTGTTCGAGCTTGAAAAGCGCTTCGTCAAAGTAGCTATTGACGGAGAGTTGAGAAAACTGTGAATTTTCGGGGGACAGAAGGTGATTTAACGCTTGCTCAGACATATTTTGATTTTACCCCTCACCTCAGACGGTCAAATGGTCAAACGGTCTGACCAATTGCTTTGGCTAAGCTGTTTGGCTTTTACGCAAGCGCTCTTGGCTGTTGGACAAATGCAAACGCATCGCAGCGCGGGCAGCGTCTGGCTTTTGGCTGCGAATGGCTGCCAAAATGTTTTGATGCTCGCTGTGCACGCGTTGCAGGTAACTGTTGCGGTCTTCACGTGCACGCGCCGGCGTGTTCACGCGGGTGCGGGGAATGATCTTTTCGCCCAAATAGGTCATCAAATCCGCAAAATGCCGGTTGCCTGTGGCTTTGGCAATCTCTAGGTGAAACTGAAAATCGCTGGGTGCAGCGTCTGAGTCGTGCTTGGTGGAGTCTTCAAAAGCGTCCAGCGCCTGCTGCATGGCTAACAAATCGGCGGTGGTGCGGCGCTGAGCAGCCAAACCGGCAGATTCGGTCTCTAGGCTGATACGCAACTCAAGAACCGAGATCACATCATTCACGGTGGCGAAGTCGGAAGCGCTGATGTGGAATGTTTTGGGGTCAACTTGCTCCAGCGCAAAGGTGCCGATACCGTGACGCGTGGCGACCAGGTTGGAAGCCTGTAGCTTGGATATGGCCTCACGCACGACAGTGCGGCTGACGTCAAAGCGCGTCATGATGGCGGCTTCGGTGGGCAGTTTTTCGCCCGGTTTGATGTCACCCGCACGTATGCTGGCGGCTAAGGATTCAACAATCTCTGTGACCAAGCCACGCGGACGGCGCATGGCAAAAATTTCATTTTGAACAACAGTCTTTTCGAGCATAGGGGTTTACCTAGGGAACATCTATTAATACTTGACAGTTTGTGGGGTAGCTCATACATTACTGGTTGTCTGATAACTAACAACTGATAAGTATCTGCCATCAGACTGTATCAAATTTAGTGGAAATGTCCACTGTTAAAAAGAATATCGAAACAACGGCTCTGAACAGGCACGCAAAAAAGGTTAACGCAGCAACATGACTATTCTTTCGCACCATCGAATTTTGCTCACAGGCGCTGCAGGCGGTTTGGGCCAAGCGCTTAGACCACGTCTGAAAGCCAATTGTGACGTGCTGCGCAGCGCTGACCGCGTGGCTTTTGGCTTGGCGGGCGAGCAAGAAGAGTTGGTTTTGGCCGATTTGGCCGATGCCAGCGCGGTGATGGCGATGATGCAGGGCGTCGACGCTGTGGTGCATTTGGGCGGCGTCTCCACAGAAGCCGCGTTCGAGCCGATTTTGCAAGGCAACATCTTGGGCGTGTATAACTTGTACGAAGCGGCACGCAAGCAGGGCGTCAAACGCATCGTGTTCGCCAGCTCTAACCACGTGACTGGTTTTTACAAGCAGTCTGAAACCATCAACGCATCGCACCCGCCGCGTCCCGACAGCTTGTACGGCGTGAGCAAAGCCTTTGGCGAAGATTTGTCGCGCTTTTACTTTGACCGCTATGGGATTGAAACCGCTTGTGTGCGCATTGGTTCGTCTTTCCCCGAGCCCAAAGACCGCCGCATGCTGGCGACATGGCTGAGTTTTGACGATTTGCACCGTTTGATTACCGCTTGTTTGACCACGCCGGTGCTGGGTCACAGTATTATTTTTGGCATGTCCAACAACGCGGTGACGTGGTGGGATAACGCACAAGCTAACCATATTGGTTATAAGCCGCAAGATAGCTCGGATGTTTTTAAAGATGCGGTGTATGCTCGCACGCAAGCGCCAGATCTGACCAGCCCAGTGGCGCAATTTCAAGGCGGCGGCTTTGTGCAGGCCGGGCCGTTTTAGTCGTTATGCAAGTTTTCAAAGCCCTGTCCGCCAGCCGCGACCGCGTGGGCGAATGCCCTGTGTGGTCCGTGGCCGAGCAGGCGCTGTATTGGGTGGATATTGAGGGCAAACGCATCCATAGATTCGACTGGCAAAGTAAAGTTCAGCAAACTTGGGCGACGGATGAGCGCGTGGGCTGCATTGCTTTGGTGGAAAAAGCAGGGTGTGCGATTGCCGCCATGGAAACGGGGATTTTTGAAATTCAGCTGTTAGCAAATCAACAAACAAAGGCAAGGTTATTGGCTGCTGTTGCGCACCCGATTCCGAATATGCGTTTCAACGATGGCCGCTGCGACAGCCAAGGCCGCTTTTGGGTCAGCACCATGTGCATGGACATGGCAGCTGCCAAGCAAGTAGGTGCGGTGTATTGTTTTGATGAGAACGGTTTGGGTGCGCCCAAGGCAGAAGGCTTGATCACGCCGAACGGCATGGCGTTTAGCCCAGATGGTGCGACTTACTATGTGTCGGACTCGCACCCAACGGTGCAGAAAATTTGGGCGTTTGACTTTAGCGGCGTTAGTGGTGATATTGCCAATGGGCGGGAGTTTGTCGATATGACGGCACACCCTGGCCGTCCCGATGGTGCAGCGGTAGACACAGATGGCAACTACTGGATTTGCGCTAACGATGCAGGAAAAATTCACCAATTCAGCCCGCAGGGTGAATTGTTAAGTTCCTTGAATGTGCCAGTTTCAAAGCCGTCTATGTGCGCTTTTGGCGGGCCGGCTATGAATATTCTTTTTGTCACTTCTATACAACCCGCTGTTGCTGTCGGCAATGAGGCGGGTTTGAGTGGCGCTGTTTTTAGTGTTGAGCTAAATGCAAAAGGCCAAATCGAGCCTTGTTTTTCTTATTCCTCTTAGTTTTCTTTCAACTCATATATTTAGGAGTCATCATGAAATTTAAAAAAACCTTGGTCAGTTCAGTGTCCGTAGTCGCTTTGTTGCTGATGGGTCTTTCTAATAGTCAAGCAACCGAATTTAAGTCTGCCGATACGCACAATGCGGACGATTACCCCACCGTTGCCGCCGTCAAGCACATGGGCGAGTTGTTGAACAAAGCCTCGGGCGGCAAGCACAGCATCAAAGTGTTCAACAAACAAGCGCTGGGCAGCGAAAAAGAAACGATTGACCAAGTGAAAATTGGCGCGCTAGATTTCACCCGTGTCAACGTCGGCCCTATGAACAATATTTGCATCAAAACTCAGGTTCCAACCATGCCCTTTTTGTTCCGTTCAGTGGAGCACATGCGTAAGAGTTTGGACGGCCCGGCAGGTGATGAAATTTTGAAAGATTGCGAGCAGCATGGTTTCATCGGTTTGGCTTTTTATGACAGCGGTGCACGTTCGCTGTATGCCAAAAAACCAATCAAAACGGTGGCTGATGTGAAAGGCATGAAAATCCGTGTGCAGCAATCTGACTTGTGGGTATCCCTCATCTCCGCTATGGGTGCCAATGCTACGCCTATGCCTTATGGTGAGGTCTACACCGCGCTCAAAACCGGCATCATTGACGCTGCAGAAAACAATATTCCATCGTTTGACACAGCCAAACACGCTGAAGCCGTGAAGTTTTACAGCCGCACTGAGCATTCAATGGCGCCAGAAATTTTGATCATGAGCAAAATTGTTTACGACAAATTGCCTAAAGCCGAACAAGACATGGTGCGCAAAGCTGCCAAAGACTCTGTGATTTTCATGCGTCAAAAGTGGGATGAGCAAGAAGCCAAGTCTTTGGCAAAAGTAAAGGCGGAAGGTGCGCAGTTTGTTGATGTTGACAAAGCATCGTTCCAAGCGGTGATGGGCCCGGTCTACGATAAATTCATGACAACGCCTGACCTCAAGCGTTTGGTTAAAACGGTGCAGGACACCAAGTAATAGACATGAATATGCAAGCTCAATCGCCAGGAATTTCCAGTAAATACACACGCTTTTGCGCACAGCTGTCCAAGCTCAGCTTGATGTTGGCAGTTGTGTTGCTGCTGGTGGTCATTATCTGTGTGCAGTGGCAAGTCGTTGGCCGCTATGTGTTCAACAGCTCGCCCACTTGGGCGGAGGCCTTGGCCATGCTGCTGGTGATGTATGTCACCGCGCTTGGCGTTGCGGTGGGGGTGCGTGATGCGGGGCACATCGGCTTGGAGTCGATTGTGTCTTTGCTGCCGGAATCTTGGCGCTTGAAGCTGGAAGTTGTCATTCACCTGTGTGTGGCAACTTTTGGTGTGTTGATGGCTTACAGCGGTTGGGTATGGGCTACTTTGAAATGGAATGAAAAAAAACCGATGTTGACTGTGCCTGAATCGGTTGACTATATTCCCTTGATCATCGCCGGGGTGCTTATCGTTCTGTTTTCAGCAGAGCACATCATCGCTTTGGTGCGTGGACAAGAGGTGGTGCCATCATGGAATTGATTTTATTAAGCATCACGTTCACGCTGTTTTTACTGATTGGCGTGCCCGTTGCGTTTGCGATTGGGTTGTCTTCAATTGTCACTATTTTGTATGCTGGCTTGCCGATTTTGGTTGTGTTCCAAAAAATGGTTGGCGGCATGCAGGTGTTTTCTTTTCTTGCCATCCCGTTTTTCATTTTTGCGGGTGAATTGATGTTGTACGGTGGTATCGCCGACCGCATTGTGCGGTTTGCCAACAGCTTGGTAGGGCATGTACGCGGTGGTTTGGGTATGAGCAACGTTGTAGGCTGTACTTTGTTCGGCGGCGTGGCGGGCTCGCCTTTGGCAGATGTGTCCGCCATGGGCTCGGTGATGATCCCGTTGATGAAAAAAGAAGGTTATGACGCAGACTACGCCGTTAACGTGACCACGCATGCCTCATTGGTTGGGGCGCTGATGCCGACATCGCATAACATCATCATTTTGGTGTTGTCGATGGCAGGTATTGCCTCAGTGAGCGTGTTCGGTATGATTTTGGCGTGCTTGATACCGGCGCTCATACTCACGATAAGTAATTTAACGGCAGCCTATTTGGTGGCGGTTAAACGCGGCTATCCAACACGGGGTGATTTTGCGGGCTGGGGTGAGGTGGCGAGAGCTTTCGCGGCCGCATTGCCAGGGTTGATGATCATCGTCATTATTTTGACGGGCATTTTGTCTGGCGTGTTCACCGCGACAGAATCTGCCGCCACAGCGGTTTTGTGGGCCTTGATTGTGACGGGGCTGGTTTATCGAAGCTTGAGCTTCAAGCATTTCTTAAAAGCTTGTGCCAAAGCGTGCAAAACCACGGGTGTTGTGCTGTTGCTGATTGGCATATCCGCTGCTTTTGGCTACTTTATCGCGCTGTACGAAGTACCGCAGTTGACGGGTGATTGGATGAAGTCGTTGACAAATTCACCATGGTTGATATTTTTGCTGGTGAACGTGTTACTTTTTATTCTGGGCACGTTTTTGGATATGGCCGCGACGATTTTGATTTGTACGCCAATTTTTCTACCCATTTGCATGCAATTTGGCATGAGCCCCATGACTTTTGGCGTCATGATGCTGATTAACTGCGCACTGGGATTAAATACGCCTCCAGTCGGCACAACTCAATTTGTAGGTTGCGCCATTGGCGGCATTTCCGTAGGGCAGGTGATGCGAACTATCTGGCCGTTTTATGGAGCGTTGATTGCTACTTTGTTCTTGGTGACCTATGTGCCAGCATTTTCATTGTGGCTACCTAGTCTGATGACAAAATAGCCAAAATAAGTACTTTTCGTCATCAAACCTGAGTGATGGCAGGTATCACATAAAATACAAGGTTAAGGCTTATTTGAGTCTTAACCTTTTTTTGCTTTATTCTGATGACCACCTTCTTCTCATAACCATGGCAACAAAATCTTTATTGCCAGAAACCAGTGTGAAAGCTAGCAAAGCAACTAAAACAGCTACGCCTGTCAGTTATGAAGCGGCTTTGCAAGAGCTGGAGCAATTGGCGGCGCAGCTGGAGTCTGGGCAATTGCCACTGGATCAGCTTATGTCTGGCTACCAGCGCGGTGCTGAGTTGCTCAAGTTTTGCCGTAGCAAATTAGAGGCGATTGAGCAGCAAATCAGCGTCATTGATGGTGACCAATTGAAGCCGTGGGTGCAAGAATGAGCCATTCAGCGAATCATGTAGATGTGGCGCACGAAGCGTGGATGAATGTTCAATTGCTGCAAGTTGAGCAGGCGTTGTCCAACTGGGTTGCCCCAATGGATCCGTCAGATTCGAGTTCCGTCGTAGATTTAGCCCCTGTTTTGAGTCAAGCGATGCGTTACGCCGTGTTGGATGGCGGCAAGCGTTTGCGGCCACTTTTGGTTTTAGCCGCAGCAGAAGCTGTTGCTGCAACAAATGATAAATCCACCCAAGCAGCGCTTAGGGCAGCCTGCGCTGTTGAGTTGATTCATGCTTACTCCTTGGTTCATGACGACATGCCGTGCATGGACAACGACATTTTGCGTCGTGGCAAACCCACTGTTCATGTGCAATTTGGCGAGGCGCAAGCCTTGCTGGCTGGCGATGCTTTGCAAGCTTTGGCTTTTGAATTGCTAACACCTGCGCCTGATGTTGTCGATACCCCTGTACAAGCGACGCTTTGCCGCATTTTGGCGCTGTCCGCAGGCTGTCACGGCATGGCGGGTGGACAGGCGATTGATTTGGCTAGCGTTGGTAAATTACTCGCCATTGATGAACTGCACACCATGCACCGCTTAAAAACCGGCGCTTTGTTGCAGGCCAGCGTGATGATGGGCGCGGCTTGTGGGGCTGCATCGCCAACAGCGAAGATTGCTTTACAGGAATACGGTGCAGCTATCGGTTTGGCGTTTCAAGTGGTGGATGACGTGTTGGATGTGACCGCTGATACGGCAACGCTGGGTAAAACAGCGGGTAAAGATGCCGAGCAGGATAAACCCACATTTGTGTCTTTGATGGGCTTGGATGCTTCAAAAGCGTATGCTGATAAGCTCTTGCAGCAAGCACTGGCGGCGCTAGTGCGAACTGGGTTGAGCAACACGCATGCGCTGCGGTCATTGGCGCATATGGTCGTCAATAGGGCAACCTAGTCCATTTTTTAAATACTTCTTAACACCCACCAATAAATATTCAATATATGAATGTAGCCGGCGTATTTATTGCCTAAGCTGCTATTATATTCATAGCAAATGAACTTCCCTCTACCTCCCTCCCATCCGTTGTTAGAGACGATCAACGACCCCGCTGATCTGCGCAAACTGCCGCGTGATCAACTCAAGACTGTCGCTAACGAATTGCGCGCTTACCTGCTGGACAGCGTTTCTAAAACCGGCGGTCACCTCAGCTCAAATCTTGGCACAGTAGAGCTCACGATTGCATTGCATTACGTTTTCAACACGCCTGAAGACCGTTTGGTGTGGGATGTGGGTCATCAAACTTATCCCCACAAAATTTTGACAGGGCGACGCGACCGTATGGATACCCTGCGCATGTTGGGCGGTTTGTCCGGCTTCCCCATGCGCAAAGAAAGCGAGTACGACACTTTCGGTACGGCGCATTCCAGCACCAGTATTTCCGCTGCCTTGGGCATGGCTTTGGCCGCAAAAATCAAGGGCGATCAGCGTTATTCGGTTGCCATCATTGGCGACGGCGCGATGACGGCGGGCATGGCTTTTGAGGCTCTGAACAATGGTGGTGTGGCCGATTGCAACTTGCTGGTCATTTTGAACGACAACGACATGAGCATCAGCCCACCCGTGGGTGCGCTAAACCGCTACTTGGCGCAGTTGATGAGTGGCCAGTTTTACGCCGCAGCCAAAAATGCGGGCAAACAAGTGCTGAAAGTTGCTCCACCTTTGTTTGAATTGGCCAAACGCTTAGAAGAGCACGCCAAAGGCATGGTCGTACCGGCTACTTTGTTTGAGAAGTTCGGTTTTAACTACATTGGCCCGATTGATGGGCACGATTTAGAGTCGCTTATTCCGACGTTGGAAAATATCAAACACCTCACCGGCCCGCAGTTTTTGCACGTCGTCACGAAAAAAGGCCAAGGTTACCAGCTGGCTGAAGATGACCCTGTGGCCTACCACGGCCCAGGCAAGTTTGACCCCAGCATAGGCCTACAAAAAACCACAACACCTGCCAAAACCACGTTTACGCAAGTGTTTGGTCAATGGTTGTGTGACATGGCGGAGAAAGACAAGCGTTTGGTTGGCATCACGCCCGCCATGCGCGAAGGCTCTGGCATGGTTGAGTTTGAGAGGCGGTTTCCTGCACGCTATTTTGATGTGGGCATTGCTGAACAACATGCCGTTACTTTTGCCGCGGGTTTGGCTTGCGAAGGACTCAAACCCGTCGTGGCGATTTATTCCACTTTTTTACAGCGTGCGTATGACCAGTTGATTCACGACGTGGCATTGCAGAATCTACCTGTGGTGTTTGCGTTAGACCGCGCAGGTTTGGTGGGCGCGGATGGTGCGACACATGCGGGTGCCTACGATATTCCGTTTCTACGCTGCATTCCGAATATGAGCATTGCGTGCCCCGCAGATGAAAAGGAATGCCGTCAGCTGCTGACGACAGCGTTTGAGCAAAACCACCCTGTTGCTGTACGTTATCCGCGCGGCGCTGGTGCGGGTGTCACGGTTGATGCGTCTTTGACGGCTTTGCCGTATGCCAAGGCAGAAATTCGGCGGCAAGGAAAAAAAATTGCCATTCTTGCGTTCGGCACGTTGCTGCAGCCGGCATTCGTAGCCGCAGAGAAACTAGATGCTACCGTGGTCAATATGCGCTGGGCTAAGCCCTTGGATGTGGGCATATTGCAGCAAATAGCGGCAACGCATGATGTGCTGGTCTCAGTTGAAGAGGGTGCAATCATGGGTGGCGCTGGTAGTGCTGTTGGCGAAGCCCTGCAAACGATGGGACTATTGAAGCCGTTGCTTCAGCTTGGCTTACCAGATGTTTTCATTGAGCATGGCGACCCCGCGAAGTTGTTGTCCATGCAAGGCTTAGACGCTTTAGGTATCGAAGCTTCAATCAATGCATTTATTCAGCACATTTAGATCGATCATTCGTTAAGAACTTTAAGCAGTTCGAGGGAAAACCCGCACCAAAGTTACCATGAAGTTTCCTACAATTGTGGGTGATCACTATTGGTCTTCGTTCGCTCATAAGGTGTTCGGATTACTTAACTTAACCTCTCGGAGTAAATTACATGGATCGTCGTTCCCTAATTAAAAACGCTGGTATGGCTGGCGTGTTGGCTGCTGGTGTTGCACCTGCAGTGCATGCTCAAGCAGCAGTACGCTGGCGTCTGTCATCGAGCTTTCCAAAAGCGCTCGATACTATTTATGGCGCTGCTGAAGTTTTTGCTTCCAAAGTCAAAGCCATGTCGGGTGGTAAATTTGAAATCTCTACCCACGCTGGCGGTGAGATTACACCACCGTTTGGTGTGGTGGATGCCGTGCAGCAAGGCTCAGTTGAGATGGCGCATACAGCACCGTATTACTTCTTCGGTAAAAATGAAGCGTTTGCTCTGGGTTGCGCAATTCCATTCGGTTTGAATAGCCGTCAAATGACAGCGTGGATGTACGAAGGTAACGGCTTGAAGCTGATGCGTGAGTTTTACGCCAAGTACGATATGACCAGTTTTCCTGGTGGTAACACAGGTGCTCAAATGGGTGGCTGGTATCGCAAAGAAATCAAAAATGCTGCTGACCTCAAAGGCATGAAAATGCGTATTGGTGGCTTCGCTGGTAAAGTTTTTGAGCGTATGGGTGGTGTACCTGCTAATATTCCTGGTGGCGAGATTTACACTGCATTGGAAAAAGGCACGATTGACGCGGCTGAGTGGGTTGGCCCGTATGATGATCAAAAATTGGGTTTCAACAAAGTTGCTCCTAATTATTACTACCCTGGCTGGTGGGAAGGTGGTCCACAGCTTGACTTCCTGATCAACCAAAAAGCTTTCAATGCTTTGTCCCCAGAAAATAAAGCGATTGTTGAATCTGCCGCAGCTTACGCGCATACTGATATGCAAGCCAAATACGATGCTAAAAACCCGGCTGCTTTGAAGCAATTGGTGGGCAGTGGTACCAAGTTACATCGTTTCCCCAAAGATGTGATGGACTTGGCCTTTAAAGAGTCGATGGCTTTGTATGATGAGCTGTCTGCTAAGAACCCAGATTGGAAGAAAATCTACGCTGACTACTCTAAGTTCCGCGCTGATTCGAATCTTTGGTTCCGTTTCACGGAAGCCGCTTTTGACGATTTTATGCAAGCCCAAAAACTGTAAATTGTTTTTGTGACCCGTCCTGTCATAGGTTGACAGTTTGAGGGTTGATAAATTGGGATTTAATTTCCTCTAAAGACGCCCGGTGAACTTCATCGGGCGTTTTGTATTTTAGGGACGTATGCGGCCTCTTGTGGTTGTAGATTTGCACAGACTCTTTGACCATCTTCTTTGCCTGAGCAAGGTTTGCAGGCCTGTGCAGCAGAAACTCCATCTTTAGTATCCCATTAACCCGTTCAGCCAAAGCGTTCTGGTAGCA
The DNA here is from genome assembly GCA_031424795.1 of Polaromonas sp. Classification (GTDB taxonomy): domain Bacteria; phylum Pseudomonadota; class Gammaproteobacteria; order Burkholderiales; family Burkholderiaceae_C; genus Aalborgiella. Next base: position 5,868 of record JANPIC010000188.1, on the reverse strand, counting down.
GTCGTAGCCGTCTGTCATGGAGCATGTGATGTCATATCGCCGGTGAATTTCCTGATAATACGCTGAACAATACTGAATCCCCCGATCCGAGTGGTGCACCAATGGATGGCTCGTTTTGCGTCCCTTCAAAGCCATCTGAAACGCTTGGCTAACCTGCTCAGTTTGCAGGCTGTCATGCACGTGGTAGCCCACAATCTTTCTTGAGTATGCATCCGTCACCAGACTCAGATGCACATATTTGTTTGGAGTCGGCAGGTAAGTAATATCTGCCACCCATACTTGCTCAGCAGCGTGCGCGTTGATCTGTTGCTCACCGTCTTTGAGTAAGTTCGGGTGCCGCCAGAATCGATGATGGCTGTCCGTGGTTTTGTGATATGCCCTCTTGGGTGGCACCAGCATCCGGGCACCGCGCAAGATGTCAAACAGTTTATCCCTGCCGACCTTGATCTTGGCATCGCGCAAAGGCTCTGCGAGCAGGTAGTGCAGCTTGCGGCTGCCCAGTCTGGGCTGTTCCAGGCGTTTTTGCGTGACCAACTCTATGACACGGCTTTCGCGCTCTTTGCGCTGGTTTTGGGAATGGCACTGCTTGTAATACGCCTGGCGGCTCATGCCCACATAGCGGCAAGCCCTCGCAATACTCAAGCCTTGGACGAGGCCACGCGCGAGGACTTGCCTGAAGGCTTTTTTGTGACTTTGACACCGTAGTCTTTTCTCAGAACATCCAGCATGGCCTCGAATAGTTTGGCCTTCTCGTTGGCTTCTTTGAGCTGAACCTCCAGTGTTTTGATGCGTTGCTCTGGGCTAAGGGGCGTTTGACTGCGACCGGCCATCACATTTCCTTTGAAATCCGATGCCCGTATTTTGCGCCTCTTTGTAGGTCAACTCGCCTTTTTCTACTTGATCGACTACCCTTAGTTTAAAAGCCAGCGTGTAATCTCTCTGACTCCTCTTAACGCCTGATTCCATTTGACTTGCCTTTTTTGATTCTCAAAGGTGTCAACTTATTTCAGGACGGGTCACTTTGATGAAAAAAGCCCCGTTTACGGGGCTTTTTTTTGAGAAATTTATTTGGGACTAAGCTTATTGCTGATTTTCTCAAATTGCATCAGAACTTCAGGGGTTGATGCATAAAAAGAAGCAAACTTCCCGCCGTGTGTTCGGGCATACAGCCTGGGCGCTATCAACCAATCAAAGCCGCGTAGCCGAATAAGCTTTACATACGCCAGATCAGGAATCGGCATTTCTTTATTCCATATCCAGCTTTGCTTTAAATGGCTGCTACTAACTGAGGTAACACTGCGAAATACATAGAAAACCGTGATAAACATCAAGACTAGTGCGGCCAGTAACCACAAGACGCCACTAGTAACCGACGTGCCTAGCTTTCCATTGCTCCACAGCACATAGGCCCACCAAGCAATGCCTTCCACCAAAAGCAAAGCCAGCACACGGAAAGCAACTGAAAACGCTTTACCACTGATAACTTGATCTGGTGCAAGATCTATTTCAAGTGGTAAAGGCCAACCTTTAGCATCCATCAAATAGCAGTCTATTTTTTTGAAGCATCTTTGAATAAGTCTTCCATTTTCTTTTGTTCTTCTGCCGCACTCATCGCAGGTCTAGCTTCATTTGGAGCCTGAATTTCAATTTTAACTTTGTCTATATCCACCTTGATTTCTTTGTCCAAAAACATCGTGACAGACTGCGGTACAAAAATAACCACAAACACCAAGATCACTTGCATGATGACCCATGGAATCGCACCCATGTAAATGTCGTTGGATTTAACGGGTACAGGAATTCGCTTGTCTTTGAACAGCGTGTCAGCAATACCGCGTAAATAAAACAAAGCAAAGCCGAAAGGTGGATGCATGAAACTGGTTTGCAAGTTGACGCAAAGCAACACACCAAACCAAACCAAATCGATGCCCAATTTGTCCGCCACAGGTGCCAGCATGGGCACAATAATGAAAGCGATTTCAAAGAAGTCTAAGAAGAAAGCCAAGAAGAATACAAAGACATTGACGACGATCAAGAAGCCAACTTGGCCACCTGGCAACCCAGTGAGTAAATGTTCAACCCACTTTGCGCCGTCAACTCCCTGAAACACTTGGCTGAAAACGCGGGAACCGATCAAAATAAACACCACCATCGCTGTTAGTCGCATTGTCCCACTCATCGCCTCCCACATCAAAGCCGGCGTTAATCGCTTAGACATTGCAGCTAATATCATTGCGCCGACAACACCCATGGCTCCAGCCTCTGTAGGCGTTGCGATAGCGGTATCTTGGAAAGGCAGGCCACCCATAGAGCCAAGCACGGTAAAAATCAAAATAGCGGAAGGCACAATGCCACGCAGACATTTTTTCCACAACGCCCATCCATCCAAGGTGCGCTCAGTGCGCGGGATGGCGGGTAGGTAATCAGGTTTGATACGTGTCAAGGCAAAAGTATAGATGGCAAACATCGCCACTTGTAGCAGCGAAGGACCCCAGGCGCCTTTGTACATATCGCCCACTGGTTTGCCCAATTGGTCAGCCAAAACGACGAGAACCAACGATGGTGGTACCAATTGCGTGATTGTCCCTGAAGCCGCGAGCACGCCGGTAGCGTAGCGCATGTTGTAGTTGTACTTCATCATGACGGGCAGAGAAATCAAGGCCATGGCGATCACTTGACCAGCTACGGTACCCGTGATCGCACCCAAGATAAAGCCAACAATAATGACGGAATAGCCGATACCGCCCCGCTTGGGTCCAAAAAGTTGCCCCATGGAATCGAGCATGTCTTCAGCCAAGCCACATTTTTCTAAAATGGTGCCCATGAAGGTAAAGAAAGGAATCGCCAGCAGCAGTTCATTGTTCAAAATAGAGAACAATGAGATAGGCAAATTGCCCATGAATGCAGCGGGAAACCAACCCATTTGAATCGCATAGAACGCACTGCCTAAACCCAGTGCAGCCAGTGAGAATGCCACGGGGAACCCGATCAGCATGATGACGATAAGCCCCGCAAACATAACGGGAGCGAAATTGACCATTTCCATTTTTAAGTCCTAAATTTTTATTGCAATCAGTTAAATAGCTGTTCGTATTTTTGTAAATTCACAAAAACACTTATTGCAACGGCTTCTCGTAATGGGTATCCATTTGGTAATGGCCAGTCAAATAGGCGACCCGTTTGATGATTTCTGCCCAGCCTTGTAGCCACATCAAACCAAAGCCAAGAGGTAATGCCAAAACGGCAGGCCAACGAATCAAACCGCCAGCATTTTGAGACATTTCACCTGAAGTGAATGTGTTTAAAAAATAAGGCCATGACAGGTAGGCCAGCGTAGTGATAACGGGTAATAGGAAAAACAGCAAACCGAACAAATCGACATACACAGGACGATTGCCTTTGAGTTTTCCGTAAATCAAGTCAACACGCACATGTTCGTTGAGTTTGAGTACAACAGGTGCACCTACCATCACCATGTAGGCGAAAAAATACCATTGAATTTCAGTGAAAGAGTTAGAGCTCCAATTGAAGCCATAACGAACAAATGCGTTTGCAGCTGAAATAAGTGCAGCAAATAACACCGTCCAAGAGGCAATGATGCCAAATTTTTCACTGATCCAATCCACGCCTAAGGCGAGTTTAAGTAGTCCATTCACAGAAGTGCTCCCAGAGTTTATAAACCGGCGCATGACGAAGCTATCGCTGGAAAAAGTGTTTCGTCATAAATTGGCACGATGATAATCGTTTGCGCTGTTAATTACGAAAGGGCATTTCGTATCATGAATTTTTGAGGGTAAACACCGACTACATTTCGGTATTCTTTCAAACTTCAGCGATCAGTTCAATCTCAACACAAGCACCCATAGGAATTTGCGCTACACCAAAAGCGCTGCGAGCATGTGCACCTACAGTTGCGCCAAAAACTTCGCCAATCAGTTCGGAGCAGCCATTGGTCACCAAATGCTGTTCGGTGAAATCACCTGTTGAGTTCACCAAGCTCATCACTTTGACGATGCGTTTGACCTGGTTCAAATCGCCCACTGCCGCATGCAACGTGCCTAGTAGATCGATGGCAATGCTGCGCGCAGCGGCTTTGCCTTCTTCGGTCGTCATATTTTTACCCAATTGACCGACCCAAGCCTTACCGTCTTTTTTGGCGATGTGGCCACTCAGAAAAACCAGGTTGCCAGTTTTAACAAACGGCACATAGGCGGCAGCTGGAATAGCAACTGGTGGGAGTGTGATACCCAAGGTTTCGAGTTTTGTATAAATGGACATGGTGTGGAGCTTTGTGATTGAGTTGGAGGTAAATTCTAGAGATAAATTGGCTTATTACAAGCGGCCTAAATTGACCATAACATTGTCCATGAAAAAGCCGCTGTGCTTTCGCTACAGCGGCTTTTTCACGGTGAGTTTTTTACTTATGAAGCTGATTTATGTAACGCTTGGGGTTTCAAATGGCAGCTGCATATCGCGCAAATCACGCTTTGTTTCTACCAGTACCAAGTTGGCAGATTCGACAACCACAGCTGGCGGACGCTCACGTGGCACATGTACAGGTGCGTTAGCCAGTTCTGCAGCGATAGACGCTTGAGCAGCTGCGATTTTTGCAGCATCAGAACCTACCCATTGCAAACCAGATGTTGTAGCCACTTGCGCTAAATCTGAGACAGGCAAAGCGTATGACGTGACCACCGGCATGATGGCTGTCGCTACTGCAGCAACTGGTGCAGGTGCAACCACTACAGGCGTGGCGGCAACAGCTGCTGGTTCTGCAACGGCAACAACTGCTGCGGCGGCTGCAGCTGGTACAGCATCTCGGCGTGAATTGACAAATTCAGCTTGAACCGGTGCAGCATGCGCAACGCCATCATTAGCGGCGGACTCTGCTGACTGATCTGCCGAACGCTCAGCACGCTCTGGGCGATCGCCATTGCGCTCACGGCGGTCACGACCATAGCGGTCACGGCTGCGGCGTTCGTTGCGTTGGCCTTCTTGCGCACCTTGTTGCTGCGCAGCTTCTTGCACGTTAGCTTGGTTGTCAGAACCCGCTTGTGAACCGGTTTGATCAGCAACAACTGCCGCTACCAAACCAGCTGCGGCAGCACCGGTAACAGCTTCAGAGCCGTTATGGTCACTGCGTTCGCGGCGTTCGGCACGTTCAGGTCGTTCCGCGCGTTCAGGACGCTCGCCACGTTCAGCGCGCTCACCGCGTGGTGGGCGATTACCTTGACGTGGTGCTCTGTTTTGAGTGTCAATATTGCCATCAGTCGGCGTATTATCTGCCTGATTAGCTATACTATTTGTAGCAATTTGGTTGCCTTCTGCATCAACGCGCGGCTCATTGCGCTGATTGCGACCGTTTGTACGAGGACCGCGACCTTCACTTCGGCCTTCGTTTCTGCCTTCGGCGCGTCCCTCAGCACGTGGTTCGTTGCGCGTATCCGCACGTGACTCGTCACGGCGCTCAGTGGTACGTTCTGCACCGCGTTCACCAGTTCGTTCGCCGTTACGTTCACCACCACGGCCACCGCGTGAATTGCGACCACGGCCTTCACGGCGCTCGCCTTGAGCTGCTTGACCTTCTGGGCGCTCAGTACGATCGCCGCGTGCATTGCGTTGTTCGCCACGCTGAGAATTGCCACGGCCATCACGCTTCTCACCCTCAGCTGCGGCACGCACGGGTGCTGCAGGCGCTGGTTTGCTCGCGCCGAATAAACCTTTGACCCAAGCGAAGAAGCCAGTTTCTGCAGGTTTTGCAGTCTTGGCAGCAACTGGTGCTGCTTTTGCAACTGGCGCAGTTGAAGTCGCTGTGGCCACAGGACGCGGCGCAGCAGCAGGCGCTGGTGCATCTGGCAGAACGCCTTT
>JANPIC010000187.1:0-2604 GCA_031424795.1 Polaromonas sp. | reverse complement strand
CCGCCAGATGTCAAATACATGCACTACGAATGCGAACTGGCGGTAGTGATTGGTAAAACGGCCAAAAAGGTCAAACGCGATGATGCCTACGATTTTGTGCAGGGCTACACCGTGGCGAACGACTACGCCATCCGCGATTATCTGGAGAACTGGTATAGACCCAACCTGCGCGTCAAAAACCGCGACACCTGCACCCCGCTGGGACCCTGGCTGGTGGATGCGGCGGATATTGCCAACCCCATGAATCTGGCGTTGAAAACCACCGTCAACGGCAAGGTCACCCAAAGCGGCAACACCCGGGACATGATTTTTGATGTGCCGTTTTTGATCGAATATTTCAGCAGCTTCATGACGCTGCAACCGGGTGATGTGATTTTGACCGGCACACCCGATGGCGTGGTGGACTGCCAGCCGAGGGATGTCATCGTGACCGAGATTGAAGGCTTGGGCGCTTTGATCAACACGATTACAGGAACGAAACCAAGTACGGAAAACTGACATGCAAATCAACCATCTCATCAACGGCAAATCAGTCGGCAGCGCCAGCTACTTCGACACCATCAACCCCGCCACACAGGACGTGCTGGCGGAAGTCGCTTCAGGCGGCGAGGCTGAAGTCAACGCCGCCGTGGCAGCCGCCAAAGCCGCCTTCCCCGGCTGGGCGGCCACGCCTGCACCGCAACGCGCCAAGGTGATGCGCAAGCTGGGCGAGCTGATCGCCAAGCACGTGCCAGAGATTGCGCAGATGGAAACCAAGGACTGCGGCCAGACCATCTCGCAAACCGGCAAACAGCTGATTCCGCGTGCAGCCGACAACTTCACCTATTTTGCTGAAATGTGCACCCGCGTGGACGGCCACACTTACCCGACCGAAACGCACCTGAACTACACGCTGTTTCACCCGGTCGGCGTCTGCGCACTGATCAGCCCGTGGAACGTGCCCTTCATGACCTCCACTTGGAAAGTCGCGCCCTGTCTGGCGTTTGGCAACACCGCCGTGCTGAAGATGAGCGAACTCTCGCCCATGACCGCTGCGCGTTTGGGCGAGCTGGCGCTGGAGGCGGGCATCCCGGCAGGCGTGCTAAATATTGTGCACGGCTACGGCAAGGAGGCGGGCGAACCACTGTGCAGCCACCCGGACGTACGCGCTATTTCATTCACCGGCTCAACAGCGACCGGCAACCGCATTGTGCAAGCGGCAGGACTGAAAAAGTTCAGCATGGAGTTGGGTGGCAAATCACCGTTTGTGATTTTTGCAGATGCGGATTTAGACCGGGCACTGGATGCGGCGATTTTCATGATCTTCAGCAACAACGGCGAGCGCTGTACGGCGGGCAGCCGCATTTTGGTGCAACAATCAATCTACGCCGACTTCGCGCACAAGTTTGCCGAGCGCGCCAAACGCATCACCGTAGGCGACCCGCTGGATGAGAAAACCATCGTCGGCCCCATGATCAGCCAGGCGCATCTGGCCAAGGTGCGCAGCTATATTGAGCTAGGGCCTAAAGAAGGGGCGACGATGTTGTGTGGCGGACTCGACACGCCGGACTTGCCCGAGCATGTGAAGCGCGGCAATTTTGTGCTGCCCACGGTGTTTGCCGATGTGGACAACCGCATGCGGATTGCGCAGGAAGAAATCTTTGGCCCGGTGGCCTGCCTGATTCCGTTCAAAGACGAAGCCGATGCGATTCGACTGTGCAACGACATCAGCTACGGCCTGTCCAGCTATGTGTGGACAGAGAACCTCGCCAAAGCACACCGCACGGCGGCAGCGGTGGAGGCCGGCATGTGCTTTGTCAACAGCCAGAACGTACGCGACCTGCGCCAACCCTTCGGCGGCACCAAGGCCAGCGGCACGGGGCGCGAAGGCGGCACCTGGAGCTACGAGGTTTTTTGTGAGCCGAAAAACGTCTGCGTCAGTCTGGGCAACCACCACATTCCACATTGGGGAGTCTGACTATGGGAACCTTAGCTCTAGCCGCCAAAATCACCCACGTGCCCAGCATGTACCTGTGTGAATTCCCTGGACCCCATTTTGGCAAACGTGATGCCGCCATTGCCGGGCACAAAGAAATCGACCGACGCTGCCGCGCCTTGGGCGTGGATACCATCGTGGTGTTTGACGTGCATTGGCAGGTCAACAGCGAATACCACCTCAATTGCGCACCCAAGTTTGAGGGCGTTTACACCAGCAACGAGCTGCAGCATTTCATCAAAAACATGCCCTACGCCTACACTGGCAACCCTGAGCTGGGACATTTGATTGCGGACGTTGCCAACGACATGGGGGTCAAAAGCCGCGCCCATTCCGACACCACGCTGGACCTGGAATACGGCACACTCGTGCCCATGCGCTATATGAACAGCGACCAGCATTACAAGGTGATCTGCGTCAGCGGCTGGTGTGATTGGCATGATTTGGAAGAAAGCCAGCGTTTTGGTTTGGCCGTACGCCGCGCTATTGAAGAAAAGTACGACGGCACGGTGGCGGTGTTTGCCAGTGGTTCGCTGTCGCACCATTTTGCCGACAATGGCAAAGCACCCGAATATGCGTTCAAGGTGTACAACCCCTTTTTGGAGCAAGTCGATTTGCGCGTGGTGGAA
>JANPIC010000186.1:0-35629 GCA_031424795.1 Polaromonas sp. | reverse complement strand
CATTGCTCAAGGAGCCCGCCGAAATCGCGCTCTTTGCTGCCATGAACGACGTCGCTCCTAAAGCCAAAGCGCAGTTTGAAGCGGGCGACTACACGGCGTCTTTGCAGAGCTTGGCTGCGCTGCGCGCACCTGTGGATGCGTTTTTTGATGGGGTGATGGTCAATGCCGAAGATTTAGACTTGCGTAAAAATCGCCAAGGCTTGCTCAAAACCCTGCACGAAGCCATGAACCGCGTGGCGGACTTGTCTAAGTTGGCGACCTGATAAGAGCTAAAAAGGCAAACGCATGAAACTCATCATCCTGGACCGCGACGGCACGATCAACGAAGAGCATGCCGACTTCATCAAGTCGCCCGAGGAGTGGATTCCGCTGCCGGGCGCTCTGGAGGCGGTGGCCAAGCTGAACCACGCCGGTTGGCGCACGATGATCGCCAGCAACCAGTCCGGCTTGGGGCGCGGGCTGTTTGATGTGGCGGCGCTGAACGCCATGCACGCCAAAATGCACAAGCTGCTGACCGCGTTGGGTGGTCGTATGGATGCGGTGTTTTACTGCCCGCACACGCCGGCAGACAATTGCAGTTGCCGCAAGCCCTTGCCGGGGCTGTTTGAGCAAATCATTGAGCGCACAAGCGTCGATGCCCATTTGATTCCCAGCGTGGGCGATAGCTTGCGCGACATGCAAGCCGCTGCCGCAGCGGGTTGCGAGCCGCATTTGGTGCTGACGGGCAATGCCTTGCACCTGCGTGGCCAGCCTTTGCCAGACACCTACCCTGCCAACACCATCATGCACCATGATTTAGCCGCGTTTGCCGACTTCATCATCACCCGCGAAAAAGACCAGGAGAAGGCGCAGACCTTGGCGCAAGAAACCATGAAAAACGTTGCCAAAGAGAGCAAAGAAAAGAAAATGCCATGAATCGCTTGATCAATTTTGTGCGCGCCGCGTTTCACACGCTAGTGCTAGTTGTGACCGTGATCCCATGGGCCTTGGCTGCTGTGGTGCTGCGTTTGTTTGGACGCCACAAAATGGTTTATGCCGTGTGCCTCAACTGGCTGCGCTTGTCTGTCAACAGTGGCACCGCGATTTTGGGCATCCACAACCGCATCACAGGCTGGGAAAACCTGCCCACCGGCGAAACCGACGCGGCTATTTTGCTGGTGAAGCACCAATCTTTGTGGGAAACGTTTTCCATGATCGCGCTGATGCCGCACCCCTTGGCCTATGTGTTCAAAAAAGAGCTGCTACGCATTCCCTTTTTTGGTTGGGCGATTGGCAGTATGGACATGATTCATATTGATCGCAAGCAGGGAACGCAAGCGTTCAACAAGGTGGTTGAACAAGGCAAGCGATTGTTGGACAAAGGTACTTGGGTCATCATGTTTCCCGAAGGCACACGCACAGCGCGGGGTAAAAAAGGCGTGTACAAAACGGGGGGCGCACGTTTGGCAATTGAAACGGGTGCACCTGTGGTGCCCGTTGCAGTAACATCCGCCAGATGTTGGCCAAAAAAGGCCTTCATCAAAACGCCTGGCATTGTGGATATTTCGATTGGCAAACCCATTCCCAGCGCGGGTCGTGAGCCGGCTGAGTTGATGCGTGAAGTAGAGGCTTGGATAGAAGCCGAAATGCGCCGTTTGGACCCCGAAGCCTACCGCTGAAAGCCACCAGCGATGCATCGCTTGCTGAAATTCACGCTGGACTTGTTTGATGTTGCGCCCGTGTTTGAGCTGGGTCCCCGAGCACGGCCTAAAACACCCGTTAAAACGCCCCTTGAAACACCTATCAAAGCGCCAGCCAAGCGCGCTAAAAAAACAGAAAGCTTGACATCGCCGATGTTGCCTTTGTCGGGCGATGTTTTTTCACGGCATCCGCAAGCCAGCCAGCACACCCGCCTGCAAGGGCAGGGGGTGGATTACGAGCTGCTGCGCAGCCGTAGGCGCACCATGACCTTCAGCGTTAGCCCGGCAGGTTTGTCGGTGCGTGCACCTTTTGGCATGTCGCAACCCAGCATCGAAGCAGCCGTACAAGAAAAAGGCCGCTGGATTGTTCGTAAGCTGAGCGGCATGCAGCAGCGTGAAGAGCGTATGGCGGCGCTGAAGATGGATTGGCAGGGGGGTGCGCAGCTGGCGTATTTGGGTGGCACACTGCAGGTGCGGGTCGATCCGCAAGCCGCCAAGCATGTGTTGACGCGTACTGATGCGGCAGAAAACAGGGGTGTTCTGTCCTTGGCGCTACCAGCCGTGGCAAGTAATAAAAAAATCCGAGACACCACCAGGAAGTGGATAGCAGAACAAGCCACGCAGCATTACACAGCGCGCATGAACCATTACGCGTCTTTATTGGGTGTGACGTGGCGCACCTTGGCGCTGACCAACGCCAATACCCGTTGGGGCAGCGCCAAAGCAGATGGTTCGATCCGTCTGCATTGGCGGCTGATGCAATTCAGCCCCGAGGTGATTGACTATGTGGTGGCGCATGAGCTGAGCCACCTGCATGAACTGAACCACAGCCCGCGCTTTTGGGCGACCGTGGCCAGCGTGTTGCCCGATTACGAAGCGCGACAAAAACAGCTCAAGGCTCAGGTGTTGCCGCCTTGGGAATGAGGGGCTTGTAAGGCCGGTTTTAGTTTAAAGCGCCGCCGCAATCGCACGCCCCACGTCTTGTGTACTGTCTTTGCCACCTAAATCGGGCGTGCGTGGCGCGCCACTGCTAGGGGCTAAAACTTTTTCAATCGCCGCCAACACACCATCGTGTGCATCCTTGTGGCCCAAAAATTCCAGCATCATGGCACCACACCAAATTTGACCAATCGGGTTGGCAACGCCCTTGCCCGCAATGTCCGGTGCCGAGCCGTGCACCGGTTCAAACAGTGAGGGAAACTTGCGCTCCGGGTTCAGGTTGGCACTGGGGGCAATACCAATCGTGCCTGTGCAGGCCGGGCCCAAGTCGCTCAAAATATCGCCAAACAAATTGCTGGCGACCACCACATCAAAAAAGTCGGGGCGTTGCACAAAATGCGCCGTCAAAATGTCGATGTGAAATTTGTCCAATGTGAGGGCGGGATAGTTTTTGGCCATGGCTTCCACACGCTCATCCCAATACGGCATCGAAATGGAAATACCGTTGGATTTGGTGGCACTGGTGAGGTGCTGTTTAGGACGGGATTGTGCCAGTTCAAAGGCAAACTTCAGCACCCTGTCCACACCAAAGCGGGTGAAGATGGCATCTTGCACCACAAACTCACGGTCTGTGCCCGGGAAGGCTTTGCCGCCTATGCTGGAGTACTCGCCCTCGGTGTTTTCGCGCACGATGTAAAAATCAATCTCGCCCGGTTGGCGTGGGCTGCCGTCGCGTCGCACCACGGGACAGACGATGCCTGGCATCAGCCGTGCCGGACGCAGGTTGACGTACTGGTCAAACTCGCGTCTGAACAAAATGAGTGAACCCCACAGCGACACATGGTCAGGAATTTTGTCAGGCCAGCCCACCGCGCCAAAGTAGATGGCATCATGGCCACCAATTTGCTCTTTCCAGTTGTCCGGCATCATCTTGCCGTGCTTCTCGTAATAGTCCCAGCTGGCAAAGTCGAAGTGGTCAAACTGCAGGTCAATGCCATACTTGCTGGCGGCAGCTTCCATCACGCGAATGCCCTCGGGCATGACTTCTTTGCCAATGCCATCTCCGGCGATGACAGCGATGCGTTTTTTACCAGTGTTGTGTGTTGTTGTATTCATGGCTTATAGAGGGGTTAAAAATCAGGGTTTGAAAAATTGGAGCGCTTCGGCAAGCAGCAGTTGGGGTGCTTCTTCGGCGATGTAGTGCCCGCAAGGTAAGCTGGCACCAGACACATCGGCCGCCCGTTCGCGCCACAACCCCAGTACATCAAAACATTTGCCCACAGCGCCGTGGTCACCCCACAGCACGCGCAGGGGTTGCGTGAGTTTGCGGCCGGTGGCCACATCAGCGCGGTCATGCACCAGATCAACCGTCGCGGCAGCGCGGTAGTCTTCACACATGCTGGTGGCCGTGCCTGGAATCAAGGCGCAGCGCTCGTATTCGGCCAAAGCGGCGGGCGTGAAGGCATCCAGTCCCGCATGGCGCTTGCCCATCAAGCTGCGCATGTAGCGCACAGGGTCCAGTTCAATCAGGCTTTCGGGCAGGGGCGCCGGTTGGATCAAAAAGAACCAATGCCAATACGCGCGTGCAAAGGCGTCGGTGGTGTGGTCGTACATGGCCAAGGTTGGCGCGATGTCCAAGACTAACAAACGCTGCACTGCCTCTGGGTGGTCAACCGCCAGCCGATGTGCCACCCGTGCCCCACGGTCATGCGCCATGACTTGAAAGCGGTCAAACCCGTAGTGCTTCATCACGGCGATGGCATCCAGCGCCATGTTGCGCTTGGCGTAATTGTGGTGTTCGGCATCCGCTGGCGCGCGTACGGAATCGCCATAGCCGCGTAAATCCATCATGACGACGGTGAAATGCTTGGCCAGTTCATCCGCCACCAAATGCCACATGACGTGTGATTGCGGGTGGCCGTGCAGCAACAGCAAGGGCGCGCCTTGACCGCCGCGCAGGGTGTGCAGCGGGCCAGCGGGACCTGGGACGATGGTGGTGGTGAATGTTTTAAACATGGGCAAATTTTGCAGCACCTCGCCCCATAAAACAAGCAATAATGAAGAAAGTAATTATTTCCAAAAAAGAAATAATAAAGAATAATAAAAAAAAATATAAAAATAAAACAACATGGAACGAAGCGATCTTGAACTGATGCTGGCGATACGCAACGCAGGCACCTTGGCGGGTGCAGCGCGTCGCTTGGACCTTGCACCGCCTGCCGTGACGAAACGCTTGGCGGCATTAGAGGGGAAGTTGGGTCAGCGTTTGTTCCAGCGCACCACACGCCGTGTCAGCCCCACGGCCGAAGGGGAGACGGCTTGCGTGCGCGCAGAAGTTTTACTGCAGGGTTTTCTTGCCTTAGAGGCAGAGTTGAAAGAGCGGCAGTCTGAGCCTACCGGCCTGATCCGTTTGGCGGCCACCTTTGGGTTTGGGCGTTTGTGGCTGGGCTCTGCCTTGGCTGAGTTTCAAGCCTTGTATCCCAAGATAGAGGTTCAACTGCAGCTCACGGAACAGCTGCCAGACTTGGTACAAGACGGTTTTGATGGCGCGATTTGGCTCTGGTCAGTGCAGGGTCGGCAAGCGGCTCAGTGGGTGTCGCGTCGGCTGGCACGCAACCAGCGGGTGCTGGTGGCGGCACCTGCGTATGTAGCGCAGCACGGCGCGCCTGCCAACATTGCAGATTTACAAGGGCGTGCCTGTTTGATCGTGCGTGAAAACGGCAGCGCCACAGACAACGCGGTGAGCCAGCGCTTTGATGTGTGGACCCTGCATAAAGACAAAGACAACACCCCGATTCGTGTGCGGGTGCGCGGCCCGCTGTCGTCCAACTCCGGTGAATTGGTGCGCGACTGGTGTTTGCAAGGTCGCGGCATCATGCTGCGCAGCTTGTGGGACGTCGCGCCGCAGCTAAAGTCTGGCCAGTTGCTGCGTGTTTTACCCGACTACAGCATGCCAGACGCCGATATCCATTGGCTCGCCCCTTATCGACCAGACACGCCACGTCGCATTCGTTTGTTGATCGACTTTCTCGTTGCGCAATTCCAGCACGAACCCTGGAAAACGACGCCGCTGTCCTAGCGCCTTCGCTCAGGTTTTAGTTGGCCGCACCACCAAACTCACCCCAATCGCCGTCAGCACAATACCAAAAATGGTCACGAACGTGATGGTTTCGCCAAACAAAACCCAGGCCATCAGCGCCGTCGTGGGGGGTACCAGGTAGAGCAAGCTGGTCACCGTGGTGGCTGCACCGCGCTGGATCAGCATGAACATCAAGGAGCTGCCGCCCAAAGTCAAGGCCAGCACCGCCCACGCCATGGCACCCACAAACGAAGCATTCCAGGTGATGGCTTCGGCCTCAAACATCGCAAAGGGCAGCGTCACCACCAGCGCAGCTCCGAGCTGTATCACGTTGGCCGTGCGCACATCGGTCGCAGTCACGTGTTGCTTTTGATACAAAGTCCCCACCGTGATGCATACCAGCGCAAACACGGCAGCGACAAACGTCAGCAGCGTGACTTCGTTGGTGGCACCAAATTTACGGGCGACCACGAGCAGCAAACCGGTCAAACCCAGCAGCAAACCCGCCCATTGTCGTTTTGAAACTACAGTTTGTGCGGGGTTTTCTGTTGCGGTTGAGCCAAGGCTAGAGAGCCAAAGCGCCGTCAAAATCGGCTGAAACCCCACAATCAGCGCGGCCAATCCCGAGCCCATGCCGCCTTTCACCGCGACCCAAACGCCGCCTAAGTAGCCGCCGTGCATCAGCACACCTGTCACCGCCAGATGCCACCACTGCTTTTTATCGCTGGGCCAAACGGCGCGAGCCAGCCAAATCCACACCAAGAAGCAGGCAATGGAGAAGAAATAGCGAATCGTCAAAAACGTCAACGGTGGGGCAAAAGGCAGGCCAAACTTGGCAACAATGAAGCCCGTGCTCCAAATCAACACAAAAACGGCAGGCATGGCCCGAATCAGGAGAGGGGCTGTTGTTGAGGGCGAAGGATTCAAAATAAACGGATGTATAAGGGAAAAATAGGGAGGGTGGCGTAAATTTAAGCTTAACTCTGCGCCCTAGCTTAGCCTATTACGCTAGGTTTGGACGCTAAATAGTGGCCATGCCTCAAGAATCTGCGATAATCATGGGCTAACTTGAAGCAGCACGCTTCAAAATGTACCTAGGATGAATCATGAAACGCACTTACCAACCCTCTAAAGTTCGCCGCGCCCGTACCCACGGCTTTTTGACACGCATGAAAACGCCAGGTGGCCGTGCCGTGATCAACGCACGCCGCGCCAAAGGCCGCAAACGTCTGGCTGTCTAAGTTTTAGTCAAATTTGGCGGCCGTAGTTCTGATTTAGTAACTACAGCAGCCTATTTTGCCGCGACATCTTGCAGCGAATCGTGACCAAAGCGCAGTTTGCAGCGGTGATGAGCGGCCAAACCGTCTCTCGCACCCCGCACTTTGCCTTGCACCGTGTGGCTTTGCAGCCGAACTTGATGTCCAAAGCAGTTGATTCAGCTGCAGTGGTGTCAGTGCCGAGCGCCCCTGCCCTCAGCAAACCTCTTTTTGCCGTGCAAGACACCTGGTTAGGCGTGATTGTGCCCAAACGCTGGGCTAAACGCGCGGTGACACGCAACACCATCAAACGCCAAATCTACGCAGTCAGCACGGATTCAAGCTGCCATTTGCCACCCGCTGCCCACGTGGTTCGGCTGCGCGCTGGTTTTGACCGTGCCCAATTCATCAGTGCCACGTCCGACAAGCTCAAAATTGCGGTTCGCGCTGAGCTGCAACACCTTTTTGCGGGTGCAAAATCGTGAAGCCAAGCATGATGCAGCAACTTTTGGTTGGCGTCGTCAAAGCCTACCGCGTGTTCCTCAGCCCGTGGTTAGGCTCAGCCTGCCGGTTTGAGCCTACGTGCTCTATCTATTCGATTCAAGCCTTAGAGGCCCACGGCGCAGCCAAAGGCAGCTACCTCACGCTAAAGCGCTTGGGGCGTTGCCACCCGTGGTGCGAAGGCGGTGCAGACCCTGTGCCGACGCATTTTTCTCTGTTTTCTAAATTTACCAACGCTACTTCTAAAGTGAAGACATCCTCATGAACGATATCCGCCGGACCATTTTGTGGACGATTTTTGGTTTTTCCATGGTTATGCTGTGGGACAACTACCAAGTCAGCATTGGCCAAAAGCCCACTTTCGGGCTCAGCGCAAAACCCGCTGTAGCAACGGCACCAGCCGCACCTGCTGCAGGCGCAGCCAGCACCGCTCTAGCCAATGCGAGTATTCCATCTACTAGTGGGAGTCTTAATAATGCTACAAATAATATAGCTACTGAGACGACAAATACGCCGGTTGCAGTTCAAAACAGCACTATCGCAACAGCTTCTGCAGCACCTGCCGCCCTTAAAGAGCGCTTTGAAGTGCAAACCGATGTGATCAAACTCACTTTTGACACTGAGGGCGGCTCTTTGGTGCATTCGGAGTTCGTCAAGCACGTTGATTTGGATGACAAAGCCGCTCTCAAAGCCGGCACAGCCAAAGGCGTGGTGCTTTTGGACGACAGCAAAGAGCGTGTTTATGTGGCTCAAACAGGTTTGGTTGGCGCGGCCAACTTGCCAACGCACAAAACCATCATGGCCGTTGCCCCAGGCGCTCGCAAGCTAGAAGCTGGCGCGAACGAATTGGTCGTGAAATTTGAATCCCCAGAATCAGGCGGCGTCAAATTAGTCAAAACCTACACCTTGAAACGCGGCGCGTATGACGTGGCGGTGAAGCACGACATCGTCAACACGGGCGCAGCCGCCGTGTCACCACAGTTGTATTTGCAGCTGGTGCGTGATGGCAACAAGCTGGCGGGCGAGTCGTCGTTCTACTCCACTTTCACCGGTCCTGCGGTTTACACTGCGGCTAAAAAGTACCAAAAAGTCGAATTTACCGACATCGAGAAAAACAAAGTCGATGTCGAAAAACAAGCCAGCGAAGGCTATGTGGCCATGGTGCAACACTACTTTGCCAGCGCGTGGATCTTGCCTGACGGCATCAAACGCGAGCTTTTCACCCGCAAAGTTGACACCAATTTGTACGCCGTGGGCATGATCACCGCGCTTGATGCGGTCGCCCCAGGCACCACAAAAACGGTGGAATCGCGCTTTTTTGCTGGCCCACAGGTTGAAAAATCGTTAGAAACCGTCACCCCAGGTTTGGAACTGGTCAAAGACTACGGCATGTTGACCATTTTGGCCAAACCGTTGTACTGGTTGCTCGACAAGCTGCACAGCTACATTGGCAACTGGGGCTGGGCGATTATTGCGCTGGTTTTGTTGCTGAAAATCGCGTTTTACTGGCTCAACGCCAAAGCCTATGCCAGCATGGCCAAGATGAAGTCGGTTTCACCGCGCATCGCCACCATGCGCGAGCGCTTGAAAGACAAGCCGCAAGAAATGCAGCAAGAGATGATGAAAATCTACCGCGAAGAGAAAATCAACCCCTTGGGCGGCTGTTTCCCCATCATGGTTCAAATTCCGGTGTTTATCGCCTTGTACTGGGTGCTCTTGAGCTCGGTCGAGATGCGTAATGCCCCGTGGGCGCTGTGGATCCACGACTTGGCAGCACCCGATCCGTTCTACATCTTGCCACTGGTCATGACCTTGACCACGCTCTTGCAAACCGCGCTGAACCCAACGCCACCAGACCCATTGCAAGCCAAAATGATGTGGTACATGCCACTGGCTTTCTCAGTCATGTTCTTCTTCTTCCCGGCTGGCTTGGTGCTGTACTGGATCACCAACAACATCCTGTCCATCGCCCAGCAGTGGATCATCAACACCCGCATGGGCGTACCGCCGCAGTTTAATTTGCCGAAATTTAAGTAATTCGTACCTGTAACTTAAGTGTTCGCTTCAAAGGCCGCATTCGATGCGGCCTTTTTTATGGTAATTTTGACACGCTAAAAACGTGCGAAAACCCGCATTTAATCAATAAATTCAACAAGTTACAGATAAATAGGGGGGGTAAGCCTGTTTAAACTTTGATTCAGCGGATAATTAACGTTAGTAAGCAATTGCTTGTTTTCGTATCATTGTTTATAGAGTCATCATGTCCGTTTCCCCCAAACCCTCAATCAACCAAATTTCCAGTAAAACCGTCGTTTTAGCATTTACTTTCGTACTGGCCAGTTTGCTCCTCACAGGCTGCGGCACTTTAACCGGCATTCCCGCCCATGGCGGTGGCAAACGCTATGCCGAAGAGCAGCGCTTGGTATCAGCCAGTATCCGTTCAGCACTCAAAGACATTGATGTCACCAGCTTAAAAGGCAAACGCGCTGCCTTGGTGTTTGACATCGTAGCCGACGAAGGTGGCGGCAACATGTCTGGCGGTCGCATCTCCCCAGGTTTGCTCTTCAGTGTAGGTTCGATGATGAGCCCGGTTACCTCTACCAGCAGCGCCTTTCAAATCTTCAATGTGGCCGAAGGCGGCAGCAGCTACAGCAACACTGGCGGTGGTTCAAGCTCAAATACTTCTACAACCACCGTGACGAACGGCACAGGAAGTAACTCAGGCAGCTCGTCAGGTACAAATTCTGGCACTGGAACCAATACTGGCTCTAGTACGGGCACATCCAGTGGCAGTGGCACCAATACATCCAGCGGCACAAGTAGTGGAACTAACACCAATACAGGAACAAGTAGCGGCACTAATACAAGCACGGGCACGAACAACAGCTCGGGTACCAACACAGCCACCACGGGCGGCACGACGACAGACGGTTCCTTCAGCCAAACAGGCAACAACACCGGCAGTGGCATCAACACCGGCACCAGCAGCGGCTCGGGTACAAATACGGGCACCAACAGCAACACGGGCTCAAGTACCAACACAGGCTCAACTACTGGCACAAACACGGGCACAAACACCAGCTCTGGCACAAATTCTGGCAGCAACAGCGGCACAAACACCAACAACAGCACCGCAACATCCAGCCAAAGCGGAGGCAGCGACAACAGCAGCAGCACCGCAGGTGGCTACAACAACAACCGCCAAACCCTGAGCCCGACTGCCACATCCACCGAGACCAAAACCGAAGGCAAACATTCAGAAAAAACCCTGAGTCTCGCCTACAAAGGCCTGGGCGAATACCAAAACATGGCCGTCCCCAAGTCTGATGCCACCTTGCTCATGGGTTTGGTGCGCAATTACCTCTTGTTCAGCGGCGTGACGCCTACCGTACCGACTGACCCGAAAGCGGATGTTTTGGTTTACGTCACCGTTGACGTCTTTGGCACCGTTCGCAGCCGTTTTGACGCCTTGGCTTACAACAACGAAACCGTCAAGGCCGAAACAAGTTTTGAGATCAGCGCCTTTGACCGAGAAGGCAAGATGGTCATGCGCCCTACCGTGGCTAACCGTGAAGCCCAATACCGTGAGCATTATTTGATGTGGGCAGGGCCGTTTATCACCTCTGAGCGCGTTAACCCAGGCACTGGTTTGTTGGTGGACTTTACGGATGTGGATGGCTCGAAAGCCAATTACAACCCGAAAGAGCCGGTGAGTGCGTTTTACCCGCTGGGGAAGAACTAATTTTACTATACTTTTTATAGCTACTTAGGCAACAAATACACCGGCTAGATGCATAAAATACCCTCTAAACCCATGTTTAATCGTACTTTGGCGCTGTTGGCCGCGGGTGCAAGCCTTTTTGCAAGTTTGAGCGCATTTGCGCAGTACAACCCGAATATTCAACAAAACGTTCAACCCAACGCATTCAGCCAAACCGGCTACACCAACGATGGCACCCTGTTCATGGGTGGGCAGCGGATCGGTAATCCGCATCAAATCTTGCATGATTTGAACGTTCCCAGCTTCTTTGGTGTCAATGCCAACCGCTTGAGCTTTTCAGACGTCCCAAGTTATGGGCAAGGCACGCTGGCGCAGATGGAAAACCACACGTTGACCATTGGTGTACCAGCAGGCAATGTGGTGCTGAGTCGTTTGTATGTGAAACCAACAAACCCCAACACCCAAGGCGTTGCCACCCCGCATAACAATTACCAAACTTACCAAGGTGTGGTGGCTGATGCTCAAGCCGGCAGCTACCAGCTGACGGTAGCGAATGACAACAAGCTGTATGTATTTAAGACTTTGGGGTCAATGAGTACCCAAAGCCAAAACATCTTGATCAAGGAGTTGCCAGCACATTCGGTGTTTATTGCTAATTCTGATCCTAACGGAGGTGCAGTTGCTGTGCGGGTGACGCAAAACGGTGATTATGCGGCTATGCAGAATTACTTTGATACGGTCAAGCCGTATGACTTTAGCTGGCGATCAGCTATGGGGGCTTGGGCGGATGGTACTGGTAGACCAAGCAACATCACTGCTGAGCTTGGGCAATATGGCAATGCGCCTATTGGCAACAATGAAGCAGGTGCAGTATTCGCCAATTGGGTAATGGGCAGCAGTCAAGTGCAGCAGTTCACAAACGATTTGCAAAATAGATCTCAAGCTTCGGGCAACGAGGCATTTGGTGTTATGGCTTGGGATGCGAATCAGAACAAGTATGTGATGCTAGATCCTACGAACACACAATCCACATCGGGCAGTGTGAGCGGTAATATGCCTACGCTGGGGAACAATCAGTTTGGGTTCTTTGGGATGCATACGCATTCAGGTAATGCGATGCCAAGTGGGCAAGATATAACCATGACTAGGCAATTGGGGTTGGATCAGTTTGTAATTGGCGAAAATGACTATTCCGCAATATTTACAAACTCACCCTCGAATAGTTGGCAAGGTTCTAGTTTTAGATTTGAAGGTGCACGCGAAGACGCAGCAACGCCTGGTGGTTACGGAAGCAGCAACGGACCGCATGACCCTAAAGGCGTCGGTGGTGTACTTGGTTTTGATGGGCGAATAGTTGGCGGTAACTCTGGGGTTGAAGTCATGACAGAGGATGGAATAGCTGCTACGTATAGATCTACAGGTGACTCTGGATATTTCTACAGCGCATGCAAGCGTGGTAAATGTTCCGAATTCAATGCTAAGAATATTGAGGACTACTACAGAGAGGCGACAGGCCAAGACATAACTATTAATGTAAGTGCAATAATGTCATTGTTGCAAGACCCTGGCGTTACTTGGAAGGTTTGGCCGACTAACCCAAATCGTTATTCACTGAGTACACTTGGGCGAGATGGAGGTGGGGAATTATCGCAAGGTCGCGTACTGGGTGACATCACAGTTGAAAGAACCGTAGATGGATCTTTCCGAGTCCTGCCAGACACGTACAACTTTGAGCAGCATCAAAACCCAAATAATGATTTTGATACTCGCATACGAAACCTTATCACCGCATACGGCGATTGGCGTGTCGGTCAAGGACAGTCCTTCAATATTCGGTTTGAAGGGACATTCAGACCAACAAGTACTCAAGTCAGTGTTTATGGAATCAAATGAAAAAAATTAATTTAACTTTTGGACGTTATGTAGAAATTGTAATTTGTGCTTTGTTGCTGTTTGTGTGCATTTCTTATGCTATTCCAATGAGTGGAGCACGAGCAAAAATACTTGCAGAGGGCGTATTTCCTTCTGTAGCAAAACGTATGAAGATGACCCCAGATGAATTTGAGTTGGTAAGTGAGCCTAGCCCAGAGCGAAATTTTAAGCATCAATACGTCGGTTTTGTTTGGCGGGGTAAGTCAAAACCTGAATGCATTATCGAGGTCGATGTTGATTTGATATATGCAAATGCAAGGCCTAGAGGGGATTGCAACGGGCTCAAGTAGATCTACTGGTTAATTGAAACCTCAAAGAGACTTTACGTGCGTACTTGCAGCATCATCGATTTTCGTATTGACAATAATAAAGACATAGAAAAAACAGGTAAAGACGGCAAAAATGGCTGGGTTGACGAGAAGGCCAGATGGTCATGCGCCCGACGGTTGCTAACCGCGAAGCCCAATACCGTGAGCATTATTTGATGTGGGCAGGGCCATTTATCACCTCTGAGCGCGTTAACCCAGGCACTGGTTTGTTGGTGGACTTTACGGATGTGGATGGTTCTAAAGCCAATTACAACCCAAAAGAGCCGGTGAGTGCGTTTTACCCGTTGGGGAAGAACTAATTTCACTATGCTTTTAATAGCTACTTAGGTAATAAATACGCCGGCTAGATGCCTAAATTATGCTCAAAACCAGCATTGACTTAACCCGCCTCTTCAAACAAGCCATCACCTACGTGGTGCTGGCCATTTTGCAGCTGGGCACGCTGACTCAAACCAAAGAAGCTTATGCCCAAAATGTGCCGCAGATGGCGCAGTTGGGTGCACCCAGCAGCGCCCCCTTCAGTGGCTACAACCCTGACGGCACGCTCTACATGGGTGGCCAGCGCATAGGCAACCCGCACCAAGTGCTGCATGACGCGCAGATTCCGGCGTTCATGACCATCACGGCGAACCGCTACACCTACTCAGCCGACCCGACCCATGGCCAAGGAACCTTGGCACAGATGGAATTGGCCACCACCAACGGCAGCACCAGCAGCGTTTTACTCAACCGGCTGTATTTATCGCCCAACAACCCCTACGCCACCACCCAGCCTTTGGGTCAAGTTTGGCCTTACCCGAACTACCAAACCTACCAAGGCGTGCTGCTTAACTCGCAGCAGGCAGGCTATCTGGGTACTACAGCCCAAGACGGCAAAGACTATCTCTTCAAAACCCTCACCGCAGCCAGCAGCCAAGCCTTCACCATCCTCATCAAAGAGCTACCCAACACCCCGCAGTTTCGGGCAGCGGCTGACCCTGCAGACGGTGGCGTCGGTGTCCGAGTTGAGCAAAACGGTGATGCCGCAGCACTGGCCAACTATTACAAAACCGTACAGCCCTACGACTTCACGTGGCGGCCTAACGCGGGTTTGTACACATGTTCAGGCAACGGTTCAGGCCAAAACGGTCAGCTTGACCCGATGTACAGCGGCTGGGCGAACTCGCCAGGCGGCGCTTACAGTGGTGCCAACTACGCTGAAGGCGGTGGCGCCCCGCAAAGCTTCAACGACTTCATCAAACAGCAGCAAGCTGAAGCGCTGGCTAACGACAAACGGGTACGCAGCCAAACCACTGCCAACAGCCTAGATTTAAGCAATACCAACGCCAACAGCCTGTTTGGCGAAGGTTACAACCTCTTTGAATACGGTAACAAAGCCAACCCCAACCTAGCGGCTGAGAACGAGTACCTCAGAAAACTGCAAAACGGCGAATTCAACGCTGGCAGCGTAGACTACATCGAAGCCATCTGACTCAATAGACTCTGTTATAAGCTAGCCCGAAAAAACTGTTACATGGCGAGATACCCGCAATGATCCATCAACAGGTACTAAATTAAATGATCCCGCTACGGGTTACATATCGAAAGATGGCTCGTATGTGGTCAGAAATGACCGAACGGGTGCCATTGTTCAAGTGTCAGATAAAAACGATCCAAACTGGAAACCGCCTTGGGGAAAATAATGCGAATAGAACTCGAAACACTTCCACTTGAAAAGTTGAAAATCAAGCCACTAGTTCGTCCAGGGAGTATGCAATTAGTTACACGAGAAGAAGCTAGACGCATCGTTAATTACTGCGCTGATTATCAAATTGCTATCCTTGGAATTGAAGCATTTGAACTTTTAAACAAGACGCAAATAATGCCTGATATGAATTGGATTCTTGATTGCTCGTGTTTCTTTTATGACAAATCGACTTTTTCTAAAAAATCGACTGATGCAGCTAAAAAATTTATGGAAAATGCACCTTCCAAACTTTACTTCGAGTTGGTTCTTAATATCGCGACAGCTAGCTGAAGCTAACCATTTTTTTCAAGGAAATAATATGCGCCGTCCACTTGAGCCACTCCTCATCGCCCTCTCCTTAGCCACAACAGCCGCCTTCGCCGCCCCACCCAGCGCTTCCAGCTTAGAAGCCATCCTAAGCACCAACGGCTCCCAACAATCCCTAGAAACCACCCTAGCCGGCGTGGAAGGCAAAATGCGCCAAGAAATCAACAAAACCATCTTCACCCACAACAACGGCCCCATCACCCCAGCGCAGAAACTAGCCGTAGACAAAGCCGCCCCACAGGTCACCAAGGTCATGCAAACCGAGATGGGCTGGGACAAGATGAAGCTGGCTTACACCAAAATCTACCAAGACGCCTTGACCCAAGAAGAAGTGAATCGTTTAGCCGCACTGTACAAAGACCCAGCATATATGGCCTTGATGCAAAAAATGGTGAGTATCAACATCAAATCAGCCCAAGCGATTCAAGCCAAGCTGCCTATCATTCAGCAAAAGATTGAGCCGATCTTAGAAAAAGCGGTGCAAGAGGCTTTGGCTGCGAAGTAACTGCGCATTGTAAAAGCCAAATAAACGCATATTTGGTTACAATTTGCTATATTTTTAATAGCATTAAAATCAATAAATACGTCAGCTAGAGTCATATATAGGTCATAAATGACTTAAAAGTTGGTTGAAAACGCTTCTTGCATGGTTTAGATTCGTTTTATCGGACAATCTAGCACTATGCATGCCTACTCAAACACCCCCATCGTCGCCATCGCCACCCCACCCGGTCGCGGCGCGGTGGGGATAGTTCGCGTTTCGGGCAAAGCGATTGCACCGCTGGTGCGCGCCCTGTGCGGCCGCGACTTGAAGCCGCGCGAGGCGACGTACCTGCCTTTTGTGGACGCGGCTGGCGAGGCGATTGACCACGGCTTGGCGCTCTACTTCCCCGCCCCGCACTCCTTCACTGGCGAAGACGTGCTGGAGCTGCAAGCCCACGGCGGGCCGGTGGTGATGCAGTTGTTGTTGGCGCGCTGCCTAGAAGCTGGCGCTGAAATCGATGCAGCGACGCAAAATCCACACCTTGAAGGTTTGCGCGTCGCCCAACCCGGCGAATTCACCCAACGCGCTTTTTTGAACGACAAAATGGACTTGGCGCAGGCCGAGGCCGTGGCCGATTTGATCGATGCCAGCACCGAAGCCGCCGCCCGTGGTGCCACCCGCAGCCTGTCGGGCGAGTTTTCCAAAGAGGTCCACAGCCTGCGCGATGCCCTTATCCACCTGCGCATGCTGGTCGAAGCGACGCTGGACTTTCCCGAAGAAGAGATCGACTTCCTGCAAAAAGCCGATGCCGCTGGCCAATTGACGCGTTTGCAGGCGACTTTAGCGCGCGTCATGCAGCGCACAAGCCAGGGTGCGCTCTTACGCGAAGGCATCAAAGTCGTCATCGCCGGCCAGCCCAACGCCGGCAAATCGTCCCTGCTCAACGCGCTGGCAGGTGCCGAGCTCGCCATCGTCACCCCCATCGCTGGCACGACGCGCGACAAAGTGCAGCAAACCATCCAGATCGACGGCGTGCCGCTGCACATCATCGACACGGCTGGCCTGCGCCATAGCGAAGACGAAGTCGAAAAAATCGGCATTGAACGCGCTTGGACCGAGATTGAAAACGCCGACGCCGTGCTGTTTTTGCACGACTTGGTGCGCTGGAACGATGCGGCTGAGTCTGCCCATTACCAAGCTGCTGACGCCGCTATCGCCAGCCAACTCGCCAGCCTGCTGCCCCCTCGCGTGCCGGTGATTCAGGTCTGGAACAAGGTCGATGCCACCCAAGCAGCCCAAGCCACTCAAACCGCAACAGCCATGCAAACGGACAATGAAGCCGTCAACATCACAGTCTCCGCCAAAAATGGCCAAGGCCTAGAAACCCTGCGCCGAACGCTATTGCAAGTCGCCGGTTGGCAGCCCGCCGCCGAAGGCGTCTACATCGCTCGTGAGCGCCACGTGCAGGCTCTACGGCAAGTGAGCACTCACTTAGATTTGGCAGAGGGTCAGCTCAAAGCCAAATCTCAAGCCCTCGATTTGCTCGCCGAAGAGCTGCGTTTGGCGCAAAATGACCTCTCCGCCATCACCGGTGAGTTCACCTCTGATGATTTACTGGGTGTGATTTTCTCGAAGTTTTGCATCGGGAAATAATCGAACAAGTCACCATTTTCATATGTAACATCCGAAACAGAGGTTTTTTATGAAGCCTTTTTTCGTACATAAGTGTAAATTGCTCACAGATTCAAAAATTTGGTAAAGCGCAGTTGGAGGCCGGTGCTTACCCAAATGAAGTCACTTTTTTGGCCTTCTCACACTGCTAGGAGAATCAAGATGGTTACCTATATTTCGCTCGTCAGCTTTACAGATCAGGGCGCTCGCACGATGACAGAGTCCACCAAACGCGCAGATGCTGCCAAAGCAGCGGGCAAGAAATTTGGTTGCGACATGAAAGAAATGTATTGGACATTGGGCAGCTATGACCTGGTTGCCATCGTTGACGCAGAGGACGAGGCTTCGTACCTCGCTTTTGGTGCGGCCTTGGCCGGTGCTGGTAATGTGCGAACACAGTCGCTGCGTGCCTTCACCAAAGATCAGATGAACGCCGTATTTGCCAAACTGGGCTAAGTCGATTGATGAAAAAATGGCGCAAGTTGCAGGTTATGCGCCATTTGCATGGCTTTTAGACCGTTTTAGAGTCTCTGGGGCTAGTAAATTCTAGGGTAAACCCTTATTCTTGGTGTTCATTCACTTTTCGCCATAGTGCCGAAGCTGAAAGATTCATTCCACGACTCGATCAAGGTTCACCATGTTTTTACTTATCAGCACCGCCATTGTTTTCATCGTTTTAGCCGCGCGCAACACGCCCATCCGCCACCCAGGCGTCGCCACGTCCCTGTTCGAACGCGCCAACGCCATCGAAGGCCAAAACCCCCGCGAAGCCAACGAGTTGCGCGTTTCAGCCATGGCGTTTTTAAGCGTCGCACGTTGATTTAAATGCTTTTTGCTATTCATTTAATAGCTATTTAGGCAATAAATACGCCGGCTAGAGGTCGATTTGAGGGATAAATTTCAGGGTTTTAAGCCGCCAGCCGCGCCGTTTCATCAAAAACACGAATTCTGGGCACAATTTTGGCAAACAGCGTGCGCCGCGCGATGCGGATGTCATATTCAGCCTGTAAATTCACCCAAAATCGCTCTTCCATTTTGAAAAACAATCCCAGCCGCAAGGCCGTGTCTGCCGTGATGGGGCGGTTGCCGTTCACAATGTCGCTGATGCGGCTGGGCGGCACGTCAATATCCGCAGCCAGTTGCCGCGCGGTGATGCGCATGGGCTTCATAAACTCTTCCAGCAAAATCTCGCCGGGGTGAATTTCATCCAACAATTCGGTCTTCATTTCGGTTGTCATGTCAGTTTCCCTTCAGTGCTTAATCAGTGATAGTCCACTATTTCAACTTGGTAAGCGCCATCGGCACGCCACTCAAAACACACCCGCCATTGGTCGTTGATGCGGATGCTATGCAAACCCTTCAAATCACCCCGCAGTGCTTCAAGCCGGTTGCCCGGCGGGATGTGCAAGCTTTCCAACACAGCTGCAGCATGGATTTGCAGCAACTTGCGCCTCGCAATGCGTTCAATGTTCTTAAACCGTTTGACGTTTTGGCTGTAAAACAAAGCCTCAGTTTCAGCTGATGCAAAAGTGTGAATCATGCGATATTTTATTCCGTTTTATAGAATCTGTAAATTAGATTCTGCATTCATATTTAATTGTAAAATAGACTATAAAATTAATAGCACTTTAGGCAATAAATACACTGGTTGGATGCTAATTTTAGGAAATTCTAGGGAATTTGCAGAAATTGATATATGTAAACGCACCAAACCGCTACTATATCGGCATGAGAATTGCTTGAATTTTAGTGCTTCGCTACCAGCGCAGCGGCTAATTAGCCTGCATTTGCACATAACAATAGATCTAAAACGGGACATCTGAATGGCTATTCGCGTTGCTCTGCACCACAAAACAAGTTACCGTTATGACCGGTTGATCACGCTATCCCCGCATGAAGTGCGCCTGCGTCCGGCGCCGCATGCGCGTACGCCGATTCTGTCGTATTCACTCACCGTCACACCTGAAGACCACTTCATCAACTGGCAGCAAGACCCTTACGGCAATTACATTGGCCGTTTCGTGTTTCCGGAAAAGTCGGACAAGCTGGAGTTCACGGTCGATCTGGTGGCGGACATGACGGTGATCAACCCTTTCGACTTTTTCGTCGAAAAATACGCCGAACACTTCCCCTTCAGCTACCCAGCGCAGCTCAGCGCAGAGCTCAGCGCGTATTTGAAAACGGAAAAGCCGGGGGCTTTGGTGACCGAATGGGTCGCAGCAGCGCGGCACGATTTGCTGAAAAAAGACATGCTGACCAACGACTTTTTGGTCGCCATCAACCAACGTCTGCAAAGCGACATCGCCTATTTGCTGCGGATGGAGCCGGGCGTGCAAACGCCTGAGGCAACCCTAGAGAAACGCTCGGGATCTTGCCGTGACACCGGCTGGCTGCTGGTGCAAATTTTGCGTGAAATGGGCTTGGCGGCGCGTTTTGTGTCGGGTTATTTGATTCAACTGCGCGCCGATCAGGCAGCGCTTGATGGCCCCAGCGGGACAGAAGTCGATTTTACCGATCTACATGCTTGGACAGAGGTGTATATCCCGGGCGCAGGCTGGATCGGGCTGGACCCGACTTCTGGCATGCTGGCCAGCGAAGGCCATATACCGCTGGCTTGTACCGCGATGCCCTCGTCGGCCGCACCGGTGACGGGTTTTACCGACAAGGCTGAAGTCACCTTCTTCCATGAGATGACCATCACGCGCATTCACGAAGACCCGCGCGTGACCAAGCCTTACACGGAAGCCGATTGGCTCAAGATTGACCGACTCGGCCAGCAAGTCGACGCCGACCTGAAGCGGCAGGATGTGCGCCTGACGCAAGGCGGGGAGCCGACTTTTGTCTCGATTGATGACATGGACGGCGCGCAATGGAACACCCTAGCGCACGGCGACGACAAGCGTGAATTGGCGGGACAGCTGATGTATCGCCTGAAAAACCATTTTGCGCCGGGCGGTATGCTGCATTACGGGCAGGGCAAGTGGTATCCCGGCGAGCCGTTGCCGCGCTGGGCGTTGAATATCTTTTGGCGCATCGACGGGCAGCCGATGTGGCTGGATGCCACCTTGTTTTCTGACGAGAAGCAGGCCGATGGCTATGGCCCCGAGGAGGCAGCAGCCTTCAGTACAGAACTGGTCAGGGCGCTGGGCTTGCCGGCTAACAGCCAGATTCCGGCGTATGAAGACGTCATGTTGCAGGCTCAGCGCGAGCAGGCGTTACCAGTTAACTTAGATCCGCTCAAGGCTGATCTAAAAGCACCAGAAGAACGCCGCCGGCTGGCTCGTCTGCTGGAGCAGGGTTTGGGTCAAGTCGTGGGCTATGTCCTGCCCTTGAAAGCCAAAGATTTTGACCCGCGCGTGGCCTTGGGCACCGTCTGGCTCACCTCCGCCTGGCCGCTCAAGCGCGAGCATCTGTATCTCATCGAAGGCGACTCGCCGATGGGTCTGCGCTTGCCGCTGAATGCTCTGCCGTGGGTGCAGCCCGAAGAGGTGCCGGTCGAGTTTGATGTCGACCCGTTCGCGCCGCGAGATGCGCTGGCGGCTGCTCAAAAACGAGCCACCCTCAGCCTGGATCCTGACAAATTTACAGACAAATCTGCTGACAAAACCGACAAAACCAGCAAGGCAAACAGCGCTGCTCCGGCCAAACCGAAGTCAGTCGAGGCGCAAACCGCGCCGCGCGAGGTGATTCACACCGGCCTGTGTGTCCAAGCGCGAGAGGGCCGCCTGCATATCTTCATGCCGCCGCTCAAGCGCATCGAAGATTATTTGGCACTGGTCACCGTGGTGGAGCACACCGCCACCAGACTGAAGCTGAAGTTACGCATAGAGGGTTACGCGCCACCGCGCGACCCGCGCATCAAGCTGCTCAGTGTCACACCTGATCCGGGTGTGATCGAGGTCAATATCCACCCAGCCGCCAGTTGGAAAGAGCTGGTTTACAACATGACGACGCTGTACGAGGAAGCCCGTTTGACGCGTCTGGGCACAGAAAAATTCATGGTCGATGGTCGCCATACCGGGACCGGCGGCGGCAACCATGCCACGCTGGGCGGGGCTACGGCCGAAGACAGCCCGATGCTGCGCCGTCCGGATTTGCTCAAAAGCCTGATCACCTACTGGCAAAACCATCCGGCCCTGTCTTATCTGTTTTCCGGCACGTTCATCGGGCCGACCAGCCAGGCACCGCGGGTTGATGAAGCGCGTGACGATAATCTGTACGAGCTGGCGAGTGCCTTTCAGCAGATGATCAGGTCTTGCCGAACATGCACCCCGGCGACAAGCCCTGGATGGTGGATAGGTTGCTACGTAATATGCTGGTGGATTTGACGGGTAATACGCACCGCTCGGAATTTTCCATTGACAAGCTCTACTCCCCCGATGGTCCGACTGGCCGCCTGGGTCTGGTCGAATTCCGCGCCTTCGAGATGCCGCCGCATGAGCGCATGAGTTTGTTGCAAATGCTCTTGCTGCGCGCGCTGGTGGCACGTTTTTGGCTCAAACCCTACCAGGCCAAGCTGGTGCACTGGGGAACGGCCTTGCATGACCGCTGGATGTTGCCGCATTTTGTGGCACAAGATATTCGCGACGTGGTGAAAGATTTGCGCGCTGCGGGCTATGCGTTTGAAGAGCAGTGGTTTGACCCTTTTATTGAATTCCGCTTCCCCCGCTTTGGCACCGTGGTGTATGAGGGCGTGGAGATGGAGTTGCGCCAAGCGATCGAGCCGTGGAATGTGCTGGGCGAAGAAATGACAGGCGGCGGCACCGCACGCTATGTCGATTCGTCGGTGGAGCGCATGCAATTGCTGGTGCGTGGCCTGACCGATGGACGGCACGTGATTGCTTGTAATGGACGCAAATTGCCATTACATCCAACAGGTATTCCCGGCGAATATGTGGCGGGCGTCCGATTCCGTGCCTGGAGCCCATGGTCAGCCCTGCATCCGACCATCAAAGTGCAAGCGCCTTTGACCTTCGATTTGGTCGATACATGGAGTGGTCGCGCTATCGGCGGTTGTACCTACCATGTGGTTCATCCAGGCGGACGCAGTGAAGAGCACTCACCCGTGAATGCCAATGCAGCTGAGGCGCGCCGTTTTGCTCGGTTTTGGTCGCACGGACACACGCCGGGACCGATGGTTGTGTACAAGGAAGATCTCAATCCAAGCTTTCCAATGACACTCGATTTGCGCTGGCAGGCATAATAAGGGGGTGTCAAGCTACTCATGCTAAGCTTAAAAAGCATGCGCAACTCAATGGATAAACTTCTCGCCGACTACCATGCCGCGCCAGCCTGCTTCAATGAAATGCTGGTTGCAAATAACCAGCCAAGAGCACACTGGCGCACCATGCTGGATGGATTAGCCCAAGAAGCACCAGAAATCATGCATCAGCGGCTTGAGTTTGTGCAGCAGCAGGTGCGAGAAAACGGCGTGACCTACAACGTTTATGGCGACGCTATGGGGCAGCAGCGCCCTTGGGATCTGAATGTGCTGCCGATGATCATTCCGCAAAACGAGTGGGCTGAGATCGAATCGGCGGTGGTACAAAGAGCCACTTTGTTAAATCGGGTGCTGGGTGATGTTTACGGCGAACAGTCCCTGTTGCAAGAAGGGCTACTGCCACCAGCATTGATACATGGACACGCCGGTTTTTTGCGTCCCTGTCACGGCATTAAACACCCCGATGATGTTGCTTTGCATTTTTATGCGGTCGATCTGGCACGCGCTCCCAATGGACGTTGGTGGGTGGTGGCCGACCGTACGCAAGCGCCTTCGGGTGCGGGCTATGCCTTGGAAAATCGAACCATCATTGGACGAACTTTTCCTGATTTATTGCGTGACCTGCGGGTGAAACCGTTGGCAGGATTTTTTAACACCATGCGAGAAAGTCTTGTCCATTGGGGGCGCGGCTGCGCCGCGCAGGGCAATGACAATATCCCGTTACGTGATAGTGAGTTACCACTGATTGTCTTGCTCACCCCGGGTCGTTATAACGAAACTTATTACGAGCAAGCGTATTTGGCAAGATACCTTGGACTGCCGCTGGTCGAAGGCGGCGATCTAACGGTTCGCAACGGTATCGTCTGGCTTAAATCGTTGTCTGGCCTACAGCGTGTGCATGTGATCATGCGACGTGTTGACGATGATTTTTGTGATCCACTGGAGTTGCGAGCCGACTCGGCCTTGGGGGTGGCAGGTCTGACAGAGGCTGCAAGACGCGGCAATGTGTTGATAGCCAATAGTTTGGGCTCGAATTTGTTGGAATCGGGTGCGTTGCTTGGCTTCTTGCCAGCGCTTAGTCGACGCTTGCTTGGAGAGTCGCTGCAAATGCCATCTGTTGCAACTTGGTGGTGCGGAGAGCCAGCGGCATTGGATGAAGTCATCGATAAGCTGGATCAACTTGTCATCAAACCGACATTCCCACAATTGAGACTGCCAATTGTATTTGGACAAGATCTGAAAGGAAGTGCGCGAAAAGCTTTCATAGATGATTTGCGATCAAATCCAAGTAACTACGTAGCGCAAGAGCTTGTTAAGCTTTCGCAAGCGCCAGTCTGGAATCCTGGTCAGACCGGCGGCTTGAGTGCTCGCGCTATAGGGCTTAGGGTCTATGCTTGCGCCACACCAAACGGTTATGTGGTGATGCCGGGGGGGCTGACCCGGGTTGCAACAGGTCCGGATGCGCGCATTATCACGATGCAACGTGGTGGGGGTAGCAAAGATACTTGGGTGCAGTCTAGCGCACATGCTGATTCACTCAGCACATTAAAGCGCACCATTACCAGTCGCGACTTGATTCGCGATGACACGCATTTGTCTAGTCGGGTGGCAGAAAACTTGTTTTGGTTCGGCCGTCATACAGAGCGTTGCGACAATATCGTCCGCCTGCTGCGGGCAGCGTTGTCTGTTCTGTTCAATGTCGAGCCCGAAAGTCGGAGCGATGAATGGTCAGCGATCGTTAAGCTGTGTACTTGGTTTCACATTCTCAAATCCGAGGCGCTGGTTTTAGATAAGTTCAGCGGCCAGTCACAAGGGCAAGGAACAAATCAAAGCCAGAGTCAAGGTCAACTCAGACGACAAGACGTGAGTTTGACGGATGAACAGATTGAAGCCGTACTTTTAAGGTCAGCAGTTTCGCCCGAAGTACCCGGATTAGCTAAGCAGAAACAGCAACTTTATAGAACAGCAAGTAATTTACAGGATCGCTTTTCGATCGACAACTGGTGTGCTCTGAATCGCATGGTGCAGCAGGAAGCGGATAGCAACCATAAGCTGACTCAGTCCGAAGCAATGAGCTTGCTTGACGAGGCAGCGGCCTCCATCATGACCTTGGCTGGATTCGCATTGGATGGCATGACGCGAGATTTAGGTTGGCGCTTTCTCTCGATGGGGCGACGTTTGGAGCGGCTTCAGTTTCAAAGCTTGGTGTTGCAACGCGCTCTGGCCATGAGTTCAAACAGCAGGTTAGATTGGCTACTGGAGTTATCAGACAGTGCAGTCACCTACCGCGCGCGGTATCGCGCACAACCGGAATGGCTGCCAGTTCTGGATCTCTTGTTGTTAGACGAAAGCAACCCACGCTCAATCGTGTTTCAACTTGACGGCATCGTTCAAAGCCTGAATAAAATTAAGCGTTCTTATGGCTCCTTCGGGGACAACCAACTAGCAACTTTAAAAGAAGAAGTATTCTCATTGGTTCCGGACACCGATTTTTACTGCGGCAATGTTCGGTTAATTGATCTGTTAACGCGTATTCAAATTGCCAGCGAAGAGATCTCGGAAAGTATCAGTGTGCAGTTTTTCAGCTACACCGGCAACCAGCCAATCAAGCAGCAGACAGCATGAGTGACTTGAAAATGAAGGGCATTCCTTGCAGACGGTATTGTGTCGTGCATGAGACTAGCTATGGTTATCAAAGCATGGTCACACTGTCGCAGCAATATGTTCACATGACGCCTCGATCGTTCCTCTATCAACAAACCGAATCACACAATATATG
This sequence comes from Polaromonas sp., assembly GCA_031424795.1. Classification (GTDB taxonomy): domain Bacteria; phylum Pseudomonadota; class Gammaproteobacteria; order Burkholderiales; family Burkholderiaceae_C; genus Aalborgiella. Next base: position 9,985 of record JANPIC010000186.1, on the reverse strand, counting down.
GTCTGACCCGGTTGAGGACAATGGTGTTGAGAGAACAGATTATTTCGGAAATAGCACCAAACATATCGCAATCACCACGCCGCACAACACGCTGTTGGTACATGCTGAATCTACCGTTGTGCTCGCCGAGCGCTACGATCTTGAGCAGATCAAGAGGACATTACCGTGGGAAACTTTGCGCGACGCTATACCGCAAGATCAAGATCCCGCCGCGTTGGACGCTTGCCGTTATTTATATGCATCTCCGCATGTAGTTTGCAGCGCTGAGCTGGAAGACTATGCACGAATCAGCTACACACAGGGCAGGCCGCTACTTGATGCTGCCCTTGATTTAACACATCGAATTTTTGACGATTTTGATTTCGACGACACAGCGACTGAGATTTCAACGCCGCTAGAGCAGGTGTTGAAAGGTCGTCGGGGTGTCTGTCAAGACTTTGCGCACCTGATGATTGGTTGCCTTAGAAGTCTTGGTTTACCAATACGCTATGTTAGTGGTTACATACTGACGCATCCGCCAGAGGGACAAGTGCGCATGATTGGTGCAGATGCTTCTCATGCCTGGGTGTCGGTTTTTTGTCCGAGCCTAGGTTGGGTTGATTTTGACCCTACCAATGGTTGTCTGGTGCAATACGATCATATTACTTTGGGTTGGGGTCGAGATTTCAGTGATGTGACCCCCATGCGTGGCATCGTTCTGGGTGGTGGAGAGCAGGTGCTTGATGTACGGGTAACAGTCACGCCTATGATGCTCACTGCACCCTAATTTTCTGTAAACGCCAACTTCGCCGAAGCCGCAATTGCACTGCGTAGCCACTGGTGGGCGCTGTTGTGCTGTTCGCGTTTGTGCCACATCACATCGACATGAACCACGGGCATGTCAAATGGCAGCGGGCGGATGGTTAGCTCGTTCAGGACATCGGCCACACGGACGAAATGGCGGGGCAGGACGGTGAGCAGGTCGGATTGGGCGACGACGCGTCCGGCGGTGAAAAACTGGTTCACAGTGAGCACAATGCGGCGCTGGCGATGTAAGGCGGTCAAGGCTTCGTCCACAAAACCAAACGGACGCCCCGAGAAGCTGACCAGCATGTGGCGGGCGGCGCAAAAGCGGTTCAGGGTGAGCGGGCCTTGCGCCAGCGGGTTGCCAGTGCGCATGACGCAGACATACTCACCGTCATACAAGCGTTGGTGCGCAAAGCTGACAGCACCACCGGACTGGGCGCTGGCGGTCAAATCGGCCAGTGCGGCGGGGAAGTGGCCAATCGCCAGGTTGGCAGTTTCGGCTTCCAGCAAGCGTCTGGGGTCGCGGGTGGACAGGGGCACAACGCGGATGGAGACGCCGGGCGCGTCACGCTCCACCACGTTGAGCAAGCCGGGAATCAATTCTGATGCGGTGGCGTCGGCCATGGCCAGCACAAAGGTGGCCGTGGACGTGGCGGCATCGAAAGGGTTGGGAATCAGGGTTTCTTGCAGCTGGCGCAAGGCTTCACGCACGGCGGGCCACAAGGCGTTGGCGCGGGGGGTGGGCTCCAGCCCCTGGCCGTTGCGGCGCACCAGGTCATCCCCCAGCGTCTCGCGCAGGCGGCGCATGGCGTTGCTCACGGCGGGTTGGGTCAAGGCCAGGTTATGCGCCGCTTTGGTTAGGCTGCGCTCGGCCATCACTTCGTCAAAAACACGTAGCAAATTGAGGTCTAAAGTCCTAAAATTGGGGGTGGAAGATGGTTTTTGAGCTGAATTCATCACTATGGTGAATATACAGCATCACTAATATAAAGTGGAGTCGTACTAGTATTTACCCTATGATTCATTCACTGCACAAGTTAAAGCTATGTTTTTAGTAAGTGTGCAGCCAATGAAAGAGAGAATATGATGACTAACTTTGTACAACCTAGCTTCCCATCACACCACGAAGGCATCGAACGCGTGGGAGAAGCCATCGACAACGCAACAGCAGCGTACCGCAAATTTGACGGCGCACGCGGCTTGGCGACATTTTTGCTCGCAGCGGTTGTCTCAGGCTTGCTCTTTGCCGCCAACCAGCTGATAGACACCTGGGCAGACGGCCACTTGCTCGCCGCTTGGATTGCTTTGTGGGCCGTTGCATTCGCCGCTTTGGCCTTGGCCGCTGGCCCGATTCGCCGCGCTGTTACCAGTGTGAAAGAATTTGATGGCAGCGCCATGTATGCCGCTTGGAGCGCACGCCGCAAAGCACGCATTCAAGACGAAAAAATGTGGGACTATGCTCAACAAGATGCACGTTTGATGGCTGACATCATGCGCGCCGTCAACGACACGCCAGAAGGTGTCAATTGGCATTTGCGTGCATAAATTTTAAACAAAATTAAAAAACCTCCAAACTGATCACTTGGAGGTTTTTTTATGCCCAATATGCGTATTGCCAAGAGAAAGCTTTTTTAGACACCAAAAAACTTGATAAATACGGCCTCAATGAATAAATCTTGTCGCTGTATTGAACTTTTAGACACAGACGCTATCATTCAGGCATGCATCGCTTCATCTTTGTCCTCATGATTGCACTGCTCCCGCTCCAAGGCTGGACAAGCGCAGCCATGTCGACCGAGATGGCAACCATGCAGCTGATGACACAATCGCATGGCGCTGTCACATCCATGAAAATGCCGCCTGAATGCGCTCTGCGCATGAGTGCTGCAAATTCTCAAGGTGCCACGCAGGATGATGCGTCGAATCAAGTGTGCTCGGATTGCCAAGCCTGTCACCTGATTGCTTTGGCTGAGTCGGTGTACATCGTCGATAAAGTGACTTTTAGCGTTTCTTTTGAGCGATCTGCACGGTATTATTTTGCCAGTGCAGACTTGCAGCTCAACCAAAAACCACCCATTTTCCTAGCTTAAAGCCCAAACTCCGTCGGCATTCAAGTGCGGGTGGTGACTTCAGGGCTCATTCAAGCTTCGTCTGTTTGCGCATGGGGCACTTTGCCTTCGTCATTGAAATTGACGAAGGCATAGATGTTATTTCCTCATGGTGCACGTTCAAACCCTTAAATCAGATAGCGAATGAAATGGACAGCGAACAATACACAAAACCGTGGTGGGCCAGTTCTTCGGTTTTGAATGGTGGTATTGAGTCCTCGGTTCTATTGCTAGGAAATTCGTATGAAAATTAAAAAAACTGTTGCGTTGATGAGCATGGTCATCTCGCTTCCCATGGTGGCTATTGCGCAGTCGCCATTGTCGATGGAAAAAGCTCAAGCACTTGCTATACAGCGCTCGACGCAACTCGTCGCACACGATGCTGCGAGCAAAGCCGCCCGTGACATGGGCGTAGCAGCGGGACAACTGCCCGACCCGATTTTGAAGCTTGGTGTCAACAACTTGCCAATCGATGGTGCAGATCGTTTTAATTTAACCCGCGATTTCATGACCATGCGTTCGGTAGGTGTGATGCAAGAATTCACAGGCGAAGACAAGCGAAAAGCTCGCAGCAATCGGTTTGAAAGAGAAGTTGAGTTGGTGAGTGCAAACCGTAACCTCACGGTAAACAATGTACAGCGTAGTACGGCTATGGCGTGGTTAGACCGCTATTACCAAGAACGAATATTAGAAGTATTGGTACGCCAGCGTGATGAAGCCAAACTACAAATCGAAACCTCTGATGCCGCCTACCGGGGTGGGCGTGGTTCACTCAACGATGCATTTGCAGCCCGCACAGCGGTTGTTCAGATCGAAGATCGTATGGCAATGGCAGAACTGCAAGTAGGCACATCTCAAATTCAACTGAACCGCTGGATTGGCGATGTTGACACCTACGCTTTAGACACACTACCGTTGATGGATCGTGTGCCTTTCAGCGAAGTCCACTTGGACGCACAGTTGTTACATCACCCCCAAATAGCAGTCATGCAAAGGCGAGAGATTGTTGCGCAGGCGGATGCCGACATAGCACTTGCAAACAAAAAGGCTGATTGGACGGTTGAGATCATGCTCAACCAACGTGGCTCGGCTTACTCAAACATGGCATCTATCAACGCCTCCATACCTTGGCAATGGGATCCAAAAAATCGTCAAGATCGTGAAGTGAGCGCCAAGCTGGGAACTGTTGAGCAGCTTCGCGCTGAGCGTGCAGATGCGATCCGTAACCACATCGCAGAAATCAGTGCCATGTTGCGAGAGTGGCGTGGCAACCAGGCTCGCCTGCGTAAATACGACGACACCATTCTGCCGTTGGCTAAAGAACGCACCAGCGCCGCGCTTGCGGCCTACCGTGGTGGCACTGCGGCAGCCAGCACGCTAAGCGCCGTACTGGAGGCACGTCGTATGGAAGTGGATGTTCAGCTAGAACGTTTGCGCTTAGACATGGAAACCGCCCGTTTGTGGGCACAGCTTAATTATCAAAACGCCTATACCGGTGGTGAATCAACACAACAGCCAAACAAGGAGCTGAAATGAAGCGCAAAAACTTGATTATTGGGGGCATTTCGCTGGGGTTACTCATAGGCGCTGGTATTAGTGCTTATTGGGTTGGCATGAATCAAGGCATGGCTATGGGTGCAGGTGCTCAGACAAACGGTGTGGCATCGCCTGCTGGTGCCAGCACAGGTTCTGTGCCGCAAAGCATTGCTGAAGGCGAAGAAGCCACGCGTCGGCACATCACTACAGGCCTCAAAGCTGGCGATGTTGATCCCGCCACAGGACGCAAGGTGCTGTATTATCACGACCCGATGGTACCAGGCAACAAGTTCGACAAACCCGCCAAGTCGCCGTTTATGGACATGATGCTGGTGCCGGTTTATGCTGATGGGGATGGCGGCAGTGATGGCAGCAAAGTCACGGTCAGCCCACGCATCCAGCAAAACCTGGGGGTGCGCACAGCTGTAGTCACCGAAGGTGTGCTGTCACCACAGGTCTCCGCCGTGGGCAATATTTCTTTCAACGAACGCGATCAGGCCTTTGTTCAAGCCCGTGCCACCGGCTACATTGAACGCGTACATGTTCGCGCTACCCTTGACCGCGTGAGCAAAGGCCAAGCTTTGGCTGAACTCTACGTGCCCGATTGGATTGCCGCGCAAGAGGAATTCCTGTCGGTGCGACGCCTGCAGGGTGCTGATTTGGCTGCGTTGGTTGACGCAGCCCGCCAACGCATGCGCCAAGTGGGCATGAGCGAAGAACAAGTTCGATTGATCGAAAGTACTGGTAAAACACAGTCTCGCATCACGCTCACAGCGCCCATCGGTGGTGTGGTGGTGGAGTTGATGGCGCGTGAAGGCATGACCGTGATGCCGGGCGCTACCTTGTTCCGCATCAACGGTCTAAGCAGTGTATGGGCGAATGCCGAAATCCCTGAAAGCCAGGCTGCGTTGATACGACCGGGCACCAAGGTACAAGCCAGTAGCGCTGCGGCAGCCGGTACGGTATTGCGTGGCATGGTGCAAGCTATTCTTCCCGAGGTCAATCCAGCCACCCGCACACTCAAGGCGAGGGTGGAGTTGGCCAACCCCGGTCATGTGCTGGTGCCTGGTATGTTGATCAACATGCAATTCATGGACATGCGGGCAGAAAAATCCCTGCTGATTCCCACCGAAGCGGTGATCCAAACGGGTAAACGCGTGGTGGTGATGTTGGCCGAGGACAAAGGCAAGTTCCGTCCGGTCGACGTGGAAACCGGTATTGAAAGCAATGCACAGACCGAGATCAAACGTGGCCTGCAAGTCGGGCAACGGGTGGTCGTGTCGTCACAGTTCCTGATCGACTCGGAAGCCAGTCTCAAAGGTGTGGAAGCACGTTTGAACGATGCACCCAAACCAGCCACGGCCAATACTGCACCACGTCATGAAGGCGAAGCCAAGATTGAGACTATTGGCAAAGATAGTATTACCTTGTCACACGGCCCCATTCCATCACTCAAATGGGGCGCAATGACCATGGATTTCAAACTGCCGACCAGTGGCAAACCGCGCAACCTAGATACCGGTGACAGGGTGCATTTTGAATTCTTTATGGATGCCGAGGGTTTACCTCAAATTACCCGTATTTATCCAAGCACCCCCGAGCCCAAAACGGCCGTAAAACCAGCGGGAAGCAAGCCATGATTGCCAAGCTGATTCGTTGGTCTATCGTCAACCGCTTTCTCGTGCTGCTGGCAACCTTGATTGTCAGTGGGTGGGGCATTTACTCAGTGATGCGTACCCCCTTAGATGCTTTACCTGACTTGTCAGATGTGCAGGTCATCATTCGTACCAGCTATCCGGGACAAGCACCACGCCTTGTGGAAAACCAGATCACCTACCCGCTGACCACCACCATGCTGTCGGTACCTGGTGCCAAAACGGTGCGTGGTTATTCGTTCTTTGGTGACTCGTTTGTCTACGTGCTGTTTGAAGATGGTACCGATTTGTACTGGGCACGTTCTAGAGTGCTGGAGTACCTGAATCAGGTGCAATCCCGCCTACCGCCTGGTGCCAAAGCCACGCTGGGACCCGATGCGACAGGCGTAGGCTGGATTTACCAATATTCGCTGATAGACCGCAGTGGAACACAGGACGCTTCTCAACTCCGTGCCTTGCAAGACTGGTTTCTCAAGTACGAACTCAAGACTGTGCCAAATGTGGCTGAAGTGGCCAGCGTGGGCGGCATGGTGCGCCAGTACCAGATCGTGCTGCAACCCGACAAACTGGCGGCATACGGTATCCCGCAAAGCAAGGTGGTCGAAGCCATTCAAAAAGGCAACCAAGAAGCCGGTGGTTCTGTGCTTGAATTGGGCGAAGCCGAATATATGGTACGCGCCAACGGTTATTTGCAGTCACTGGATGATTTTAAAAAAGTACCGCTGATGACCACCAAAACTGGTATATCGGTCCGACTGGGTGACGTAGCCCGTATCCAGCTTGGGCCTGAAATGCGCCGAGGTATCGGCGAACTCGATGGTGAGGGTGAAGCCACAGGCGGCGTGATCGTGATGCGCTCCGGAAAAAACGCCCTAGAGACCATTGCAGCCGTCAAAGCCAAACTCAAAACTCTGCAATCCAGTCTGCCCAAGGGCGTGGAAATCGTGCCCGTTTATGACCGCTCAGGGCTGATTGAGCGGGCGGTGGAGAACCTAGGCCATAAGTTGCTAGAAGAATTTGCCGTCGTAGCGGTGGTGTGTTTTATCTTCTTGTTTCACCTGCGCTCGGCATTGGTTGCGATTGTGTCCTTACCACTGGGCATTTTGGCTGCGTTCATTGTCATGCATTACCAAGGTGTGAACGCCAACATCATGTCGCTGGGCGGCATAGCGATTGCAATTGGTGCCATGGTGGATGCTGCTGTGGTGATGATTGAGAATGCCCACAAGCATCTGGAAAGCAGGAGCCACGCCCACCCGAATGAAAAACTGGAAGGTGAAGCGCGTTGGCGGGTGATTGGCGAATCAGCTGCTGAAGTCGGGCCAGCGTTGTTTTTCTCATTGCTTATCATCACGTTGTCCTTTATTCCCGTGTTCACACTGGAAGCGCAAGAGGGGCGATTGTTTTCACCGCTAGCTTTCACCAAGACTTATTCGATGGCAGCAGCTGCCGCGTTGTCGGTGACGCTGATTCCTGTGCTGATGGGTTACTTGATCCGCGGGCGCATTCCCGACGAAAAAGCAAATCCGTTGAACCGCTTGTTGATTGCCGTCTACCGTCCGTTGTTAAATGCCGTGCTGAACTGGCCAAAAGCTACGCTAGCGGTCGCTGCCTTGTTGCTGGGTTTGAGTCTGTGGCCTTTACAGCACATTGGTGGTGAGTTTATGCCGCGCTTGGACGAAGGGGATTTGCTGTATATGCCGTCCGCACTGCCCGGCTTGTCCGCAGGCAAGGCCAGCGAATTGTTGCAACAGACCGATCGGCTCATCAAAACCGTACCTGAAGTGCTCAGCGTCTACGGAAAAGCAGGCCGTGCCGAGACAGCGACTGACCCCGCACCGATGGAGATGTTTGAAACGACCATCCAGTTCAAGCCCAAAGACCAATGGCGACCCGGCATGACACAGGACAAGCTGGTGGATGAACTCGACCGCATCGTCAAGGTGCCAGGTTTGGCCAACATTTGGGTGCCACCGATACGCAACCGTATTGACATGCTGGCCACCGGTATCAAAAGCCCTGTAGGCGTGAAAGTGGCTGGCGCCGACCTGGCCACCATCGACCGCCTGACGGGTGAGATCGAAAAAGCCCTCAAAGACGTGCCAGGCGTTAGCAGCGCCTTGGCCGAACGCCTCACCGGTGGCCGTTACGTGGACGTGAACATCAACCGTGACGCCGCTGCACGCTTCGGCATGAACATTGCCGATGTGCAGTCGGTCATTACTTCAGCCGTGGGCGGCGACAACATTGGCGAAGTGGTGGAAGGCTTGCAACGCTTCCCCATCAACGTGCGCTACCCCCGTGAAATCCGTGATTCTTTGGAAAAGTTGCGTAGTCTGCCTATCGTTGCAGAGAACGGCGCTCGCTTGGTGTTGTCCGATGTTGCTGACATTCGCATCACGGATGGCCCGCCCATGCTGCGCAGCGAAAACGCCCGTTTGTCTGGCTGGGTGTATGTGGATATTCGAGGGCGGGATCTGCGTTCTGCGGTGCAGGACATGCAAAAAGCCGTTGCCGAGAAAGTGGTTTTACCCGCTGGCTATTCGGTCTCGTGGTCAGGGCAGTTCGAATTCCTGGAGCGTGCCACGGCCAAACTCAAGGTGGTGGTACCGTTCACACTGCTCATCATCTTTGTGCTGCTATATCTCACATTTAAGCGGTTTGACGAGGCTGTGCTGATCATGGCGACCTTGCCTTTTGCGTTGATCGGTGGCATTTGGCTGCTGTATTTACTCAATTACAACCTGTCGGTGGCAGGTGCGGTGGGCTTCATTGCGTTGGCGGGGGTATCGGCGGAGTTTGGGGTCATCATGCTTCTTTATCTCAAGCAAGCATGGGATGAGCGTATTGCGCAAGGAAAAACCAGCACCGAAGACCTGCTGGATGCCATCAGAGAAGGTGCTGTATTGCGCGTGCGTCCCAAGGCGATGACGGTGGCGGTCATCTTGGCAGGTTTGTTTCCCATCATGTGGGGGACGGGTACAGGTTCAGAAGTGATGCAACGGATTGCCGCCCCGATGGTGGGGGGCATGATTACCGCGCCGCTGCTGTCGATGTTTGTGGTACCCGTTGTTTATTTGTTGATGCGAAGATCAAAGCATGCGAAAAAAGCTTAGCCTACTAGGTGGACACATCTTGTGAGATGCTTATTTCGTCATTTTTACCGCACCTAAACCACCCAAAAACAAATCCGCCACCACGGGTGCCATGTCGGCATGCGAGAGCTTGCCATCGGGTTGCAGCCAGGTGAACATCCAGTTCATCATGCCAAACAGCAGCATGGCCAGCGGTTTGTGTAAATCAGCGGCGACCAGCTCAGGTCGCACTTGCGCAATCGCGTTCGCAAACGAGCTGACGACTTGCCGCTGCAGCTCTAAAACCCGGGCTTGATCGGCAGATTCTAAAAATTTCACATCTTCGGTCAACACACGGTGGGCATGGCGCGCGCCGGCGTATTCGAGCACAAAGCGCTCAATCAGACGGCGTACATGGGCGGTGGCATCTGCTGGCGGTGGATAGACCGCATCGCCTTCTGCCACCTCCTCTATCAAAGCATGCAAGCGCGCCACGTGGGTGGTGGCGATTTCAAACAGCAGCTGCGACTTGTCGCGCACATAGTGGTACAACGCCGGTTTGGACATGCCGCAGGCGGTGGCGACCTCGTTCATGGAGGTGCCGACAAAGCCCTGGCGCGCAAACAACTCGGCCGCCTGGGCCAAAATGGTCTCGCGTTGGGCGTCGTAACCGGGGGCGCGTCCTCTGGCCATGTGGGGATAAGTTTTCTGGTTAGCGTTCGTCGAAAGAAATCACCACGCGCTCGGTCAGCGGATGGGCTTGGCAGGTTAGCACAAAACCGGCGGCCACCTCGTGCGGCTCCAATGCAAAGTTGCGGTCCATGCG
>JANPIC010000185.1:0-6087 GCA_031424795.1 Polaromonas sp. | reverse complement strand
CCACATCCTCAATAATATGCCCGTCTTTGAACACAATCTTGCGCCGTGCCCAAGCCGCAATATCTGCCTCGTGCGTCACCAAAACCACCGTCATACCGGTTTTGTTCAGCTCGGTGAGCAGGTTCATGATGTCTTCCGACGTTTGCGAATCCAGCGCACCCGTGGGCTCGTCCGCCAAAATAAGTTGCGGCTGATTCACCAAGGCACGGGCAATGGCCACGCGCTGCTGCTGACCGCCAGACAACTCCGCCGGCGTGTGGTGAAAACGCTCGCCCAAACCGACTTGCGTCAACGCTTTCATGGCCCGCTCGTGCCGTTCTGGCGCTTTGATGCCACCGTACACCATGGGCAACTCGACATTTTCTAAAGCACTGGTGCGTGGCAGCAGGTTGAACTGCTGGAACACAAAGCCGATGCGGCGATTCCGAATCGACGCCAGCTGGTCTTGTTCCATGCCTTCAACCGCTTCGCCCGCCAAATGGTAATGCCCGGTCGTCGGTAAATCCAGACAACCCAAAATGTTCATCAAGGTCGATTTACCTGAGCCCGATGCACCCATGATGGCGACAAAATCGCCTTTGGCAATGTCGATGGACACGCCGCGTAGCGCATGCACGGTTTGGTCGCCCATGGTGTAGGTTTTGACCAAATCGCGGGCTTGGATAAGGTTTTCTGGCATGTTAAAACGGCATCCGTGGGCCGGTACTGGCTGCTGGTTTTGATGCATTTCCAGCTGTAGCACCCGTATTAACCGTGCCAACAATCACTGCCGCACCTTCTACCAGCTCTGCTGCATCGGGTGAATTGGGCGACACAATCAGCTCGGTGCTGCTGCCGTCGGTGATACCCAAGCGCACGTTGTAGGCTTTGGGTTTGCCATCTGCACCCAGCAGATAAATCTTGCCACGGGTGACTTGGCGGTTGGCGGCGGCGGCTACCAAGGCGTCAAACTTCGGCTTTTGCTCAGGCGTCATCTGATCGCGCAACTGGGCGCGAATGTCAGCGGTGATTTTTTCACGGGCTTTGCCGCGCTCTTCTTGTGGCAGGTCACGCAGCGTCATCATCTTGGGGCGGGCGTCGGCGTAAATCGCGTCTACTTTTTCAATTTGAGCGGGTGTCAACGCCAATTGCGCCACCATCAAATTGCGGAATTGCGTGGCTGGGTTGCCGCCGCCAGCCCCTGCGTCCATGGCTGGAGCAGCCGGTACAGCAGGTGTAGTCGATGAAGCCGTTGCAGAACTAGATTTTTCACCCTGTTTTTGTACTCTAGCCGGCGTATTTCCTGACTGAGGCGCTATTGATTTTGTAGTATTTTGTGAGCCTTGTAAGCCTTGTGAGCCGGGGGGATTTGAACCCCCGACCGCAGGCGCAGCACCTGAAGTTCTCGCCTGCTGTTGCGCGGCGATGAGCTGCTGATATTTTGGTTTTTGCTCAGCCGTCAACATCGCCATGATTTTTTGCCGCATCTCGGCGGTCACTTTTTCACGCGCTGCGGGACGTTCGTCTTCGCTCATGTCGCGCATCGCCATGAATTTGGGGCGCAGCTCGGCTTGAATAGCATCCAGCTTGGTTTGTTGCTCGGCGGTGAGCTGCAATTCAGTAACAAGGCGTTCGCGCTGCGCCGCCATGCCACCCCCCCCAGGGCCTTGCTGTGCCACGGCTTCGGACAGCCAAGTCCAACCCTTGGCGTCACCCGATGTTCCGGCAGGTGGCGTTGCTGCGGGAGTTGCACCAGGTAAAGCAGCTGGTTCAACACCCGCAATCTTCATGCGCAAAGCCGCATTGGCTACTTTGAGCACGTTTTCACGCGCTTCGGTGATGACGCGCACATTCGCCGTCATACCCGGCAGCAAGCGCCCACCGTTGTTTGCAAAACCAATCACTGCCGTGTAAGTCACCACATTGGCCACGGTTTGTGCGGCTTTGCGGACTTGGCGTACTTCGCCCTCAAAGGTTTGACCCGCAAACGCATCTACCGTGAAGGTCGCTTTTTGGCCGGTGCGGATTTTGCCCACATCGCTTTCGTCAATGCTGGCATCCACTTGCATGTCTTGCAGGTTTTGGGCAATGACAAACAGCTCGGGCGACGACAAACTGGCCGCTACGGTTTGCCCTTTTTCAATGGAGCGTTTGATGACGATGCCGTTCACGGGCGAGGTGATTTTGGTGCGCGCCAAGTCAATCCGTGCCTGTGCGAGTGACGATTCACGCTGTGCCACGCTGGCTTGTGCACTTTTCACTTGTGCGTTGGTCACCGCCATTTGTGCCTCGGCCACTTTGACGGATTCACCTAAGTTTCCCACCAAAGCACGCGCTTTGTCTGCCACGCTTTGGGTGACAAACTGCTTGTCTACCAGCGTTTGCTGGCGCTCCAAATCGCGTTGCGCCTCTGCCAAGTCAAGCCTGGCACGTGACAATTGGGCGTTGCTTGACGCTACATTGGCCTGCGCTGTGAGCACCTGAGCGCGGGTGGAATCTAAATCCGCTTGGGCTGAACGAACACGGTATTCAAAGGTTTCTGGGTCAATCAGCGCGATCAATTGACCCGCTTTGACCTCGGAGTTGAAATCCACATACAGCTCTTTGATCTGCCCAGACACCTGCGTGCCGACCGATACCTGCGTGACTGGGTTGACCGCGCCGCTGGCCGACACACTGGCCTGCAAACTGCCGCGCTCGATCTTGCTGGTGCGGTATTGGACATCGCCAGATGCTTGCTTTTGCACGTACCACCAAGCGCCACCGCCCGCCAAGACCAAAACGCCGACGGCAACAGCGGCTAGCTTCCAGTTAAAGACTTGATTCAGTTTTTTCATAGCTACATTCTACGAAGTCGTAGCTATGAACGGGTTGCGCTGGGGTATATCTGGTGTATCGGGTGTGTAAAGTTATTCGCTTCGTGTTGGATCAGCGGTTTTGCCCCAAATGACGACCTTGGTCATGCCTGCCGTCACGGCGAACTTCGTGGCGATCAAAACGGTCATCATCGTGATGATGGCGTTTATGATGCTTCACCTTGTAGTGCCCATAAGCGTGACCGCGAACATAGGGGTGGCCATTCAGATAAGGGCGACCCTTGATGTAATAAATCCGACCCGGCACATACGTAGCCACATAAGCCGGCGCATAAACTGGCGCTGCAACAGGTGCAACCACGGGAGCGATTACCACCGGGCGCGGATGCTGCACCACAGGTGCAACGTAGACCTGCGGCAGCGGAGCCTGAATCACCAGCTGCGGTGGCGTGATGACCAACTGCGCCCCACCCTGCACGTATTGCACGTCTTGGATGTAATGTGGCCGCGCTTGCGCTGTGGTGACACCGACCAACGCACTGGCAGCCAACGTGGTCAGCGCAGCTGTTTTAGCGAGTTTTGTGTAAATTGAGCTTGCTTTCATCGACTATCTCCTGGGTTGTTAAGCCCCTATACAACGCGCCAGACCACGCAACGGGCTGTTAACAGCAGGTGAAATCTGTTGCGAAAGGTAAGTTGAACATGAACTTGCGCTTGGACATCAATTCCAATACAAGCGCATCGGATTAACTGACCTGATCGCCTGCACAGCAGCAGTGTCATGTCCCATCCAATCTGCAAGTGTGCCGTGCAAGGCTGCATAGTCGGCTTTAGCTTCAAAATTGGTACACGGCCAGTCGCTGCCCCACAGCAAAGCTTCTGCGCCTAGTTCGCCTAACCACAATTTGGCTAAATTATCTGGCTCTAAGCCTGTTTGAAGCCTGTAGGCCGCGCTAAGTTTGACGTAAACCTGCACTGATTCAGCTGCGAGTCGGCTTTGCACAGCCCGCATGGTGTCGTCTTGCAGCGACGCACTCGCCGGTCTGCCGAAGTGGTCAATCACCACAGGAACTTCTAGCGGCACAGCGGCCAACACGGCTGGCAGTGCGCCCGTATCCGTATGAAGCTCCGCATGCCAACCTAGCTGCAACACGGCGTCCCACAACGGTTTCGCGGCTTGCCATGCTGCCATATCATGCGACTGACCTGCCAAGTTGATTCGAAAGCCACGCACGCCATGTGCGTGTAAATTCGCCAATTGCTCCAAACCAGCAGAAGGCGCAACCACGGCCACCCCACGCAAAGTGTCGGGATACTGCTTCAAATGCTTCAATAAGTAAGCGTTATCCGTAGCCATGAAGCTGGTTTGCACCAAAACGCCATGCGTCACGCCCACGGCTTGCGCCGCGCTGAGCCAAGCCGTCAGTGTCGCCGCATAGCTGGGCGAATAGCGTGCTTCGGGCACAGCTTGCCGCGCTTCAAACACATGAAAGTGCGAATCGACCATGGGAAGGCTTGACACTTGATTTTGCATGGTTTACATTATAGACATCTAGATGACTAGCGCACTAAATATTTTAAATCGTGAATATTTCAACAAATTCCCCTTTCCAGTCAATAGTTGCTGACCAACCCGCCCCCGGCCAAAGCCGCTACGGTTGGCTGGCCGCCAGTTTACGCGCCCGCATCACGCAGGGCGAATGGATGCCCGGGACGGCTTTACCGGCCGAGGCGGCGCTGGCCAAAGAGCACGGCGTTGCCTTGGGTACGCTGCGCCAGGCGCTGGCGCTTTTGGTGGCCGAGGGCTTGCTGGAACGCCAACACGGACGCGGCACCTTTGTGCGCGCTGGCTTGGGTGGCGCGTCCATGCTGCGGTTTTTCAGGTTCCGCCAAAGTGATGAACGGTCGGCAACACCGTCGTCCACGATTCTGAATCGCCATGTCGAACTGGCCGCCAGCGACACCGCTGACGCATTCGGCCTGCCTGCCGGTGCCAGCGTGCTGCAACTGCAGCGCCTGCGCAGCATAGCCGGCCAGCCTTGTTTGTTAGAGCAATTGACGCTGCCACTGCCGCTGTTTGACGCCCTCACCCAGTCCGACACCACCGCGTGGGACGACCTGCTCTACCCCATGTACCAGCGGGTCTGCAACGTCAGCATCTACCGCGCCGAAGACAACGTCAGCTTTGGCCTGCTTACTGCCGAGCAAGCCAGCCTGCTGAAACTGGATGCCGGCCACCCCTGCGCGCAGGTGCAGCGCCGCGCTTTTGACATGCACGGCCACTGCGTGGAGTTGCGCACCACGCTGGGCGATGCCTTTGCCTTTCAGTACACCGCACAAATCCGCTAGCTGTAGCTTTCGCTAGTTTTATCTTTCCATAGCTTTATTCGGGAGACAACCGTGTTTACAGCATCTAAAAATCAAAATAACCCTCAAAATATGACCTTAGCCGGCGTATTTATTACCTATTCAGCTATTAAATCAATAGCAATTACAGCGCTCACTGCCTCTGCACTGATGTCTGCTGCTCAGGCTCAGACAACCACCTGGCCCAGCAAACCCATTTCCATCGTCGTCACCTACCCGCCCGGCGGCGGCGCGGACACCATGCCACGGCTGCTGGCACCCAAGCTGGGCGAGGCACTGGGCGCGTCCGTCATCGTTGAAAACAAACCCGGCGCCAGCGGTCAAATTGGCGCGTCTGCCGTTGCCAAGTCCGCTGCTGATGGCTACACGTTGATGTTTGACGCTTCCTCATTCGCCGTCAACCCTGCGCTCTACCCCAAGCTGCCCTATGACACCGACAAAGCCTTCAAAACAATTGGCGTGACGGCATTGTTCCCCAACGTCGTGCTGGTCAACGCTCAATTCCCAGCCAAATCGGTCAAAGATCTGATTACTGCAGCCAGCGCCCGCAAAGACGCCGTCGCTTTTGCCTCGTCCGGCAACGGCTCGGCGCAACATTTGGCTGGTGCGATGTTTGAATCTGCCGCCAAAGTGCAGATGGCACACATCCCCTACAAAGGCGGCGGCCCAGCTTTGAACGACGTGGTCGGTGGCCAAGTCCCTGTGTTTTTTGGCAACCTGGCGTCCACGCTGGGGCATATCCAGTCTGGCCGCTTGCGCGCCTTGGCGATGACCGGTTCCAAGCGCTCCGCCATCCTGCCCGATGTGCCCACGCTGGCCGAGTCTGGCGTGACGGGTGCTGAGGTGTACGAATGGAACGTGCTCGTCGCCCCCGCCGGTACGCCTGACGCCGTGGTCAACAATTTGTCCGCCGCGCTGCAAAAAG
>JANPIC010000184.1:0-31080 GCA_031424795.1 Polaromonas sp. | reverse complement strand
CGGGCAGGCACCGCGAACGGTGCTGGATGCAGTCTTAGTAAGCGGATCAATAAGGTTATCGGTGGTCATGCATCCATTTTAGGGAATAGAAGGCTAGTCTGCGCGCAGTGCGGCTTTCAAGGCTTCGCCAATTTCCGGTTTGCCTGCAAACGGGTTGGTCGGGTTGCGAATTTGCACCACATCCTCCATCCGCGTTTGCACAGAAGCCAGCGCTTTGGGGTGGCTGTAGATGTAGAACTGGTCATTCGCCATCGCATCAAACACTTTTTGCGCCACATCGGCCGCGCTGACCTTGCCTGAACCCACCGCTTTGTTGCTCATGGCTTGGCCGATGAGCTGGCTCTTGGTGGGTTTAGCGTCATCACTGACAAATTCACCCGGTTTGTTGCGGTGGCTTTGAGAAATACCGGTTGCCACAAAGAAGGGGCACAACACGGAGGCGCTGATTTGATCTGTCACCAGTTTCAAATCTTGGTAGAGTGTTTCAGTCAAGGCAACAACAGCATGTTTGCTGACGTTGTAGACGCCCATGTTGGGGGCGTTGAGCAAGCCCGCCATGCTGGCAGTGTTGACGATATGGCCTTGGTAAGCTGGGTCTTTCTTGGCGGCATCCAGCATCATCGGCGTGAAAACGCGCACACCATGCGCCACACCCATGACATTGACACCCAGCACCCACTCCCAATCCTTCAACGTGGTTTCCCAGATCAAACCGCCCGCGCCTACGCCAGCGTTGTTGAACACAAAATGGGGCGCCCCCAGCTTGGTGAACACGGCTTGGCCCATGGCCTCCACCTCGGCGGCTTTGGAGATATCCAGCCTGAACGACATGACTTGGCCGCCGAACTGGGCGGCTTCTGCGGTGATTTCAGCCGTGGCTTTGTCCAGCGCATCTTGCTGAACATCGACCAAAACGATGTTCATGCCCAGTTTGGCTCCGATGCGGGCACACTCCAGGCCAAAGCCGGAGCCGGCACCTGTCAATACGGCGGTTTTGTTCTTGAAATTGGAGATCATGCAAACTTTCCTGAATGAGTAAAGCAATTGAAATTAATACAACGAATAAGACTAAACTGCCACTTTCTTCATGACATAGCCGATACGTGGAAAATGCACATGAACCTCGCCAACGCGTTCATCATGTCTGCGTAAGGTGTAATGCATACGTGTCGCGGCGATAAGTTCACCTTGCGTCGGCTCAGGTCCAAAGGATTCGCTGGTTATAGTGACTGTGCTACCTAGTGGTATGCCATGCTCATCTTGAAAAATTGAACTTATATCATCACTTTCAATGCTAGCCGGTATATTATTTTCACATATTGCTATTGAATTTATAGCATTCAATTTACTACTCTGCGCATGACCAATCGCTGCCATGCGATCCATCCAGGTCAACACATTCGGCGTTGCGCCGAAAATACCCGCCATGACAGATGTGCGATGTCTTGTAAACCACAACGGGTGATAAACGGCAAAGTCTGCGATGCAAGGCTTGTCACCCATTAAATATGGATGCTCAAGCAACATATTTGAAATGCGTCGCAAGTATGATTTGTAGCTTGCGGCGGCATCAGCTGCAGGCAAGCGCGGCATGCCAGAGCGCATTTTGGCGCGGTCTTCCGCAAATATTTTTGCATTCTCCATGGCTTCAGTCGCATGTGGGCTGTCAATGCCAAACATTTGTGCAGAGCCAGCTGGGCTAAAATTGTAGCCCATGGCTGCCCAAAACAATGTGGTGTCACCCCACTGGGCAATGATGCGCGCTGCACCTTTTTGATGCTCTGGGTACAGCGTCGGGTTGGGTTGTATTTTTTCCAGCACGTCGCAAATCAAGGCGCTGTCGCAATAAATATCCGCACCAATCTGCATGAAAGGTGTTTTACGGTAACCACCCGTCAAGGCCACCACATCAGGCTTAGGCATGATGGGCGGAATGATGACGGACTGCCAGTTCAAACCCTTGTAGCCAAAAATGAGTCTTATCTTTTCAGAAAAAGGTGAATTTGGGTAATGATGCAGAATGATGTCGGACATGGTAATTACGGTGTAGTTATTTGCTAAAGTGTTGATTAACGAGGCAGGGCACGCTGGATGATGGTGTCAAAGTCAGTCTGCACACCCAAAGTGCCAAAAGTCTGCCCCCAGTCACCACCTAAACGAGATTGACAGAAAGCAGTAAACACGGCTTCTGGTGCGGTTTGGTACAACAAGCTGGCTTGCACTGCCAGCGCGACGTCTTGGGCGAGCCGGCGTGCTTCTACTTCAGTGGCGTCATCAATCCGGGACGGCAATGTTGCTGCCAGATGATCCAAGGCGCGTTGCGCGCCTTTGGCGGGCGCCAGCTCCTTGGTCAGCGCAGACACAACATCGGCCTTACGCAGCGCACGCAAAAGATCAATCGCCATGATGTTGCCAGCCCCTTCCCAAATGGAGTTGAGCGGCATTTCACGGTAGATACGCGCCATGATACCCTCACCGCCCTCTTCTACATAACCGTTACCACCCAAGCATTCCATAGCTTCCTGTGCAAACAAGCTACCCCGCTTGCAAATCCAGAATTTCGCAATTGGCGTCAACAAGCGGCTCATCACACGTTCATGTTCTTCGTTGGGTTTGTCAAACGCGCGCGCCAGCCGCATGGACAAGGCCGTGGCGGCTTCGCTTTCCAGTGCCAAATCGGCCAACACGTTGCGCATCAACGGCTGCTCTATCAAAGGTTTGCCAAACGCTTGTCGCTGCTGGGTGTGGTTGAGCGCAATGCTCAGCGCCTGGCGCATCAAACCGCTGGTACCCAAGGCGCAGTCCAAACGTGTCATGGTGCCCATCTCCAGGATTTGCGTGATACCGCGCCCTTCATCTCCCACCAGCCAAGCGGTCGCATTGTGAAATTCAACTTCTGAACTGGCGTTGGCTTTGTTACCCAGTTTGTCTTTCAGGCGTTGGATGTGGATGGCGTTGGTGCTGTCATCCGGCAATATTCGCGGAATGAAAAAACAACTCAACCCGCTCGCCGTTTGCGCCAAGACCAAAAAGGCATCGCACATGGGTGCGGAAAAAAACCATTTATGCCCCACCAGGGTGTAGCGCTTGCCCCAAGCGTCATCGCCCTCAAACGTCGCTTGCGTGGTGTTGGCTCGCACGTCAGAGCCACCCTGCTTCTCGGTCATGCCCATGCCCATAGTGACGCTGTTTTTATGGGCAAAGCCTAAAAATCGAGCATCGTAAGTGCGACTCGCCAGTTTGGCCGACCAATCGGCAGCGATGGCGGCATTGCCCCGAAGTGCGGGTGTGACCGCATAGGTCATTGAAATAGGACAGAGGATGGACGGTTCCAGCTCCGTAAAAAGCATGAAGCCTGCCGCACGTTTCACATGTGAATCTGGCTGGGTTATCGCCTCTGCCCAGGGTGTTCCATGCAAACCAGCGCCCACAGCCGCATCCATCAAGGCGTGGTAACTGGGATGAAATTCAACTTGGTCAATACGTTGCCCAAAACGGTCATGGCTATGAAGTTGCGGAGGGTGCACATTAGCCAACCGCGCATGGGTTTGCATCTCGACGGTACCCAAGGTTTGCCCCAGCTGAATTAACTCGGCAATATCCAAGTTCGGCGCATTGAACTTCAAAGCAGACAGAAGCGATCGATTCCCTGTCAACAGGTTGTAATCAACCAACGCTGTGGCCTGGTTCAATACATCGTGGGTGGTTTGCATAAGACTCCTTTGCACGACCCTGCACGCAGACCGTTTCAGACCAGTTTGACCAACTGCTTGCCAAAGTTTTTGCCGCTGAGCAAGCCCAGAAAAGCCTCTGGTGCAGACTCAATACCCTGAGCGATGGATTCACGGAATTTGAGCTTGCCCGTAGCGACTAGGCCACCCAATTCTTTCAACGCCTCAGGCCAGTGCTCCATATGCTCGGACACAATAAAACCACGCATGGTCAGACGATTCATCAAAAACAACTGTGGTTGCGTGATGGGCACGGGGTCACCGTTGTAGCCGGCGATCATGCCGCACAGTGCAATACGGCCAAAGGCATTCATGCGGCTGAGCACCACATCCAAAATCACACCACCCACATTCTCAAAATAGCCATCGATGCCATCTGGCGTGACGTCTTTGAGCGCCGTGTAAAGCGCTTTTGAATCGGGATAGGCTTTGTAATCAATACAGGCATCAAAACCCAGTTCATCCACCACGTATTTGCATTTGTCCGCGCCACCAGCAAAACCGACCACACGGCAGCCTTTGGCCTTGGCCAGTTGACCGACCACGCTGCCAACGGCACCGCTGGCAGCACTGACGGCGATGGTTTGACCCGTTTGGGGTTCGCAAATTTTCATCAAACCATACCAAGCGGTAACGCCTGGCATACCCACTGAGCCCAGATAAGCACTCAAGGGAATGTGTGTTGTATCCACCTTGCGTAAAGCACCCACAGCGTTGGCATCCACCACGCTGTATTGCTGCCAACCTCCCATGCCAACCACCTTGTCGCCAACCGCGAACTTGGCATGTCGGCTTTCTACAATCACACCCGATGTGCCTCCGCCCATGACCTGCCCCAAGGGCTGGGCCGCCGCGTAGCTCTTGCTGTCGTTCATGCGGCCACGCATGTAAGGATCTAGACTAAGGAAGTGATGCTGCACCAGCACCTCGCCATCTTGTAAAGCTGGCGTCTCGCTGCTAACTTGCTTGAAATTACTTACAACAGCAGCACCGGTAGGGCGATTGTCTAGATGAATTTGTAAGTTAATTGGCATGGTTCATCCTTAAATACTGAAAGCTAATCGGTGGAAATCGTATTGAGTGGATGGCTGCTTTTGGTCCCAGTCACCAAGCGTTTGACATATTTAAATGTGCCCGTCGCATGCGCGCAAATTTTGTCTTCAGCGTCAAAAATACTGGCTTCGGTAAATGCCATCGTCGCTGTTCGGTGAATCAGCTTACCTTTAGCGACCAATGGACCTTTGGCTGCTCGCATGAAGCTGGTTTTCATCTCAATGGTGACCACACCCATCTCAGGCGAAACGCTGCGAGCAGCTACTGCCATGGTCACATCCAGCAGCGTCATGCTTGCGCCGCCATGCACGACATTAAAAGAATTGAGATGCTTAGGTTTTGGGTCGTAGTTGATTTGCGAATGACCACCTTCAAACAACATGAGTTCAAAACCCAAGAGCTGAACGAAGGGTATTTCCACACCAAAGCTCAACGCATATTTTTCAAAGTTCATGATGCATTAGCCATAAAAAATACCGTATTAACCACCAGTCACGACAGACACGCCACCGTCAACCGCCATCCATTGGCCCGTGATGTGCTTACCCGCTGCAGAAGCAAACAGCAAAGTAAGCCCTTTCAAATCTTCGTCATCGCCCAAGCGCTGCAAGGGCGTGCCACCAATGAGCTTGTCTTCGCCTAAAGCTTTCAGAGTTCCTATCGTCATACGGCTTGGGAAAAAGCCCGGACAAATGGCGTTGACGGTTATGTTGTGTGCGCCCCACTCTGCACCCAACGTACGGGTGAAGTTGACAACTGCGCCTTTAGACGTGTTGTAAGCAATGGTCTGCATGCCAGCCGGGTTGCCATTCAAGCCGGCGATAGATGCAATGTTGATGATGCGACCTGATTTTCTAGGAATCATGCTGAGCTTGGCGACATGTTGGCTCAGGATGAAGTAGCCACGAATATTGAGATTCATGACTTTGTCCCACGCTTCGACAGGGTGGTCTTCGGCTGGTGCACCCCAAGCCGCGCCTGCATTGTTGACCAAAATATCAATGTGCCCCATGCGTTTGATGCTTTCTTCAGCCAGTGCGCGAATATCAGCCTCTTTGCCGCAATCTGCAGCAATCCAATCTGCATCAATGCCTGCAGCTTTGAGCTCTGCCACTGCCTGCATCAAATCTTCGGCTTTGCGCGAACTGACGATCACTTTAGCACCCGCCTCACCCAAAGCGTGCGCCATTTGCAGACCTAGACCACGTGAGCCACCCGTGACCAAAGCGGTTTGTCCTTTGAGATCAAAAAGTTGTTGAATCGTACGTGCCATGTTTACTCCAAGTTAAGTAGCTATCCAATTTAAAAATCATCTTCAGCCATATTGGCACAGGTCAAATCGCGGCTGGCAACCACCTTCAACCAAGCGGCTATTCTAGGTAATTCATAATGATAAAAATAAACCATAGCCGGCGTATTTATTGCTTGAACAGCTATTTTATTTATAGCTACATCCAACCACATCCAAGCAATAACCATATGCCCAAAAGCTTGCATGTAGGGCACGGCATTGGCTAAGGCTTCATTGGGATTTGCAGTTGACCATGCCGCTCTGGTTGCATCATTCACGGCTATAACCGCATTATCTAAGTCACCCGCATATCCAACAAGTTGAGGAAACTGCGCCGCACGTTTGCTCGTTGCCCCTATTCTTTGCATCAACAACTGCCAAGCCTTCCCACCTTCCATGAGCACTTTACGACCAAGCAGATCAGCCGCTTGAATACCGTGCGTTCCTTCATGAATCATGTTCAAACGGTTATCGCGCCAATATTGCTCAACCGGGAAATCACGCGTGTAGCCGTAGCCACCGTGAATTTGAATGGCCAAACTGTTGGCCTCTAAGCACCATTCGCTAGGCCAGCTCTTTGCAATCGGCATCAACACTTCTAAGATAAGTCGAGCTTCTTCAGCAGAGGCTACATCACCTGTCATTTCTTCGTCGACCATACGGGCACAGTAAAGCTCTAACGCCAAGGCACCTTCGCAATACGATTTTTGTGCAAGCAGCATGCGTTTGACATCTGCATGCTCAATGATACGAACCTGCGGCTGCGATGCATCTTTCCCTGAAGCACCTAGGACGCGACCTTGTGGCCGGTTTTTGGCATAGTCTAGTGAGGCGTAGTAGCCAGCCAAACCGAGCATGGTTGCAGCAGTTCCCACACCAATACGCGCTTTGTTCATCATGTGAAACATGCAGCGCAAACCTTCGCCCGGTTTGCCAACAAGGTATCCTATTGCACCAGCTTGACCACCAGGCGTGAATTTACCTTCGCCAAAATTAAGCAACGTGTTCGTCGTGCCGCGCCAGCCCAGCTTGTGGTTCAACCCCGCCAAGGCCACATCGTTACGCTCCCCTGTCAACTGTGATTGTTCATTCACCATCTTTTTAGGGACGATGAACAAAGAAATACCGCGTGTGCCTGCGACCAATTTTCCTGACGTATCAGGAATTTTAGCTAGCACAAGGTGAATGATGTTTTCGGTCAACTCGTGGTCACCCGAAGAAATCCACATCTTGTTGCCTTTGAGGCGGTAGCGTGGTCCTAAGGCGTCGCTTTGCCAATCATCCCCCAAAGTACCGCCAATGTCTGGGGTGGCACGTGTGGTGATGTCTGACAAGCTTGAGCCAGCTTGTGGCTCACTCAAGCACATGGTGCCAGCCCAACGACCTGAAAATTCATTGTTGGCGAAAACTTCTTTTTGCTTATCCGTGCCATGCACCAAGAGCAAACCTGCATTACCCGCCGTCAACATATTTGAGCCTATGCTGACGGATGCGCAGGCAAAAAATGCGTTGGCCGCAGCTTCTACGGCGTAAGGCAGTTGCATGCCATCTAATGCATAGTCTTGCGCGGCGCTAAGCATGCCAGAAGCGACATAGGCAGCGTGCGCATCATGCGTAGCCTGCGGCAAGATGACTTTTTCGCCATCAAACTGCGGCTCTTGCGCATCTACTAGTCGGTTGAAGGGTGCGTACTTCTCGCGAGCGATACGCTCGCAAGTGTCTAAAACGGCATCGAAGGTTTCACGCGAATGATCGGTGAAGCGCTCACGCTTGTTCAGTGATTCAACATCTAGCCATTGGTAGAGTAAAAAATCTAGGGTTTTTCGTAAACTCATATTTTTAAAATCATGACTAGTATTGAAAACTACTTTTTTATATTTATTAAATGATTTTAAATATTAGAGCACTTCAAAAATTCCACAAGCGCCCATACCGCCACCAATACACATAGTCACAGCCACGCGTTTGGCGCCACGGCGTTTACCTTCGATCAAGGCATGGCCAGTTAAACGTTGACCGCTGACGCCGTAAGGATGGCCGACAGCTATCGCGCCACCATTGACATTCAAACGATCTGCAGGAATGCCCAATTTATCGCGGCAATAAATAACTTGAACAGCAAAGGCTTCGTTCAATTCCCACAAATCAATATCGCCGACTTTGAGACCCAAACGCGCCAGAACCTTAGGGATTGCAAATACAGGGCCAATCCCCATCTCATCAGGCTCACAACCTGCCACAGCAAAGCCAAGGAAACGACCTAAAGGTTTTAATCCTTTTTTCTCCGCAACAGTTTCGTTCATGATCACGCATGCGCCACCGCCATCTGAAAATTGGCTGGCATTGCCGGCAGAAATTAAACCACCTGGCAGGGCTGAACGTAAACCGGCGATACCTTCTTTGGTGGTGCCATCACGAATACCTTCGTCGTTGCTAACCGTCACTTGCTTGGTCGTCAAACCCATCACTGGATCTGCAACCCCCATGGTCACAGTGATAGGTGCAATCTCTGCTTGAAAGTAGCCGGCAGCCAAAGCAGCCACTGCTTTTTGTTGACTAGCTGCACCATATTCGTCCATCGCTTCACGGCTGATACCGTAGCGTTTTGCGACTTGTTCAGCAGTTTGCAACATGTTCCAGTAGATTTCTGGCTTGTTTTTCACCAGCCAAGCATCCGCCAGCATGTGCGTGTTCATTTCTTGCTGAACACATGAAATACTTTCTACACCGCCAGCTACATAGACATCACCTTCGCCGGCAATGATGCGTTGTGCGGCTAAGGCAATGGTTTGCAGGCCTGAAGAGCAAAAGCGGTTAACCGTCATACCCGACGTGGTGATAGGTAAACCCGCACGCAAAGCCACTTGGCGAGCAATGTTCGCACCCGTAGCACCCTCTGGCGTAGCACAACCCATGATCACGTCGTCAACCTCAGCTCCTTCGATGCCTGCGCGTTTGACAGCATGCTCTACAGCATGGCCGCCCAATGTTGCGCCATGCGTCATATTGAAAGAACCCTTCCAGCTTTTAGCTAAAGGTGTACGAGCGGTAGAAACGATTACTGCTGATGTCATGATATTTCCTTATTCTGTTGGCTTGCGATTTATTGACTACAAGCTTGGTTAAATACTTAGTTGAATGTTTTGCCTTCAGCAACCAACTTAGCCAAGAGCGGTGCGGGCTTCCAAAATGCTGCATCATCCAATGGGTTTTGCGCAAATTTATTCATGCTTTGCACGACGTTGAACAGGCCAACTTGGTCGGCATAGTTCATTGGACCGCCACGGTAGATCGGAAAGCCGTAGCCCATGAGATAAACCATATCAATATCGCTGGCCTTGGTGGCAATACCCTCTTCAAGAATATGCGCCGCCTCATTGACCAAAGCGTAGACCAACCGCTGTACGATCTCCTCGTCTGAAATTTTGCGTGGCGTGATACCTAAAGATTTTCGATGTGCCTCAATCATGGCTACTACTTCTGCGTTTGGCACTGCATCGCGTTTGCCAGCGATGTAGTCATACCAACCAGCACCTGTTTTTTGACCAAAGCGACCTTTTTCACACAATAAATCTGCCGTTTTGCTGTACTTCATGTTTGGCTTTTCAACAACACGGCGCTTGCGAATGGCCCAACCAATGTCATTACCCGCCAAGTCGCCCATACGGAACGGCCCCATCGCAAAACCAAAGTTCTCCATGGCTTTATCGACTTGCGCTGGCGTACAGCCCTCGTCCAGTAAAAAACCACCTTGACGACCATACTGCTCAATCATGCGATTGCCAATGAAGCCATCACACACGCCTGACACAACCGAAGTTTTCTTGATCTTTTTACCCAATGCCATAATCGTAGCTAAAACGTCTTTTGCCGTCTTTTCACCACGAACAACTTCAAGCAACTTCATAACATTGGCGGGGCTGAAGAAGTGTGTACCAATCACGTCTTGCGGACGTTTGGTAAAACTGGCGATTTTGTTCAAATCTAATGTTGAGGTGTTGCTGGCCAAGATGGCTCCCGGCTTCATCACACGGTCAAGCTCTTTGAAAACCGCCTCTTTGACACCCATTTCCTCAAACACCGCCTCAATGACCATGTCCGCGTCTTTCAAATCATCGTAGCTGAGCGTTGTGCTTAACAAGCTCATGCGCTGGTCATACTTGTCTTGCTTGAGTTTGCCTTTTTTGACCTGTGCTTCGTAATTTTTACGAATAGTTGCAACACCACGGTCCAAAGCGTCTTGCTTCATTTCCAGCATTTTGACGGGAATGCCCGCATTCAAAAAATTCATAGCGATGCCACCACCCATGGTTCCCGCACCAACGACAGCTATGGATTTGATATCGCGCTGAGGCGTATCTGCTGGTACATCAGGTATTTTTGAAGCAGCACGATCAGCCACAAATATATGGCGCAATGCTTTGCTTTCAGGCGTCAGCATGAGGTTGATAAACAAGTCACGCTCTACGCGCATACCAGCATCAAACTTTTGCTTGGTTGCGGCAATCACAGCTTCTACACACTTCATCGGTGCAGGATAATTTTTCGACATGCCTTTGACCATATTGCCAGCAAAACCGAAGTAGGCGTCGCCCAAAGGATGCTTGCACGGTAAGTTACGCACCAAAGGCAATGGCCGAACCGCTGCTACGGATTGCGCGAACGCCATGGCTTCTTCAGCCAAAGACTCTGGCGAAGCTGACAACTTGTCAAACAACTTTTGACCGGGTAATTGCGCCAACAACTCGCTTTTCACAGGCTCGCCACTGACCATCATGTTCAAAGCAGCTTCAACGCCTATAACGCGTGGCAATCTTTGCGTGCCACCTGCGCCCGGAACCAAGCCTAGCTTAACTTCAGGCAAAGCAATGCTACAACCAGGCGCAGCAATACGGTAATGACAGCCCAAAGCCAACTCTAAACCACCACCCATGGCAACACTGTGCATGGCAGCAACTACAGGCTTAGATGAATTTTCAACGGCCAAAATGACGCTCAATAAATTCGGCTCCTGTAAAGCTTTTGGGCTGCCAAACTCTTTGATGTCGGCTCCACCTGAAAACGCTTTTCCAGCGCCGGCAATTACAATTGAAGTGACGGCAGCGTCATTATTTGCTTGCGCTAAACCGTCAGCAATACCCTGACGAGTTGCCAAACCCAGTCCGTTGACTGGTGGATTGTCCAAAGTAATGACCGCCACGTTGCCATGGACTTTGTATTGCGCTGTCATGCTGATATTCCTTCTAAAACTATAAAACCAATAAAATAGAACGGTCGTTCTTTTTTACCCATTGTAGTGAAAATCCTAGAGTTTCAAACTACAAAATGTCCCCGCAGGGACAAGTGAGGGAATCTCTAAATTTAGACTTCCAGCCATTCTTTGCGGATGCTAGCGTCTTGTCGTAACGAATCGGGCGTGCCTTCAAAAACGATACTGCCATGGCCCATCACCAAGGCACGGTCCGAAATGGCCATGGCAATGGTCAGTTTTTGTTCAATTAGCAAGACAGAGACGCCTTTTGACCGCAAGGTCTTCAGATATTCACCCACCAACTCCACAATTTTTGGCGCTAAGCCTTCTGTGGGCTCGTCAATGATGATGAGATCAGGATCGCCCATCAATGTGCGACAAAGGGTAAGCATTTGCTGCTCACCGCCAGATAACACACCAGCTTCGGTATGCTCACGCTCCTTCAGTCGCGGGAACATCGCAAACATATCGTCAAATGACCACCGGCTACCCTTACCAACACCCTTTTGACCCAATAATAAATTTTGTCGCACCGTTAAAGTGGGAAAAATATCGCGGTTTTCAGGAACGTAGCCAATGCCGAGATGCGCTATTTCAAAAGCTTTTTTACCGTTGAGTGGTGTGCCTTTCCAAGATAGACTGCCTTGCCAATCTACCAAGCCCATAATAGCCTTGGCGGTGGTTGACCTGCCAGAACCATTGCGGCCAAGCAAGGCAACGATTTCACCAGCTTGAATATTGAAGGAAACACCATGCAAGACATGGCTCTTACCGTAATAAGCGTGTAGATTTTCGATATTAAGCATGGTGCGCTCCTTGCTCATCAGCAACGGAAGAACCAAGATAGGCCTCTTGCACACGTTGATTCGCGCGAACGGCTTCAGGCGTGTCATAGGCGAGCACTTCACCATAAACAACCACGGCGATTTTATCCGCCAAGCCAAAAACAACGCCCATGTCATGCTCAACCGTTAACAGCGTTTTGCCAACGGTTACTTCTTTAATAAGACCGATGAACCGCGCCGTCTCTGTCTTACTCATGCCAGCTGTAGGTTCATCCAACAGCACGACGCTGGCGCCACCACCGATGGTGACGCCAATTTCTAAAGCCCGCTGCTCGGCATAGGTCAAATTTGCCGCTAAAACATCTCGCTTTTTATCGAGCTTGATCATGAACATCAATTCCTCCGTTCTGGCATTGGCATCATCCAAATCTGCCAAAAATTTCAAGAACGTGTATTTGTAACCCAAGCTCCACAATACGCTGCAGCGTAAATTTTCAAACACACTCAGCTTAGGAAAGATGTTCGTGATTTGAAAACTGCGCGACAGACCCAGCCGATTGATTTCAAAGGGTTTTTTGCCATTGATGCGTTGCCCATGCAGCAGCACATCGCCACTGGTAGGCTGAAAACGACCACTGATCAAGTTAAACAAAGTTGACTTACCAGCACCATTGGGGCCAATAATGGCTAAACGCTCGCCAACTGGAATATCTAGATTCACGCCACGAATAATTTCACTTTTACCAAAGCTTTTCCGCAGATCTTTAAGCTGCAATGCATAGGAGCTCATAACGACTCCCTCCGTTTAATCTCGTTTTCAATAAATTCTTGCGCCAAACTCCATTGAACAGCAAAGCGTCTACGCGTGAACTCAAACACAGACAAGCCCAACAACATCACTGCAGTGGCACCCGCCCAACTTGCCACACTTTTGGTATTCAAACCAATTTTTAAAAAAGTGAGTTCGGGTCCAATCGCTTGGTTCAACTGCATGTGATAAACCATTTCAACCATGGCAGCCAAACCCATGAGCACCACTGAACCAGACAAGAAAAGTATCAAGTACTTGCCAAGCAGCGGTTTAAGTTTTCCGAAAGAAGCGACTCGCAAATTCATCATGATCAAACTGGCAATGCCACCAGGCGCATACATGACCATGAACAAGAAGAGCAACCCGAGGTAAAGCAACCAAGCTTTGGTCAACTCACTGAACAAAACAAAGGCAAGCACAGACAAAATGCCACCAATGATCGCACCAAAGAAGAAAGTGGCACCCCCCAAAAAAGTAAACAGCAAAAACACAGCAGAACGCGGACCACTGACGTTTTCAGAGGTGACAATTTCAAAATTCAAGGCCGCCAATGCACCACCAATGCCTGCAAAAAAACCAGCGATGATGAAAGCGATGTACCTCACACGTTGTGTGTCATAGCCTACAAACTCGACACGTTCTGGGTTGTCACGCACAGCATTCAACATGCGCCCCAAAGGAGTTCGCGTTAAAGCAAACATGAGCGCCGTACACACAAAGGTATAAATTGCAATCAGATAATACAGCTGGATTTGGGGTCCAAACGTGATTCCGAAAGGAGAACTCCCCGTCACTCGGTTACCGCTAACGCCGCCTTCACCACCAAAAAAGCCTGGGAACATCAATGACATTGCCCAAATCAACTCACCAATACCCAGAGTAATCATGGCAAACGGCGTTCCTGCTTTTTTAACAGTAACCGAGCCAAAGATAGCGGCAAACACCAACCCCGTTAGTCCACCCACAATTGGCACCAAACTCACTGGCAAAGGCAATGCTCCCGAGCTGATCATGTTTATCGTATGTATGGCCATAAAGGCCCCCAATCCCGAATACACAGCATGACCAAAACTCAGCATACCGCCTTGACCTAACAGTATGTTGTAGCTCAAGCAAATAATGATAAAAATACCCATCTGGCTCAGCATGGTGTGCGACAGCGAACTTGTGAAAAGCAAGGGGGCAAGCAGCAGCACCAACGCAAACGAACTCCAGACAAGTATTCGTCCTATATTGAGCGGCTTAAATTCAAAAGTTTGTTTTGACATGGTTTAACCCTCTCTCGTACCTAGAAGACCTTTGGGTCTAAAAATCAGAATTAACACCATAAACAAATAGGGCATGATCGGTGCGACTTGACTTACTTTGAGCGACAAAAACTCATACCCAAAAGTACTCGGCGTAACAGCAACACCCATCAATGAAGCGGCGCCCACCAATGAAGAATCGATTCCCACGGCAAAAGTTTGCACAACCCCAATCAGCAGAGACGCCAACAACGCCCCGCCCAGTGAACCCAAACCACCCACAACGACTACTACAAAAATAATAGAGCCAACAGTTGCCGCCATCCCAGGCTCAGTCACAAACGCATTGCCACCAATCACGCCAGCAAGCCCTGCCAAAGCCGCACCTCCACCAAACACGAGCATAAATACGCGCGGGACATTGTGCCCAAGTGCTTGTACTGTTTCAGGATGAGTCAACGCAGCTTGAATCACCAACCCAATTCGAGTCCTGGTCAAAAGCAACCAGATTGAAAGCAACATCATCAAAGCAACAAACATCATAAAAGCTCGATATTTTGGGAACTGTGTGCCAAATACCGAAAACAAAGGACCGTCTAAGGCTGCAGGAACACGATAATCCAAGGACGCTCTACCCCAAACCAATTGCACGAGCTCCAGCAATATAAAGGCCAAGCCAAATGTAATCAGCAATTCTGGTACATGGCCAAAGGGGTGAACCTTACGCAAAAAGTAGCGTTCAAATCCAGCACCGACAACCCCAACAATCAAGGGGGCAATGAATAATGCAACCCAGAAACCTAAAAATTGCGTGACGGTATATGCAAAAAATGCGCCCAACATGTAGAAACTGGCATGCGCAAAATTGAGCACGCCCATCATGCTGAAGATAAGCGTCAGCCCAGAGCTAAGCATAAAAAGCAATAAGCCGTAGCTAATCCCGTTGAGCAGTGAACTAGTGAAGAATTCCATAATGTTTATTCAGTAAAAAAAATGGAGCACACCGTGCCCCATTTAAAACTTGAAAGCAAGCTGTATTACTGCAGCTAAGCTGTTTATCAAGATGGGCGCTTCATCTGGCAAGAGGTTGGCGTGGAAGAAACATACGGCTCTAAAGCTTTGACCACAGCAAAGTTAAATCCTGTGTTCTCCTCGCTGTACGGGTCTTTTGCTGTCGCTTTTGTCCATTTGCTAATGTAGATATGCTGTTGCAACTGGTGGTCAGCTTTGCGCATTTTTGCTTCGCCGCTGATGCCTTTGAATGTCATATCTTCCATGGCAAAAGCCACTTTGACAGGATCGATACTCTTCGCATTCGCCATACCTTGAGCCAGCATAGAAACACTCAAATAAGTCTGGAAAGTGTAATAGTCGTCATTGAACTTTGCTTTAAAGTCATTACGCAATTGGCGCAAATCACCTGTGAAGTTTGAATGACTAATCGCCACTTGACTCACATTCATGTCTGTTCCTTGCGCCAATGCAGTCGGCGTGCCTGATACACCAGCATAGTAAGCATAAAGCGGCAACTTCATCCCAGCATCGTTCAATGCCTTGACAAGCAGCGTCATGTCCGTACCCCAGTTGCCAGTGACGATGGCATCAGCACCCGCTGCTTTAATCTTGGCCACATACGGTGAGAAATCTTTAACTTGCGCGATTGGATGCAAGTCTTCACCAACAATCTTCACATCAGGGCGTTTACGCGCAATGCCTTCTTTGAAATACTTGGCCACTTGCTGACCATGTGCGTAATTCTGGTTAATCAAATAAACGTTTTTAACTTTGGCTTCGTCTTTCATAAAGCTGGTCAAAGCTTCCATCTTCATCGACGTGTCCGCATCTAGGCGAAAGTGCCAGAAGCTGCAACGCTCGTTGGTCAATGCTGGATCTACAGCCGCGTAGTTGAGGTAAACAACTTCTTTGCCAGGATTACGCTCATTGTGCTTGGTAATAGCGTCCGACAAGGCGCCAGCCACTGCAGAGCTGTTGCCTTGCGTCACATAGCGAAAACCTTGATCGATAGCCGCTTTGAGTTGATCCAAAGAAGCTTGCGGAGAGCCTTTGTTGTCAAACGCAACAAATTCAAAATTCACACCAGCTGGATTTTTAGCACCAGACAAGCGCTCTGCTACAAACTGATAGCTTTTGAGCTGGTTTTGACCCACATTGGCAAACGCGCCAGACAAGCCCTCAATCATGGCAATTTTGACGGTTTGACCTTTGGTTTCTGAAGGTGCCGTCGATGATGTAGCTGCTGCCGCCGGCGCAGGTTTTGCAGCAGGCTTAGCTGTTTGTGCAAATACCAAACCACAGGTCATCAAGACTACGCTAGCCGTAACCGCTTTCAATGCAAATTTCATATTCACTCCATTTAAAAGTACAAACCAAAGGTTAACTCTAATTTTGCAAATCAGTCTCAGGGATTGCCCTAGAACTATCGCCAATGCGACTAAAAGTACAGCTAACTTTGAGGAAGTTTGTAGTCTTTCAAGGTTTCGCGTAATTTGGTTTTTAGCATTTTTCCAGTTGCACCCAAAGGAATCGCGTCAACAAACACAACATCATCTGGAATTTGCCACTTTGCTGTTTTACCTTCGTAATAAGCAATCAAGGCTTCGCGGGAGACGTCAGCTCCAGGTTTCCTTACCACCGCAATAATCGGGCGCTCATCCCATTTGGGATGGTAGACACCGATACATGCAGCCATCGCCACCGCAGGGTGTGCGACGGCTATGTTTTCAATGTCGATGGAGCTGATCCACTCACCACCAGATTTGATGACATCTTTGCTGCGGTCAGTGATTTGCATGTAGCCATCTGGGTCAATCGTCGCCACGTCACCCGTTGGAAACCAGCCATCGACCAAAGGACTATTCGGCGACGGTTCTTCGCTTTGTTTGAAGTACTCAGCCACAATCCAAGGGCCTTTGACCAACAAATCACCGAATGCTTTGCCATCGTGCGGTAACTCTTTACCAGCTTCGTCAATGATTTTCATGTCCATGCCATAAATGGCACGACCTTGCTTCAGGCGAATCTTCATTTGCTCTTCTTTGGAGAGCAAGAGATGCTTATTTTTCAGCGTACACAATGTTCCCAGCGGCGACATCTCAGTCATACCCCAAGCGTGCAAAACATCCACGCCATAATCATCGTTAAACGCATTGATCATGGCTGGCGGGCAAGCGGAGCCGCCAATCACAGTGCGCTTTAAGGTGCTGAACCGCAAACCATTGGCTTGCATATGACCTATTAGCATTTGCCAAACGGTGGGCACACCAGCCGCGAAGGTCACTTTCTCTGACTCCAACAAATCGTAAACAGATTTGCCATCTAACGCTGGGCCTGGAAAGACCAATTTGCACCCCGTCAGCGCCGCGCTGTACGGAATACCCCAAGCATTGACATGGAACATCGGCACCACGGGCAGCACGCTGTCACGCGCGCTCAAGTTCATCACATCTGGCAAAGCCGCAGCATAGGCATGCAAAACCGTAGAGCGATGGCTGTATAAAGCTGCTTTCGGGTTACCCGTCGTGCCACTGGTGTAGCACATGCTGGAAGCTGAGTTTTCATCAAACACAGGCCATGTGTAAGCGCTGCTTTGTTTGCCTATCCATGCCTCGTAGCTGATTAAATTAGAAATGCCAGAATCTTTCGGCAGCTTGTCTGCATCACACAGCATCACATAGTGTTTGATGGTGGTGCAGCGCGCGTGCACAGCTTGAACGATGGGTAAAAAGCTGGCATCAAAGCACAGCACTTGGTCTTCGGCGTGGTTCGCAATCCACACCACTTGGTCTGGGTGTAAGCGCGGGTTTAGCGTGTGAAGCACGCGACCTGAACCACTCACACCAAAGTAAACTTCCATATGGCGATAGCCGTTCCAGGCTAATGTAGCTACACGTTCGCTAAAACCTATATTTAAACCATCTAAAGCATTAGCGACTTGACGTGATCGCACAGCCAAATCTTTGTAGGTGTAGCGATGTAAATCGCCCTCTACACGACGTGAAACGATTTCACCGTCTCTGTGATGCCGCTCGGCAAACTCAATCAAACTTGAAATCAGCAACGGCTGATTTTGCATCAAACCCAACATCGTGATACTCCTCGTTTTAGACTTTAACGCACAAGACTGCAACGAATAGTATCACTCAAAAAGGCAAGTTCACAAGAAATTACCCTGAGTTTTAAATGTGTTTATTTCAGCGCCAGTGCCCGCCACTGTGGTACCAGCCGCGACCTGGCGTGTTGTACCAACCACCATTATTCCAAGTGCTGTAGCCTGCTGGCGGACGAGTCCAAACGCCAGCGCGCCACACGTGACGACCTCCCGACCAATACCACAGCCCTGGCGTCCAAACAAAACCAACGCCCGGCGATACCGTCACCACCTCGTTGTAAGGTGGTGGGGGCGCAGTTTGGACGTACTCAACGTTGGCACTCACTGAAACACCAGGCTGAACCACCGCGACACGCGACTGGTAATACGGCGCAGGAGCAACTACACAGCCAGTAAGGACAACCGCTGCTGCAGCCAAACCACTTAAAATTCCAACTTTACGAATAAGTGACATAACAAACTCCTTTGATACCTGATCTAGTACATCAACATTAACCCAAAATCGCCAATCTTGGTTGACTTTAGATGGTTCCACTTTGTAAAGATAGATGTAAAGATTCATGACATGACCGCACAATTACATGGCGTCGCCATTCACCTGACCAAGTATTCAACACTTGGTGGCGCGTTCCAAACCCGCGTTCAGCCACAAGTGCTGACTGCGCCCTACTGGGTTTGCCGCAATGCCGCCTTGGCACGTGAACTCGGTTTGAGCGAAGATTGGTTTCGCAATCAGGAAGTACTGGAAACCGTCACTGGCAGCCATGTTCCGGACGGCTTGCACCCTGCAGCCAGTGTTTATAGCGGTCACCAGTTTGGTCAATGGGCGGGGCAATTGGGCGATGGACGCGCCTTGAGTTTGGGTGAGCTACTCACACCCAAAGATGGTGGCATCGAACTCCAACTCAAAGGCGCTGGCCGAACACCCTACTCGCGCGGCGGCGATGGCCGCGCTGTGCTGCGCAGCTCGATTCGCGAATTTTTATGCTCCGAAGCCATGCACGGCCTAGGCATTGCCACCACCCGCGCGTTGTGCGTGACAGGTTCTGACGCGACCATCTACCGCGAAACAGCTGAAACCGCCGCCGTCGTCACCCGCACCTCGCCCAGTTTCATCCGATTTGGTCAATTCGAGCACTTTTCGCACAACAACATGCACGCTGAGCTGAAGCAATTGGCCGATTTCGTCATAGATAACTTCTACCCCAAATGCCGAGAATCAGCCAACTACGCTGGCAACCCCTATGCCGCGCTGCTAGAGGCCGTCAGCCTGCGCACCGCCGAGATGGTCGCCAAATGGCAAGCGGTCGGCTTTTGCCACGGTGTGATGAACACGGACAACATGAGCATCCTAGGGTTAACCCTCGATTACGGACCTTTTCAATTCCTAGATGCCTTCAACCCCGGCCATATTTGCAACCACACCGACAGTTTGGGTCGCTACGCCTACAACAAGCAGCCTAACGTGGCTTATTGGAACTTGTTTTGCCTAGGTCAAGCTTTGCTGCCTTTGATAGAAGATCAAGAGTTAGCCTTGGCAGCGCTAGAACCTTACAAAACCGCCTTTCCCAACGCTTTGATGACGCAAATGCGGGCTAAATTGGGCTTTACTGAGCCGTCGGAAGCTTTTGAAGGCGACCGGGCTTTGGTTGAAACCATCCAAAAGCTGCTCGCCCAAGACAAAGTGGACTACACCCTGTTTTGGCGCAATTTAAGCCATGTGATGAACGGGAAGTCCGTTGATTTGCTGCGTGACATGTTCATTGACAGAACATCATTTGATGCATGGATGCTACAATATTCAGAGCTTAATAATCAACAAATATACCGGCTAGAGCCATATTTAATGCTTAAAACGAACCCTAAATACGTTTTACGCAACTATTTAGGTGAACAAGCCATTGCCAAGGCGAAACTAAAAGACTTCAGTGAGGTCGAAACCTTGTTAAAGCTGCTACAAGCCCCATATGATGAGCATGTTGGACACGAGCGTTTTGCCGATTTACCACCAGATTGGGCGGCAGATATTGAAATCAGCTGCTCTTCATGAGTTTTTGAAGTTTCCTGACACTGAAAGCCTTTTATGACCTCTTCTATGACTTTTGCAATTGAAAAAACCGACGCTGAATGGAAAGCCCTGCTCGCTGAGCGCCAAAAAGCCGGCGCTGCCGAACCCTTGGCCTTCGACGTGACCCGCCACGAAGCCACCGAGCGCGCCTTCAGCGGCAAATACGCTGACAACAAGCAAAGCGGCATCTACAGTTGCGTCTGCTGTGGCAAAGACTTGTTTGACTCTGCTACCAAATACGACAGCGGCACGGGCTGGCCCAGCTACTACGCCCCCCTGTCAAACGAGGCCGTTGGCACCAAAGTGGACGGCATGCTGTGGAGCAAACGCACCGAAGTGCACTGTGCCGACTGCGGCGCGCACCTGGGCCACGTTTTCCCCGACGGCCCGGCGCCCACGGGTCAGCGTTATTGCATGAATTCAGCTTCTTTAGACTTTAAACCGCGATGATTTACCCCCCGTTCGGACTGAGCCTGTCGAAGTTTTCAAAAACCCTTCGACAGGCTCAGAGCGAACGGAGATAGTTGCACCTTTACAATAAGTCTATGAAGCAAATACTCGATTTCCTCCCCATTCTGCTGTTTTTCGTCGCCTACAAAACCTACGACATCTACACCGCCACCGCCGTCATCATGGCGGCCACTGTTGTTCAAATGGCAATTTTGTACAAACTGGACGGCAAATTGGCCACCATGCACAAAGTCACCTTGGCCCTGGTTTTGGGTTTTGGCGCATTGACGCTGGGCTTTCACGACGAGCGTTTCATCAAAGTCAAGCCCACCGTGCTCTACACCGTCATGGCACTGGCTTTGGGCATTGCGCTGTGGGTGTACAAAAAGAACTTCCTCAAAAGCATGCTGGGCGCACAAATGACGCTGCCAGAGGCAGTGTGGCGCAATTTAACCGTTGCTTGGGTGGTCTACAGCTTGGCGATGGCGGCATTGAATGCTTACGTTGCTTACTTTTACACGACCGAGCAGTGGGTGAACTTCAAGGTCTGGGGTTATGCCTTCCCTCTGGTTTTCATCCTCGCGCAAGGCATTTACATTGCCAAATACTTGCAGCCGAAAGACGGCGAAGCTGGCTAAATTAAGATGAATACGGCACTGACCATCAACGCTGATAACTTGACGATTCGCTTAAAGGAGCGACTCTCGCCCACGCACCTCGTCGTGCTGGACGAAAGCGCTGCCCACGCGGGGCATTCGGGCTCGAACGGGACGGATTTTGGCACGCATTTCCGCGTGCAAATTGCTTCACCTTTCTTTACAACCCAAAGCCGTGTGGCCTGCCACCGGCTTGTGTATGATGCAGTGCAAGATTTCATTGACCAAGGCTTGCATGCTTTGGCGATTGAAGTTGTCAAACCGATATAAATTCACCTTAATCCATCTAAATTTACTATATTTTCAATAGCAATTTAGGCAATAAATACGCCGGCTAGAGTCATATTTACCTCTTAAACCAAACACTTTTACATCTTAAGGATATTTCATGAAGAAAAATGAACAAAAACACATGCTTTCAGCCGCAGTCAGCGCTATTTTGCTGATCTCTAACGCTGCCATCGCGCAAAACGTAGCCATCGTCAACGGCAAAGCTGTGCCTAATACACGCGTCGAAACTCTGGCTGCTGAAGTCGCCAAATCTGGCCGCCCCGTGACGCCTGAAGTCAAAGCGCAAATCAAAGACGAAGTCATCGCCCGCGAAATTTTCATCCAAGAAGCTGAGAAACGTGGTTTGGCTGCGACCGACGACTACAAAGCGCAGATGGAATTGGCGCGTCAAACCATTTTGATTCGTCAATTGTTTGCCGATTTCCAGAAAACCAGCCCCGTGACTGATGCTGATTTGAAAGCCGAATACGACAAATTTGCAGCCGCAAACGGTGGCAAAGAATACAAAGCGCGCCACATTTTGGTCGAAAAAGAAGCCGAAGCCAAAGGCGTGATGGACAGCTTGAAAAAAGGTCAAAAATTTGAAGATTTGGCTAAAAAACTGAGCAAAGACACCGGCTCTGGCGCGAAAGGTGGCGATTTGGATTGGGCGAACCCAAGCAACTACGTGCCTGAATTTGCAGAAGCTTTGCTCAAATTGAACAAGGGCCAAACCTCTGCTGCACCTGTGAAGTCACAGTTTGGCTACCATATCATCCGCGTCGACGATGTGCGTACCGCGCAGTTGCCAAAATTTGAAGAAGTGAAACCACAGATTTCACAACAGCTGACACAGCAAAAATTGGCTAAATTCCAAGAAGACTTGCGTACCAAAGCAAAAGTTGAGTAAGTTGAATAAACTGAATTCGGATCAGTCAACTATGAGTGTATGGGCGTGATCGTCCTTTTATCGCCAGCCAAGTCGCTGAATTACGCGCCTGTGGCTGAGCAGGCCAGCCATTTAGCCAACTTGGCGCACACACTGCCGCATTTTGTGCAACAGCCACCCAAGTTGGTGGCGGCTGCGCGCAAGTTGTCGGCAAAAAAACTGTCTGCGTTGATGGACATCAGCGACGATTTAGCCAAGCTCAACGTCGCACGCTTCAAAGCGTGGCAGCCCGAATACACCACAACCAATGCCAAACAAGCGATTTTGGCTTTTGACGGCGATGTTTACACCGGCTTGCAAGCAGCGACTCTGAGCGTGGACGACCTGAACTGGGCGCAACAGCACATTGGGATGCTCAGCGGTTTGTATGGTGTGCTGCGTCCTTTGGATTTAATGCAGCCTTATCGCTTAGAGATGGGTTCGGCCTTAGCCACAAAAACTGGCAAAACGGCTCATAAGAATTTGTACGGGTTTTGGGGAACACAAATTACCGAACATTTGAACGAGCGGCTCGATGAGACCCAAAGTGATGTTGTTGTCAATCTAGCATCGCAAGAGTATTTCAAATCCGTCAAAACAGACGTCTTAAAAGCCCGCGTGATTGAGTGCGTGTTTGAAGATGAAAAGAACGGCACCTTCAAAGTCATCAGTTTTTTCGCCAAACAAGCACGCGGTTTGATGGCGCGCTTCATTGTCTTGAACCGCATCACGACACCCGCAAAGCTTGAGAAATTCAATCTAGCGGGTTATGCATATGCGGCAGACGCATCCACCGAAGACCGCTTGGTGTTTCAACGAAAATCTCCCACAAACTAATATTTC
This sequence comes from Polaromonas sp., assembly GCA_031424795.1. Taxonomy (GTDB): domain Bacteria; phylum Pseudomonadota; class Gammaproteobacteria; order Burkholderiales; family Burkholderiaceae_C; genus Aalborgiella. The sequence goes on along the minus strand of JANPIC010000184.1, from coordinate 7,567 downwards.
AGTCAAAATATGGCGTAAATTGGCATCTAGCCGGCGTATTTACTGTCTAAACAGCTATGAAAATAAGAGCAAATAATATTGACATTGAAGTCGAAGACACGGGTACTTTACCGCTGGGAAACAACGGACAAGCGCGCCCTGTGGTACTGCTCATCATGGGTTTGGGCATGCAGCTGGTCGCTTGGCCGGCGGCACTGGTGCTCGCTTTGGTCGATGCAGGCTACCGCGTGGTCAGGCATGACAACCGCGACATCGGTAAAAGCCAGCACTTCGACAATTTGGGTAATCCGAATTTGATTTGGTCGAGTTTAAAACACAAATTAGGCCTCAGCATCACCCCGCCCTACAGTTTGCATGACATGGCGCTGGATGCGGTTGGCGTACTCGATGCTTTGAAAATAGACAGCGCACACATCGTCGGCGTCAGCATGGGTGGCATGATTGCGCAACGCGTGGCGATTGCAGCGCCTAATCGAGTATTGAGTTTGACCAGCATCATGAGCTCCAGCGGTGCGCGTGGACTGCCGCAGGCGCAGTCAAAAGTGCTTGGTGCGTTGTTAAGTCGTCCCAAAAGCAATTCAGAAAGCGACGTTGCTGACCATTACGTCAAGCTCTTCAAAGTCATCGGCAGCCCTGGCTTCCCGATTGACGCGACAGAATCGCGCGAACGCATCTTAGACGGTATCCGCCGCAGCTTCCACCCTGCAGGCACTTTGCGCCAAATGGTGGCGATTGCCGCCGATGCGAAACGCCCTGCAGAATTGGCCAAAATCACCTGCCCGACATTGGTGATTCATGGCAAAGACGACCCGCTCGTTCCCTATGCCAACGGTGTTGACACCGCCAAGCGCATCAAGGGTGCTAATTTGGTAGGCATAGAAGGCATGGGGCATGATTTGCCGCCTGGCGTGGTCACGCGCATCACATTATTGCTGCTGCCATTTATAGCCCCAGCATTCAGCAAATAAGTACAATTATCGCCATGAACACGCCAGAGCAATCGCAGTTAGGTAAGCCATCGGCGTATGTTGACCATTACGATGCATCCCTGCTTTTTCCCATTCCTCGCATCGGCAAACGCCGCGAAATCGGGATAGACGGCGCACCGAACTTTTTCGGCGCGGATTTGTGGACCGCGTTTGAACTGAGCTGGCTCAACCCACGTGGCAAGCCGCAAGTAGCGATTGCCCATATCACCGTGACTTGCGACAGCATCAACATCGTTGAAAGCAAATCGTTCAAGCTGTATTTGAATAGTTTTAACAATTCTCAGTTTGCTGACGCTACAGCCGTTGCAGCTTGTATACGAGCGGATTTGAATGCTGCAGTTTGGCAGCAAACAAACACGGCATTAGGTGCAAGTCCAATTCAATCATCCGTCGGTGTCAAAATTTTATTGCCAGAGATGTTTGACCGCGAGCCGGTTCACGAGCTAGACGGCTTGAATTTAGACCGACTTGACATTGAGTGCCCGCAAGGTGCGCCAGGTGCAGCACCCACGCCCGAGTTACTCGTGGCAGCGTTTGACGAAGCACCAGTGAGCGAAGTTTTCACCAGCAACTTGCTCAAGAGCAATTGCTTGGTCACGGGGCAGCCCGACTGGGGCAGCGTGCGCATCAGCTATGAAGGGCCACAAATCGACCAAGGCGGTCTGTTGCAATACATCGTGAGTTTTCGCAACCACAACGAATTTCATGAGCAATGCGTGGAGCGCATTTTTATGGATATTTGGACACGCTGCAAACCCATCAAACTCAGCGTCTACGCCCGCTATACACGTCGCGGCGGACTGGACATCAACCCGTTTCGAACCAGCTACCCGCAAGCGGTGCCGCAAAATATTCGCACGGCGCGGCAGTAGTTTTCAGCTGGTGATGGCGGTTTTCAAATCACCTTCTGAATCAAAGCGCCTTTAAATAACACGGGTCCCGTTGGGCCGCCTGCACTTGGCACGCCGCCCTTAGGCTCCAAGCTGATGGCTAGAGTCGGTACTTGCTTCACATCGCCCTCTGCAGTTGCCAAACGCAACACTTTGTCGCCGCCCAACACGCCAAGTGAACGTGGACCACCGCTGTTTGGCAGTGCCCACAGCTGCAAAGACTTGTCACTGGCTTCTTGGTAATCGCCCACGCGCTGCAGCACCAAATTTTGGCTCTTGGAATCAAACGTCACCAGCATGGTCTCGGCAGATTTTGCATCGACCAGCACAGCCACATATTCAATTTTCGGGGCGACTTTGAGTTGTGCGCTTAGCTCGTCCACTTGTTTGCCGCGAATGTCTAGTTGGTCGCGCAATCCGACGCCAGTCACCACAGCCAGAACGGTTGCCAGTGCCCCTGCAGCCGCTGCACCACGCCATAACCACAAACCTTGCCATAAGCTACCCAGCCATGACATCATTCCGTCAGTATTGACTTGACCCGATTGCCTCGCCAGCTGCATCGCCAAGACATCGCGCTCTGCCTGCACCATGTTTTGAATACGCGTCCAAACGGCAGGGGCTGGCAAAATGGGCGATTGCAACTCCGTCATACCAGACAGCCGGCCTTGCCACACCAACGCGGCCGCGCGCACCGTGGCGTTGTCACGCGAGATGGCTTCAAATCGACGCCGCGCTCCACCGCGCAAGGTGCCCAGTGCGTAGTTAGCGGCCAAGCGGTCTAAAGTTTCAGGATATTTGCTGAGGTTCATGATGACTAAATTCCGTTCAATCTCAGGCAAAGCGCGCCATACATCCGCGCAACTGCTCTAAGCCACGGCGAATCCAAGTCTTGACAGTACCCAATGGGAGTTTCAGTTGCTCTGCCAAATCACTGTGGCTCAAGTCCCGCAAGTACGCCAAGCTGACCACTTCGCGCTGCTTGTTGTCCAGCTGGTTCATGCATTGCTGCAAAGCCCAGGCTTGCTCACTGGCCAGCGCCGTGTTCATCGGATTGGGCGCATCGCCTTCTATCGTGTCGCTCAAGTAGTCATCCAGTTCTTGCGTCAAATGCATACGTTCTGAGGCCCGTCTGCGTAAAAAGTCTAAGGCACGGCTGCGCACAATCAAACCCATCCAAGCCATCGGTGGGCTCAGGCTGGCGCGGTAATCTGTCGCAGCACGCCAAATGTGCATATAAGCCTCTTGCAACACGTCTTCCGCCCACTCGCGTTTGTTCACCACACGCAACGCCAAACCAAAAAGTTTGGACGACGTCATGTCGTACAACGCTTTCAAAGCGGCTTCGTCTTGTTTGGCCATTCGGTCTAGGAGTGTCATCAGGTCACTGTCTGCTTGGTTGGTTTGTATTGCGTCCATGACTACATTGTCACTGAAATATACGCATCTACCAAACCAATGGATTCAAAAACAACATGAAATAAATAGCCCCATTAATTTACTCAGCATTTTTTTAATCCATTGAATCCAATCAAGTATTGACTGGCGTATTCAGAGTGTCGTTACTTTTAAGTTCGACTTGAGCCATTCAGCAGTTCACTTATTAACTTACCAAGGAAGCCATCATGAAATCACTTATTCTGAGTTCTACCGCCCATCCCCTCATTGCCTCACGCCGCTCATTCATGGGCAGCGCCGGCATGTTATCTGCGGGCGCTGTTGCTTTACTAGCAGGCAAAGACTCGCTCGCGCAAGCCATGGGCGGTGATATGTCCAAAGACGCCGCCATCTTGAACGTCGCCTTGGGTTTAGAGCACGAAGCCATCAACGCGTACCAGTTGGGCGCTTTGAGCGGTTTGCTGCAAAAACCCGTACTCGACATCGCCGTCTCCTTCCAAAGCCACCACAAAGGTCACCGTGATGCTTTGATTGCGACGATTCAAAAAATGGGTGGCACACCCGTGGCAGAAAAGAAAATCGACGAGTATGCCAAAGCGCTGAAAGCCGATACCTTGAAGAACCAGGGTGACGTGCTTGACTTGGCTGCCCGCTTAGAGCTGGGTGCCATCAACGCTTACTTAGGTGTGATTCCTGCATTTGGCAGCAAAGACCTGGCAAAAATCGCGGGGCGTTTGGCGGCAGACGAAACCATGCATTTCACCATTCTGACCAATGCCTTAGGTCGCCCCTTGCCGACTGGCGCTTTGACTTTCGGTGCTTGATGCGAACTTTGGCTTATCGTTTCGCCATCGCTAGCTTGCTGCTGGCTGGGGCTCAGTTTGCCATCGCGCAAACGACCGCTTTAGCCGCAGCAGGCACGGCTCTCAAAGGCAAAGAAATTTACGATGCCAGATGCAGCGCCTGCCACAGCGTAGACGACAACCGCGTCGGCCCCATGCACTTGGGTGTTTTTGGACGCAAAGCGGGCAGCGTCAAAAGCTACCGATATTCAGTGGCTTTGAGTAAAAGCAAAGTGATTTGGAACGCTGACACTTTAACGGCATGGTTGACCAATCCTGAAGCACTTATACCTGGACAACGCATGGGATACGCTATGGACAACGCGCAAGATCGTGACGATGTTGTGGCTTATTTAGCGACGTTAAAAGCAATGAAATAATCTATCTGTCTACTAGCTAAAGCATGCGCAGACTGCGACGGATTACAAGCTCATAAAAGGAACCAAAGGCGCAAGCGCAGGAAACTGCGCTGTGCGCTTTTCTTTTGCCGCAACAATGGCTTCACGCACATGTGCGTTGCTCCAAATCGCACCCTGCAACCAACCCATTTGCTTAAGCGAGTCTTCCACTGAATGATCGCGGGCGTAATGGATGGCTTGCTTCGTCCCCCAAACGGCAATCGGTGGTTTGCTGGCGATCTCTTTGGCGCACTGCATGGCAGCGTCTAGCATGTCATCGTTAGTTTCAAAAACCTCATTCACCAAACCATACTGCTGCGCTTTGTCAGCTTTCAAGCGCCTGCCGGTATAGGCCAGCTCTTTCACCACCGCTTCTGGCATCAGTTTGGGCAAGCGCTGCAGTGTGCCCACATCTGCCACCATGCCGATGTTGATTTCTTGGATGCAGAAAAACGTGTCTTTCGTCGCATAGCGAATGCAGCACGCCGTGACCATATCGACAGCACCACCGATGCAACCGCCTTGAATAGCGACAATCACAGGAATGCGCAGCGTTTCCAACTTGGTAAACGTGGCTTGCAAATCTGACAGCGAATCAAAAATAGCGGCACGACCTTCAGGGCTTTGGTCGTCCATTTGTATGGCATTTGAAAACGTTTCCAGTGCCATACCAGCACTGAAATGCTTACCTGTGCTGGATATCACCAAAGCGCGCGCCGTGCCAGCGTGTTGAACGTGGGTTAACACCTCGTCCAGCTCTCGCCAAAATGTAGGGTTCATGGTGTTCATCGCATCAGGGCGACTGAGTACCAAGTGGGCGATGTGATCGGTGGTGGAGAGGGTAAAGTAGCTTAAATGGGTCATCTGCTGACTATAAATTATTCAAGTTGGTTCAGCCAGTCGCACTTGAGACGCTGCTGCTTATGCGCTGCGACACGCCAGCCAATATACACATTGGGCAGGGTCATGCCCAGCAAACACAGCGGTAGCAACCACTCCGCCTCCAGCGCAAAAGCGGGCAACCAACCCACCCATGCCATAACCCACAGAATCAGTACCCAGTCCAGCAATTGGTATTCAAAAGGATGTTCTGCTTTGTGCGCCACATGCCATTTTTTGATGCGCTGCAGCATTTTCAGCGAAATAGGATGCCATAGATGGTGAACCATTGAAACCTCCTTTCAGAAGTTTCAATGTAAGCTGACAGTAAGTTTTCGTCAAGGTACTTTTGCAAGCTTTGACATCAATTTACCCTTTATTTCACCGTGATCACATCTCTGTGCATCGGTGCTAACTTGGCCAAGAGCTGGTTTTGGCTGCTGAAGGCAATGCCTTGTGCGTCCATGGACTTTTGCAGCACCTCGACCAAGGCGTTGAAGTCCGTTTTGGTGATGTCCATGTTGCTGTGCGCAGATTTCATGTCTGCACCTTTGTACTCGCACGGACCACCTGAGACGACGCAAATTTGATCGACCAGTTTGGCTTTCAGGTTGACCACATTGGCATTTTTGAAGGCTTCAGCCAAACGCGGGTCGGCTTGCAGGCGCGGCACAAAATCGTCCATCAGCTTGACCAAGCCGGCTTTTTCGCCAAAGGCTTGGTACAGGGCTGGACCTGAACTCATAGTTTGTGCAGATGCCGTTGTCGCCAAGCCAGCCAACACTGAAGCCAGCGCCATAGAAGCAATGAGGATAGTTTTTTTCATGATGTTTCCTAAAGAGGTAAAAAATGGGATGAAAGAAGAAGTATTTTTTTAGAACGCAATCTGACCTGACAAATACACGCCCGTTTGCTTCTTAGGTGTGATGCCCGGGATAATGCGACCCAAGTCCACATAGGCCAGCGTCAACGACACGTTTTTGCTAGGTGCCCATGCGATAAAAATGTCTTTCCAAGCCTCTTCTTTCAACGCGCCGCCCAAGCCCGCGGCGCGACCCAAGGCTTCTAAATTATTTGGTTTGCCACGGTATTCCGCACCAATGGCGATGTTTTTACTCAGCAAATAGGCGATAGAAAACTCTGGCACGATGCTTCGGCTGTTTTTACCCGGTGCGCCCGAGCCAAAGCCCAGCAAACCGTTTTGGTTCGCATTGGTGGAACGCAGCGTGGCGTTGACCAACACACCTTGCGCTAAAAACAGCTTGGTGGCGCTGACGTACACATCTGTACCCGTCGTTTTTGTGCCCAAGAAGTCCAAAACCGAACCAATCGAGCCCGGCTTCACCGATTTGTATTCCACACCCACGGCGATTTGCGGCATCAGCGAGTCGCTGTCCAGCACCGCATCACCCGCGATACGCACTTTTGCACCAATGATGTCCATGTTGATGTGCTGCCCTGGCGTCACACCAAACGGCGCAATACCGTTGAGCGCAATCGCTGGTGAAGCGTTAAAATCTTGCCGCGCCAATGACAGCTCGACGCGGTTTTTGATGCCTACAGCAACGCCATAGGTTTGCAATCCGTAATCCTGCGTTTTAGCAGCGGTGACGTTGGCACTGAAGCCGATTTCACCATCTTCCGCATTGCTGCCAATGACCGCCCAAGGCGTCAAACCGCCACCCGCCGCGCCGTCAATGCTGCTGACGCCGCCTGTGAGCAGCAATTTACCGGTGTCCGCTTGCGCGTTTAAGCCCGTTAAGCCTAGTAATAAGCCAGCAGCCAGAGCCGTAAATTTTGCGCTTGAATGTTTCATGTTGAATGTCCTTAGTGGGTTGAAAAAATGGCGTGTATCTTTCTTACGCAGCTACTTTACGCTTGGATTCAACTTTTTACAAAAATTTCAGCTAATCCCCTTCTTCCAGCATTTGTATGACCAAATCTCGCACATCTTCGTCAGAATTCTGCTTGGAATCGTCCACGGCGCGCTCCAGCTCCCCTTCTGATTTCACCAGCCCAGCCATCCGCACCCCCAGCAAGCGTAGCCGCTTGGTCAGCGGAATGCGTTTCAGACACAGCCCCGCCGCTTGGCGAATGGTTTTCGGATCAGCTGTGTAAACGTCCAGTGTCTGGTCCCGCGTCGCACTTTTGAAGTCGTCGTAGCGCAGCTT
>JANPIC010000183.1:0-29662 GCA_031424795.1 Polaromonas sp. | reverse complement strand
CAACATGATAGAAGCGCACCAGCGCGACCTGCTCGCCAGCGACGGCATAGCTGCAGCCTTGGCCGAGCTAGACGACCGCAGCCGCAAAATCGTGGAAGAGCGCTGGTTGAAGGTGAACGACGACAGCTCAGGCGGTATGACTCTGCATGATTTGGCCGCAGTCTACGGCGTCAGCGCCGAGCGGATTCGCCAGATTGAAGTGGCGGCGATGAAGAAAATGAAGAAGACACTGGCTGAGTTTGCGTAAACTTTAGCTTGGTTTTCTCAAAAGGGTTAGCCTGTGACAGGTTTAGCCCTTTTTATGCCTAAATATGACTCTAGCCGGCGTATTTATTGCCTAAGTAGCTATTTTATTTATAGCGCTCAATAATTCGATAACCAAGAGCTAAATTCCCCTTCAATCTGAAGGGGTGCCCAACGGGCGGGGTAGTAAAGCGCCACGAAACAACTACCCCGTCGTTTCGCGCCACCCCCTTCATTTTGAAGGGGAATGAAAAACTGGCTTGAATGCTACACTCATTAGGAAAATTAATATTTGCATCAATTTCAAGGAGCCCCAATGACCGATTTAAACCCAGAAAACGTCGAATACGCTGGCTTTTGGATACGCGTGGGGGCTTCCATCATTGACTCGATTTTGTTGATGATGATTACCTACCCGCTGCTTATTGCGATATACGGCTGGGCTGGGGTGAGCTATTTTGACAATATGAGCTCTAGGGGGTTCGTTGATATTTTGCTGACTTATATATTGCCTGTCGTCGCCGTTATTTGGTTTTGGGTCGCCAAACAAGCCACACCGGGCAAAATGCTGCTGTCACTGCGGGTGGTGGATGCTAAAACGGGTGGCAGCTTGAGCGTGGGGCAGAGTATTGCGCGGTATCTTGGGTATTTTGTTTCTGGCATTCCGTTTGGTTTAGGCTTGATTTGGGTGGGTATTGACAGCAAAAAACAAGGCTGGCACGACAAGATTGCCGGCACGGTGGTGGTGCGTAGCAAGCAGCGGGGCACAGAACCTGTGCGGTTTCCACAGGCTTGATGGCAACATTGTGCTATTCTTATTTTGGCTCGATTTAGTAAATCATGACTCACATCGAGGTCAATGAAGGAGAAAATCATGCAAAAGGAATATAGCAACGGCGATATCACCGTTGTCTGGGAGTCTGAGAAGTGCCAGCATTCTGGCAAATGTGTGCAGGGGCTGCCGCAGGTGTTTCGGCCTAGAGAGCAACCTTGGATCAAAATCGAGCAGGCCAGCTCGGCTGACATCGTGGCGACGGTGCATCAATGCCCCTCAGGCGCGTTGAGCATCAAGGGAGAATAGCCCCCAAGGCGAGCCGCCTGAATCCATGCCATTTTAGGCCTCTAGCCGGCGTATTTATTAATTTAATAGCTATAAAATATATAGCAAAATCACATCGCTTCAACCCGATACTCCACCGCCATGGTGTGCGATTTACCAGCCGCTACGGTGACCGCGTTTTCGCGGGCGTTGGCGCTTTCTACGCAGACGAAGCGTTTCCAGCCACTCGCGTCATCTGTGCCCAAATCACCCATTTGCGCCGCTCTGGCCGCCCAAGGGTTCCAGACGATGGTGCTTTGGCTGCCTAGTTTGGCGATGTGGATGCGTCGGTTAAAGGCGGGGTCAACAATCGTGCAGCGCTCGGGGGTGTTGACGTAGACGCGGTCCACCTCGGCGGCGAAGGAGATGGCACCGACTTGGTCGCCCTCGCTCCAGCCGGCGGCTTTGTCGTGAAAGTGGATGCCGTCTAAGCCTTCAACCTGCACTTGCGCGACATCGCTGACCGAGAAATAGGTGTGCAGCGCCTCGGTAATGACAAAGTCTGACACGCCCAAATTGCGGGTGATGAGGGCGATTTTGAGCGTTTCGCCAACGTTGATGAGCATGTCTAGCTGCGCTTGGTGCGGCCACATGGCTTGCATCGCCGTGGTGAGAGGCAGGGTCAGGCTGATTTCGGTCGAGCCGTCGTCTAAGCTGCGGGTGCTTTTGACTTGCCACGGCTGGGTGCGGGCAAAGCCGTGCATGGGGAAGCTAGCGTCTGAAGCATGGGCACTGAACCACGGCCAGCAGACGGGGATGCCACCGCGAATGGACGTTTGGGGAGCGAATTTGGCAGCGCTGGAGAGCCAAATCATCGGCTCGGCCGTTGACACAGGCTGCCAGCTGAGTATCTGGCCGCCTTGCAGGCAGATGCTGGCTGTGCCATGCGCGTTGTTGATATCGGTCGCGATTAAGCCTTCGCCTAACGCTTTGAAGCGCAGCTTGAAGGGAATGGCAAAGCGATTGTTCAGGTCGATCAGGTCGTTGGGCTCAGCCAAAGTGTCAGGGGTGAAGTCCATAGCGTAAGGTAGGCCTTATTTCAACAACATTTTCAGGTCTGACGCCAAAGCCTCCGCCCCGCTGCCATAGCGGGTGTAGAGGCGCACATTGCCTTTGGTGTCATACACAAAGCTGCCAGCCGAGTGGTCCATGCTGTAGCTGGTGTCGGTCTTTCCGGGCATTTTTTTGTAATAGGTTTTGAAGTCTTTGGCGACAGCGACCAGTTTTTCTGGCGTGGTGCGCAAGGCTAAAAACGTGGGGTCGAAGTTGGCCATGTAGGCATTGAGCACAGGCAGGGTATCGCGCTCTGGGTCTATGGTGATGAACAAGCCCTGCACCTTGTCGCCATCTTTTCCCAAAAGCTTTCTGACTTCTGCCAGCTCGGCCATGGTGGTGGGGCACACGTCTGGGCACTGGGTGAAACCGAAAAACAAGACGACGACTTTGCCGGCGAAGTCTTTGATGCTGCGGGCTTGGCCGTTATGGTCAACCATGGTGCCTTCGGCGGTGAAGTCGCGGGCGTAGTCTGCGCCGGTGATATCTACCGATTTGAACGCCATTTTTTGCTCTGTACAGGCCGTAAATATGGCTGTAGCCGGCGTAATTATTGCAAAAGCAGCTATTGATTTAATAGCATTTTGTAGAAATGAGCGTTTTTGAATCATACGATTTTTAATGTCTTTGGAGAACTTTTAAATTCCCTTTAGCTCTCTTTAATTTCCTTTTGGAACGGTTTGCAGCAGGTCGGCTAGCTCTTTTTTCCAATGCTTTGCCTGCGCTGTGGTGCCGTGGCCTGCGGTCAGCTCTGTGCCTGGAATCAACAGTATTTTGCCGTTTTTGACGCGTTTGATTTCACGCTCTAGCACACCGTTTTCAGGCGGGTTGCGCTCATCATCGGCTGAATTGATAGCGAGCAAAGTGGCGGTGATGCGCTCTAAACCAGCGGATGGGTTGTAGTCTGCTGACGACGCCCATTGGTACAAATGGTCATTTGCATCGCCCGCCATGGGTGCTTTGAGGCGAGCATAGACAATTTGGTCAGCCTTTTCGCGGGTAGGTGCGGCTTTGTTGATGGCTTGGCTGCCGCCATTGGTGGCGATGGCGTAAAAAACTGAGGCAAATTGCCAGCTGGCAGGCTGCTTGGTGTAGTTGCCGCCCATCCACTCGGGGTCGTTACGAATGGAGTCCACCAAGAAGCGGCGCATCATCCAATTGCGGCTGTTCATTTCAGTGGGCAGTGAAGCCATGGGAACCGCGATGTCCATCATGTCAGGGTATTTTTGCGCCCACATCCACACTTGCATGCCACCCATGGAGTTGCCAATCGCCAAGCGCAAACGTTTGATGCCTAGGTGTTCTTTGACGAGGCGGTATTGCGCCGTGACCATGTCGTCGTAGTTGTATTGAGGGAATTTAGCGCGCAGGCCATCGGAAGGTTTGCTGGATTTGCCCGTGCCTATGGCATCAGGCAAGATGATGAAGTATTTGCTGGCGTCTAGTGGCTGGCCAGGGCCAAACAACTCGCCGCCAAAAGCCGGATTGGCCATGCCCATGCCATTGCCGGTGGTGCCGTGCAACACCAAAACCGGCTCGCCTGTGGCTGCGCCAATGGTGGTGTAGTGCAGTTTTAGCTCGGGCAAAGTCTCGCCTGTGCTGAATTTGAAGTCGCGAACGACCCAATCGCCTTCCACAGGCTTGGGGAAAGTCGGCGTTTGCGCATGGGCGGTGCTTTGAAAAAAAGCAAAAACCGCGATCAAGAGAAATGTAAAAAAGAAACGGGTGAAACAACTGCTATGGCAACAATATGTACGCATCAAAATCTCCTGTAATTTTTAAACTCAAGTTTCTAGAATAAATAATGATCAATCAACAAAGCGGCAAACAGTGCGCTGAGGTGAATCAATGAAAAGCGAAAGGTTTTACGTGCCAACTCGTCTGAATAATTGCGCCACAGGGCGAAGGCGTAGCCGGTGAAACCGAAGCTCAAAACCACAGCCGTGGCCAAATACAGCCATGAGCTCATACCAAACACGAAGGGCATCAAACAAGCCGGAAACAGCACCAAGGTGTACAAAAACACTTGCAAACGGGTGAACTCGTTGCCGTGGGTGACGGGCAGCATGGGCAGGCCGGACTTGCGGTAATCTTCCACGCGGTACATCGCCAGCGCCCAAAAATGCGGCGGCGTCCACAAGAAGATGATTAGAAACAAAATCAAGGCTTCAGGACCAACAGAATTGGTCATCGCCGCCCAGCCGAGCACAGGCGGCATCGCGCCAGATGCACCGCCGATGACGATGTTTTGCGGGGTGAGCGGCTTCAAAATCACGGTGTAGATGACGGCATAGCCAATGAAAGTGGCGAAGGTGAGCCACATGGTGAGTGGGTTGACCCAAAAGTACAGAGTCGCTGAGCCCAATGCACACAAAACGGCTGAAAAGATGAGGGTTTGTGTGTCGCTAAGCTCGCCTTTGGCGGTGGGACGCCAAGCAGTGCGTTTCATTTTGGCGTCAATGCCTTTTTCAACAATACAGTTGAACGCAGCGGCAGCGCCTGCGACCAGCCAAATGCCGAGGCAAGCGAGCAAACCGACTTTGAATTCGGCGGCTGATGGCATGCCTGGCACAGCCAAAACCATGCCAATCAAAGCGCAAAAAACGATGAGCTGCACCACACGTGGTTTGGTGAGGGCGTAAAACTGCTGGAAAACTGTCATAGTAACTGTCGGAGTAGGAGTCATGACTTATTTTAGGTGGTTGCTGCGGCTCAAAATCCAAGTCAACGCAATGACCAAGCCAGCAGCACCGGCCGTATGTGCCAGCGCAGCAAAAAGCGGCCAACCCATGACTGCATTGGTCACGCCGGTAAAAAACTGCCACAGCGCCAGCGCGATGAGCCAATTTGAATAGCGCTTGAAGCTGGATGCTTTGTGTGAGACAGCGGTTTTGGCTAACAGCCATGCGCTGTAACCCAGCGCAATAAAGACCACATAGGCCGACAAGCGGTGCGCGTAATGGATGGCGGTGAGCGCTGAGAACGGTATGTTTGCACCCAACGAAGTGAGCCCTAACTCACGCCACAGACTAAAGCCATTGGCGAAATCCATCTCTGGCCACCAGCTTTTTTGGCAGGCGGGGAAGGTGTCACACGCCAGCACGGCGTAGTTGGTGCTGACCCAGCCACCCAGCGCGATTTGCAGCCAAACCAGCGCGAAGCTTGCGACGAGCACGGTACGTAAACGCTTGGGAACAGCCACGACGCTGGTTTCGGAAATCACCAAATCATAGTGTTTGGCTTGTCGAGTCAACAAAGCCAACAACAGCAAAGCGCCCAACAAATGCAGGGTGACAATGGCGGGAAAGAGCTTCAAAGTCACCGTGAACGCGCCAAACGCCCCAACCACGCAGACCCAAACCAAGCTGGCCGTTGGCCACCAAGGGCTGATTTGCAGGCTTGTTTTGAGTTGGTACTGAGACAAGTGATGCACTTTTTCTTGTGCCTGCTTGCGTGCCGTGAAACGTGTCCACCAGCTGTGCAAGGTCAAAGTCAAAATTAGCACCCCGACGCTGGTGGCTAAGTAACGGTGCAGCATTTCTATCCATGCTTTGGTTGTCGTGACCGCGCCTGTAGGTATCGCAGCTTGTGCGGCATCCACATGCACTTTTGCGCCAAACGGTGTGGCGCTGCCGTAGCAGCCTGGCCAATCTGGGCAGCCCAGACCAGAGTCCGTCAAACGGGTGAACGCACCGAAAATGACCAAATCAAAGGTTAAAAACAGCGTGAAAAGCGTTAAAACCTGTAAGCGCTTGATACGCTGGCCCTGAGTGTTGGCGCTTTTGTGCTGCAGCCACCACCAAGCCAAAGGCCCGCAGGCGACGGTGAGCCCCAGCAGCATGACGCGCAAGATGGGGGATAGATTGACTAGGCTGGTCGTTTCCATAAAATTTTAACGCTGCGAATGAACGGATGGGAACGGGTAAATCAGCGACCTGCTTTGTCCCAAGATGCCGATGCACGCATGACGCGGTCAATATCGCTTTTTGCTTTCTTCGCGGCTGCGGCATCTAAACCTGGCGGGAAGCGCATCATCCAATTGCCCATGGGGTCGATCAGGTAGAGGTGGTCGGCCAATTGTTGGCCTTGCGTAGGCTGCATCCAAGTGGTGATTTGTTCAGCAGGTAAACGCAAAACGGTCGCGTCTTTCAGTGCTGGCAGTAACGCATCAGGAATAGGCGCAGCATCAGACACCAGCCAAACCCAGTCGAGTCGGTCTTTCTCTTTGCCTAAGGACTCACGCAATTGGCGCTGCAAGTACAGATGCTTTTGGCAAACAGCATCGCACGCACCACCGGATACGCTGACCAACAGCCATTGGCCTGTCAGCGTTTGCAAGTTAACACTAGCGCCACTTAGCAGGGTGGCACTGAGATTAGGAACAACTCTTTGCGGTTGAATCAGTTCTCCAAAATTGCGTCTGCCCTCTGGCCGAATGAAGTAGTAAGTGATGTAAGACGCGATGACGGGTGATGCGCAAAGAAGCAAAACCAGCAGCATCTTCCAGCGACCGTTTTTAGTGCGTTCAGCAGTGGCGACGTTTCCAGAAGCTGAATCGCTTAGCGGCATGCTGTGCACCGTCATTTCTAGCGGGTGCGGTGATGGTTTGTTATCGTTATTCATGATGCTCATTGCTACTTTTATTCTTTGATTTTATGTTGGGACGAATCCATTGAAACCACACATACAACAGCGTTATCAACGCACTTAATGCCCACCATTGAACCATATAGCCGTAGTTTTTTTCAGAGCCGTAATTGGGCTGAGCCCAACGGCGCAATAGTTTGTCTTGCGTGGCATTTGTCTTTGCATCTGTAATAGCCATTTCTAGCTGAAGTAATGAATAAGGCAGCAATTCAAGCTTGAGTTCTTTGGCCAAGGCTTCAATCGCAATATTTTGCCGCAAAGCGCCTGTGTCGTAGCCTTTGAACTCGAATAACTTGGAAGGTGACGGGGCAATACGGCCAGTTATCGTGACCTCGGCAGCGTCCGTCATGACTTCAGGCAGGACATTGCGGTCTAAAAAATTCCTTGGCAACCAACCTCTTTGCACCAAGATAGTTTTTTTGGCAGAGGTTGCGTTGACTGTGAACTCGAAAGGCGTTAAAACAAACAGGCCAGATTTGTTGTCCATTTGGCGATTGTCTAAAAACAGGGTGTGTTGCGGTAGCCAGTGGCCTGTTAAGGTGATGGTTCTATGCAAAACGGCGGGGACACTTGCATCCTGCTGAGATGATGGCATTGATGTTGCGCGTATCAACGCAGCGGCGTCTAAGCTGGGTAGCGCTGCTTGTGTCTGAATGGATGCCTGCAGCGCTAGCTTTTCTTGGGCACGGCCGAGTTGCCAAAAGCCAAGCTTCGCCGTGATTGCCGCGGAAACTATGGCAGCTATCGTTATCAGCCAAAATCTGCTGTTCAAGGTCTTTAAACTCACGCGATAATCTCAGTCATGACATATATTGCAATTATTGGATTTATCGCTATTTTGGGTAGCCTTGGCGCCGCTATGTTTTTCATGCTCAAAGGTGGCGAAAAAGACAAGCAAGAGCGCAAATCAAAAGCAAACAACATGGCGCGCGCATTGGCGTTTCGGGTTGGCTTTTCAATTCTACTTTTCATTTGCGTTTTGATTGCTTGGCGCTTGGGCTACATTCACCCTACTGGGATAGCGGCGGGGCGTTGAACGTTCCCCGCTGCTCATGGGTTGAAGCACAAAAAAGGCGCTTGAAAGCGCCTTTTTAACATCGAGAAAAATTGATGCCTTGGCCGCTTACAACCAGTAAACCAGGATGTACAAGCCCAACCACACCACGTCCACAAAGTGCCAGTACCAAGCGGCGCCTTCAAATCCGAAATGACTCTCAGGTGTAAAGTGACCTTTTTGCAAACGCAAGGTGATGAACAAGAGCATCAACATACCGACAAACACGTGGAAACCGTGGAAACCAGTCAGCATGAAGAATGTTGAGCCGTAGACGCCAGAAGCGAGTGTCAAATTCATTCCGTGGTACGCATGGTAGTACTCGTAACCTTGTACAAACAAGAATACGATGCCAAGCAACACCGTCATCCACATAAACAAAATTGTTTTGCTACGGTTGCCGACAATTAGGGCGTGATGCGCAATTGTTATGGTGACGCCCGAAGTCAGTAACAACGCGGTGTTGACAGTTGGCAAAGAGCCCATGATGCTGGCCCAGATGCCATCCCCCACAACCAGCGGCTTCATGGCCTCGAAGGGTTCGACGATACCCGCTGGAGAAGCCGTAGCACCTGCAGCCAAACTTGGCCACACGGCTTTGAAGTCAGGCCAAAGCAATTGCTGGTCTAAGCTACCAAGCTCAGGCACTGAATGCGCACGCGCCCACCACAATGCGGTGAAAAATGCACCGAAAAACATCACTTCAGAGAAAATGAACCAGCTCATACTCCAACGGAAAGACAGGTCGATTTTGTGCCCGTATTGACCACCTTCGCTCTCAGAGACTGCTTCACTGAACCATTGAAACAGCACAGTTAACCATATCACCATGCCAGCCAGCAAGGAATACTTGCCCCAGTCAGCGCCGTTAACCCATTGGCCAGCACCCAAGATCACAAAAAGCAAACCCAGTGCGGCCAGCACTGGATGGCGTGAAGGATTTGGAATGAAATAGTGCGGCGCCGAAATTAATGGGTGACCTTGTGTATTTCCGTGTGCATGTGAACTCATCTGAACTCCTAACTCTCTCAACATTTATATGAAACTGAAACCGAAATTTATACTGATAACTAAACTTTAAATCATTTAGAAACGACAAAATTTACAAGACCAATCAAACCACCAATCATAAACATCACCAAAACAACTGCGGTGATGACAATATGAATAGGGTTCAGTTTTTGCAAATCTTTCTGATACTCACTGTTCTTTCGAATACCCAAAAAAGACCATGAAACCGCTTTTAAGGTATCCAGAAAAGCACTCATGCGCCCTCCTTAGCACTGACAGTATTAACCGACTTCACCGAAGCGACCGGAGCAGCTGGCGTTCTACCACCCACTTCGAAAAAGGTATAGGACAAAGTGATGGTGTTGACATCTTTGGACAACTTTGGGTCAATCACAAAAGCCACTGGCCATTGCTTTTTTTCACCCGCCTCTAAAGTGTATTGTTGAAAACAAAAACACTCCAGCTTATTGAAATGCGCGGCAGCTTGCGATGGTGCATAGCTTGGAATCGCCTGCGCAGCCATTTTACGGTTTTGTACATTTTGGAACTCGTACATCACCGTTGCCAATTCACCTGGGTGAACCTGTATTGATCGCATGGCTGGCTTGAAATCCCACGGCCCTCTGGCGTTAGCGTCAAACTCCACAGTAATTAACCGTGTTTTATCAACTTGTGTATTTGCAGGCGCTTGAGAAGTTGCACCTGCAATATTTTTTTCACCAAGCGCCAAAATATTGATGCCAGTCATTTCGCAAATGGCTTTGTACAAAGGCACTAGCGCATAACCGAACGCAAACATAGCCAACACGATGATGGCCAATTTGCCCACCATGTTGGTATTTTCTTGTTTACGAATCATAAAAAGCTTTTGATTGACAAACGACTAGTGGCTCAAAATGTACATTTTCGCCATGAATCCGAGGAAAAAGACAAGCGCAATTGAGGTCAAAATTAACCCCATTTTGCGATTATTTTTCTTTTGTTCAGGTGTAGACATTGAGATCCTAAGCTTATAACTTATAATTTTTGCAAACTAAGCAATGATTTTTGTTGCCGTAGCATTCAGCTTAGGTGGTGTTTCAAAAGTATGGAATGGTGCTGGAGAAGCAACTTCCCACTCTAAACCTTCTGCACCCTTGACCAGATTCTCAGAATTTTTGTCTTCCCATGGATTGCTAGAAGCCTTCACGCCTTTGCCCATCATGGCTGGCAACACAACGAAGAAGAAGAAATAAACTTGCGCCAAACCGAATGCAAAAGCACCGACTGAGGCGATCGCGTTGAAGTCTGCAAACTGCATTGGATAGTCAGCATAACGGCGTGGCATACCAGCCAAACCCAAAAAGTGCATTGGGAAGAATGTGATGTTGAACGAAATCAATGACCACCAGAAATGAATTTTCCCGCGTGATTCGTTGTACATCACACCAGTCCACTTAGGGCACCAGAAGTAGAAACCCGCAAACATGGCATACAAAGAACCAGCAACCAACACGTAATGAAAATGCGCAACTACGTAATATGTGTCATGCAACTGAATATCGATAGGCGCCATGGCCAAAATCAGACCTGAAAATCCACCAATGGTAAACACAAAAATAAAACCTACCGCAAACAACATGGGGGTTTCGAACGTCATGGAGCCGCGCCACATGGTTGCAATCCAGTTGAAAATTTTCACAGCGGTAGGAACTGCAATCAACATCGTCGCGTACATGAAGAACAATTGCCCAGTCACTGGCATGCCAACGGTAAACATGTGATGCGCCCAAACAATAAAGCTCAAAATAGCAATACTTGATGTTGCGTAAACCATAGAGGCATAGCCAAACAACTTTTTACGAGAGAAAGCTGGAACGATGTGGCTGATGATGCCGAAGGCTGGCAAGATCATGATGTAAACCTCTGGATGCCCGAAGAACCAGAAAATATGCTGGTACATCACTGGATCACCACCACCAGCGGGATTAAAGAAGCTCGTACCAAAATGGCGATCAGTCAATGTCATGGTGATTGCACCAGCCAAAACAGGCATCACGGCAATCAATAAATAGGCAGTGATCAACCATGTCCAGCAGAACATTGGCATCTTCATCAAAGTCATGCCGGGAGCACGCATGTTTAGCACGGTCACAATAATATTGATTGAGCCCATGATGGAGCTAGCACCCAACAAATGCAATGCAAAAATACTTGTATCCATGGATGGACCCATTTGCAGCGTCAATGGCGCATACAAAGTCCAACCCGTCGCAGGCGCGCCGCCGGGTACAAAAAACGAGCTCACAACCATCAAGGCTGCTGGAATCATCAGCCAAAAACTGAAGTTATTCATGCGCGCGAAAGCCATGTCTGCTGCGCCGATTTGCAAAGGAATCATCCAGTTGGCAAAACCCACAAAGCCGGGCATGATGGCGCCAAACACCATGATGATGCCGTGCATGGTGGTGAGTTGGTTGAACAACTCAGGATTGATCATTTGCAAACCAGGTTGAAACAATTCAGCACGAATCAGCAACGCCAAGATACCGCCGATCATGAACATCGTGAAACTGAACAACAAATACAAGGTACCGATGTCTTTGTGGTTGGTCGCAAAAACCCAACGACGCCAACCAGCAGGTGCACCGTGGTCGTGATGGTCATCATGCGCATCGTGCGCGTGAGAAGAATGGTCTAGTACTGCACTCATTTTGATACTTTCTCGAAACTAATTTGATTCAAAATTTACTTACGGGCCGCCAAAACTTCAGCTGGCTGCACCAATTGCCCAGTTTTGTTTGACCAGTTATTTTTTGTGTAAGTAATAACAGAAGCTAAATCTGTATCGCTTAACTGCTTCCAAGCTGGCATAGCGCCATTGTTTTGACCGTTCAGCAAAACCATGATTTGCTTGGTTTTATCAGCATCTAGTACGACAGCAGCACCGTCAAGTGGCTTGATTGCACCAGCACCTTTACCGCTGGCTTGATGACAAGCAGCGCAGTTAGCAGCGTAAACTTTTTCTCCGCGTTTCAAAATGTCATCCATGGTCCAAACCTTGCTTGGATCATCCGCTTTAGCAGCTAGTTTCTTTTGCTCACCAGATACCCATTTGCTGTAATCTTCTGCAGACACAACCTTAACGTGAATTGGCATGTAAGAGTGCTCTTTACCGCACAGTTTTGCGCATTGACCGTAGTAATCGCCAATCTTTTCTGCGCGGAACCATGTGTCGCGCACAAAACCTGGAATCGCGTCTTGCATGATGCCGAATGCAGGAACTGCAAAAGCATGGATCACGTCGTTTGCAGTTGTAATAATGCGGATTTTTTTATCCACCGGGACCACCAGGGGATTGTCAACTTTAAGCAAATAGTTGTCTACCGTTTGACCACTCTTTGGGCCGCCATTTTCCGACATTTCGCGATGCGTAGCGTCCAAGGTCGATACAAAACCAATGCCTTCACCTTCGCCTTTGATGTAGTTGTAACCCCATTTCCACTGCATACCCGTCGCTTTAACAGTCAAGTCTGCGTTGGTTGTGTCTTTCATAGCCACCACAACCTTGGTTGCTGGCAATGCCATCAAAATAACGATGATGAACGGAATGATGGTCCAAATCACCTCAACTGTTACTGATTCGTGAAAATTGGCTGGTTTATGACCCACAGATTTACGATGCTTCAAAATTGAATAAAACATCACACCAAAAACCAAGATGAAAACCACCGTACAGATGATCAGCATGTACCAATGCAACCAGCTTTGTTCTTGCGAAATTTTGGTGACACCGGTCGTCAGATTAAGCTGATTAACACCAGGTCCGCCTGGCAAGTCAGCCAAAGCAAATGCAGCCGTAGCCGCAAAAGAACCCACAACAACGCCAGCTTTTTGCAAAAGATTGGTCAATTTATTAGAAATTAATGTGTTTAACATGTTCGCCACTTTTTCACGTCTCATCGCCCCACAGAAATACGTATGTCAATGAATTTACATACCCAAAAGTTGCAAGCCACATACCAAGATGTGTTTGCACTAAACTCCCTATTGTATTCGCCTTGGCCTTACCAATCTTTACACTCGCATAATTTCCGACTTTTTTACCTAAAACGATTCTTCAGGCTTACATATTGTGAAAATTTTGCATCGCCCGCATCAGATTAATAAATTATATTTTAATTCTAAATTTGATATATCAAATCTCAAATCACTCAATAAAGGCTGTGCTTTGACGATTGGCAACTTCGATGGCGTACATCGTGGTCACCAAGCTATGCTCGCGCTGCTGAAAAATGAGGCGTCGCACCGAAATATTCCCAGCTGCGTGATGACGTTTGAGCCGCATCCGCGCGACTATTTCGCCAAGATTGCACAAAAACCGTCACTTGCACCCGCCAGAATTGCCACCCTGCGTGACAAACTGACTGAACTAGCACGTTGCGGCATTGACCAATGCGTGGTTTTACCCTTTAACGCCGCGTTTGCAGCGCAATCTCCTCAGAGCTTTATTGACGATGTACTTGTTGACAACCTAGAAGCTAAGTACGTTTTAGTGGGCGATGATTTTCGTTTTGGCGCTAAACGGGCTGGTGATTACGCCATGCTAGACGCCGCAGGAACAGCCAAAGGCTTTGAAGTTGCCCGCATGAACAGCTATGAAGTTCATGGTCTGCGCGTTTCTAGCTCGGCCGTGCGCGAAGCATTGAATCAAGGGTATATGGACGATGTCGCCAAGCTGCTGGGGCGTCCCTACAGCATCAGCGGGCATGTCGTGCATGGCCGCAAGTTAGGCCGTGAATTGGATTGTCCAACCCTCAATTTACGCTTTTCACATTGGAAGCCCGCTGCCAGTGGCATTTTTGCCGTGCGCGTATTTGGCTTGGCCGACCACGCCTTGGAAGGTGTCGCCAATTTGGGGATTCGCCCATCTTTGGACCCCAACGACATCAACGGTGGTCGCGTCTTGCTGGAAACCCATTGCCTGGACTGGCCGGTCGAACTGGGCACTGAAGGCGGTTACGGTAAAATCATCCGTGTGGAACTGCTGCATAAATTACATGATGAGTTGAAATACGACGGTCTGGAAGCCTTGAAAACAGGCATCGCCAAAGACTGCGACGATGCGCGCGCCTATTTCAAACAGCTTATCGCCACACCTCTTTCGCGAATTTGATAGGGTCAAGACGAACCGTCTTGACCCCTCACAACACATCCTCGCAACAAATTCAAGCCTTGTTCACATGACGCAGCAAGGCAACACTTCATTTTGGCAGTCGTCAAGCATGCCCATCAGCCTAGATACCTAATATGACCGATACAACCACCGCCGATTACCGCAGCACCCTCAACCTGCCAGACACGCCCTTCCCCATGCGTGGCGACCTGCCCAAACGCGAACCAAGCTGGGTCAAGACATGGGAAGACAAAGGCATCTACAAAAAACTGCGCGATGTGCGTGCCGGCAAACCCAAATTTGTATTGCACGACGGCCCGCCCTACGCCAATGGCCAGATCCACATCGGCCATGCCGTCAACAAAGTGTTGAAAGACATGATCGTCAAAGCGCGTCAGCTGGATGGTTTTGACGCCGTTTATGTGCCGGGCTGGGACTGCCACGGCTTGCCGATTGAAAATGCCATCGAAAAACTCTACGGTCGCAACCTGCCGCGTGACGAAGTACAAGCCAAAAGCCGCGCTTTTGCCACCCAGCAGATCGCCGGTCAAATGGCCGACTTCAAACGTCTGGGCGTATTGGGTGAGTGGGACAACCCCTATCGCACCATGGATTTTGCCAACGAAGCCAACGAAATCCGCGCGCTCAAACGCATCATGGAGCGCGGCTTTGTCTACCGGGGCCTGAAGCCCGTGTACTGGTGTTTTGACTGTGGCAGTTCGCTGGCCGAGTTTGAGATTGAATACGCCGACAAAAAATCGCAGACGCTGGATGTGGCCTTTCAATGTGCCGAGCCCGAAAAACTGGCCACCGCATTCGGTTTGGACAAACTCAGCAAAGACGCTTTTGCCGTGATCTGGACCACCACCGCTTGGACGATTCCCGCCAACCAGGCGCTGAACCTGAACCCGGAGCTGGAATACGCCTTGGTCGATACCGAGCGCGGTTTGCTGGTGCTGGCGGCTGTGTTGGTTGAAAAGTGTCTGGCGCGTTACAAGCTCGAAGGCACCGTTTTAGCCACGACTTTAGGCAAAAACCTGGCCTTGATGAAGTTCAAGCACCCCTTTTACGACGTAGACGCTGGCTACCAACGGCTAAGCCCTGTATTTTTGGCCGACTACGCCACCGCAGATGACGGCACCGGCTTGGTCCACTCCTCCCCCGCTTACGGCGTAGAAGACTTTAACAGCTGCGTTGCCAACGGCATCACCACCGATGACATTTTGAACCCCGTGCAGGGCAATGGCCGCTACGTGGACGAACTGCCCTTGTTTGGCGGCTTGAACATCTGGAAAGCCAGCCCTGTTGTCATCGAAGCACTGCAAAACGCCAACCGCTTGATGGCGACTGAAAACATCACGCACAGCTACCCGCATTGCTGGCGGCATAAAACGCCGGTGATCTACCGCGCTGCCGCCCAGTGGTTTATCCGCATGGATGAAGCCACGCACGCCACAGCCGGCGTATTTACTACCGATGCAGCTACAAAATCTTTGCGCCAATTGGCTTTGACGGCGATTGAAGAAACCCAGTTCTACCCCGAAAGCGGCCAAGCACGCTTGCGTGCCATGATCGCCGGCCGACCCGACTGGTGCATCAGTCGCCAGCGCAACTGGGGTGTACCGCTGCCCTTTTTCATCCACATCGCCACAGGTGAATTGCACCCACGCACCATGGAACTGATGGATCTGGCAGCCAGCATGGTGGAAGCCGGCGGCGTCGAGGCCTGGAGCAAGGCGACGATGGAAAGCTTGATTGGTGCAGATAGCGTCAACTACACCAAAAGCACCGATATTTTGGACGTGTGGTTTGACTCGGGCACCACGCACTACCACGTGCTGCAAAAGAGCCACCCCGACCAATCCACCTGGCCGGCCGACCTGTACCTCGAAGGCCACGACCAGCACCGAGGCTGGTTCCACAGCTCGCTGCTCACCGCCTGCGCGATGTACGACCACGCGCCCTACAAAGGCTTGCTGACGCACGGCTTTACCGTGGATGGCAAAGGCCGCAAGATGAGCAAGAGCGAAGGCAATGTGGTTGCACCGCAAGCCGTGAGCGACAAGATGGGCGCAGAGATCATCCGTCTGTGGTGCGCTGCGACCGATTACTCGGGCGACCTCAGCATTGACGACAAAATCTTGGCGCGGGTGGTCGACATCTACCGCCGCATCCGCAACACCTTGAAGTTCTTGCTGGCTAATACCAGCGACTTTGACCCTGCGGTGGACGCTGTGCCAGTGGCTGAGATGCTGGAAATCGACCGCTACGCCATGAGCCGCTTTGCGCAACTGCAAGCCGAGGTCTTGGCGCACTACCAAGTGTATGAATTCCACCCCGTCGTCGGCAAACTGCAGGTCTTTTGCAGCGATGACCTCGGTTCGTTCTACCTCGACATTTTGAAAGACCGGCTCTACACCACTGCACCCAAATCCAAAGCGCGGCGCAGTGCGCAAACGGCTTTGTATCAGATCAGCCAAGCACTTCTGCGCTTGATGGCACCGTTTTTAAGCTTCACCGCCGAAGAAGCCTGGCAAGTGGTCGGCAATTCAGAATCCATCTTTATGGAAACCTACGCCAAGTTTGACGCGCCAGACGAAGCTTTGCTGGCCAAATGGAGCCGTATCCGCGAGATTCGTGATGTGGCAAACAAAGAGATCGAGGCCTTGCGTGCTGCGGGCACCGTGGGCTCGTCGCTGCAAACCAACCTTGCACTTGAAGTGGGCGCTGAAGACCATGCTTTGCTAAGCAGCCTGGGTGATGATTTGAAATTCGTTTTCATCACTTCTGTTATGAATTTAATAGCAGCTCAAGCAATAAATGTTTCGGCTACAGCTACAAATGATGCCAAATGCGAGCGTTGCTGGCACTACCGCGCTGATGTGGGCAGTGACGCGGCGCACCCGACGATTTGCGGCCGCTGCAGCAGCAATTTGTACGGTGCGGGTGAAGTCAGGACGGTGGCTTAAATGGCAAAATCACCCCGTAAAAACAGCTTTCAAAGCTCTTATGCGTTCGGCTCTAAAGGTGGCTTGCTGACCTGGCTTGGACTGGCGCTCATCATTTTGCTGGCCGATCAGTTCACCAAGGTGCTGATCACCGGCTACTACCAATTGGGCGACAGCACCCGCGTACTCAGCTTTTTCAACGTAGTCAGAGCGCACAACACAGGTGCAGCCTTCTCGTTTTTAGCAAATGCCGGCGGCTGGCAGCGTTGGTTTTTCACGACTATCGGCGTAGTTGCAGCGCTATTTATAACTTGGCTATTGCGGCAACATGCGGGGCAAAAGCTCTTTGCCTTTGCCATGGCCTGCATTCTGGGCGGTGCCATTGGCAACGTCATAGACCGCGTGATGTACGGCTATGTGGTGGACTTTTTGGACTTCCACTACGCTGGCTGGCACTTCCCTGCTTTCAACGTGGCCGACAGCGCCATTAGCATTGGTGCAGCTTGCTTGATTTGGGATGAACTGCGACGCGTCAAAACCGGCAAATAATATTGTTTGAGGCATGTATTCACATGCCGTTAGTATGGTTTTTCATTTTATGTCTTGACAACTCGATTATTCTGTTGCAAAATTAAATTAAGAAGGGGAGTAACTCCCTACTTTGCGAATACCTCCTATCAAGTGGTATTTGCAAAGTCAACAGCAAGTCGTCATTTCGAAGATTACTCGTGATAACCCACAAGTAATCTTCCGGCTTGTTGGTCATGCAGCCTTTGCATGATGAGCCAGACCTTCGACTGAAACCGTAATTGGTTTGGTCGGAGCGTGTAGATACATCAAATGTATTCGAAGTTAAAGATTAACTTCACCCGCATCTTCCAATCCTTGATCAGTTTCAGCACACCGGAAGTCTGCTTGTCAGATTTCCATTTTGTTACTTGAAAAGCAAGATTGGAGTTTTACATGGAATTATTCTCAACGCCCTGGTGGTCCGCACTACTGGCTATCATTTTGATTGACCTCGTTTTGGCCGGCGACAACGCTATTGTTATCGCCCTAGCCGCTCGCAACCTACCCGCACATTTACAGAAAAAAGCCATCGCTTGGGGCACTGTGGGCGCTATTGCTGTGCGCTCGGTGATGACAGTCGGTGTGGTTTGGTTACTGCAAATTCCAGGTTTGATGCTCGTAGGCGGGCTTGGACTGCTATGGATTGCTTACAAACTGCTCGCCGACCAAGGTGGCAAAGAGCATGACGGCCCTGTTGCTAGCACCTTTTGGGGTGCCATGAAAACCATTGTGGTGGCCGATGCGTTGATGGGCATTGACAACGTGCTTGGTGTAGCGGGTGCAGCGAATGGCTCTTTCGATTTGGTGATCATTGGCTTGGTGGTCAGCGTGCCTATCGTGGTTTTTGGCAGCACCATGGTGCTGAAACTGGTCGAACGCTTTCCCGTCATCATCAAACTTGGCGCTGCCGTGCTGGCCTTTACTGCTGCAAAAATGATTGTGAGCGAACCACTGTTGGACACCATTTACGGTGATTCGAACGGTGTTTCATCGGCCAAACGCATTCAAATCATTGCTGAGTGGGCCACCTACGCGGCATCTGTCGCAGGCGTGTTGGGTGCAGGCTGGTGGGTTGCCCGCCGCTCTGCCGCAGCACATGACAAGGAGATGCCATCACATTAAACAAACGCTAGTCTTTCTTTCCTGTCGATGTGAACTTAAACCCGTTCTTTAAAAAGAACTTAGCTGAACTTTCAAGGAGATTATTATGGAAACGATGATTGTTTATGTAGATGATGCCGCCTATGCCCGCAAAATGTTGCAGCCACTTTTGCCTGCTGGCAAAACTACCCAGACCGGCGCGCCAACGCGCTGGGTTATGGTGGCGTGCACCCCGAATGTGACGCATGACATCAGCAAATGGGTCAGCCCTGAGGCGTTGGCGTTGTGGCGTCAGGACTGGGCGACCGCCTTGTTTGACCAAGTCACCCCACTGCTAAAAGACACAGGCGATACGGTGACCACCCAGCTTGCCAGCCACAAGCAAAGTTTGGTAGACCAGACCGATGCGCTCACCAAACAGTACAGCGGTGCCAAAGTGCTTGATGCACGCCGACCCAAGTTTGGTCAAGACATGGCACCTGTGACCGCAACGCAACAGCAAGAGCACAACACGGTGACGGGCTATGCGGCGGCTATTAGCTTGGCGAGTGTATTGGCCGCTGACTTCTAAGCACTATTAAGAAAGCAATTAAAGCGTCAGGATCGAGCAACCCGTGGTTTGGCGAGCTTCCAAATCACGGTGCGCTTGCTGCACATCGGCCAGCGGGTAACGCTGGTCGATGCGTATTTTGACAGCGCCGCTTTCAACCACCGCAAACAGCTCATCCGCCATCGCCTGCGTCGCCTCGCGGCTGCTGATATGGCTAAACAACGTTTGACGCGTCACGTAAATCGACCCCTTGGCTCCCAACATACCCGGTGCAAATGGCGGAACAACGCCTGAAGCGTTGCCAAAACTGGCCATCAAGCCGAAAGGCAACAGGCAATCCAACGATTTGTCCCACGTGTCTTTACCCACGGAGTCATAGACCACCTTCACACCCGGTTTCAGACCTCTGGCGGCATTGGCTTCAGCGGTGATTTCTTTCACCCGTGCGGCAAAATCTTCGGTGTTGTAGTTGATGACATACGCTGCGCCGTGTTCTTTAGCCAACGCACATTTAGCGTCCGAGCCCGCAGTTCCAATCAACTGCAAACCCAGCGCCTTAGCCCACTGGCAGGCAATCAGCCCCACGCCGCCGGCAGCAGCGTGGAACAGCACAAAATCACCCGCTTGCAAACCGCCCTGGGGCAGCGTGCGGCGTAGCAGGTACTGCGCGGTCAGGCCTTTGAGCATCATGGCCGCGCCCGTTTCAAAACTGATGGCATCGGGCAATTTGCAGACCGTCATCGCCGGCATGACGCGGCGCTCGCTGTAGCTGCCTGGCGGGTTGCCAGCGTAGGCGGCGCGGTCGCCGACTTTGAGGTGGGTCACACCCTCGCCCACAGCTTCCACCACGCCAGCGCCCTCCATGCCCAAATTCAGCGGCATGGGAAGCGCGTAAACGCCGCTGCGCTGGTAGACGTCGATGAAGTTCAAGCCAATGGCATGGTGTTTGATGCGGATCTGGCCTGGGCCGGGTTCGCCAACTTCAAGCTCAACGAGTTTCAGCTCTTCTGGGCCACCGTTTTTACCGATTTGAACTGTTTTGGAAAGGATAGTACTCATGGTTTTGTCTCCTGCAATAAATGAAAATTAGTAAGTTCCAGAATATGCGCCGCCGTCCGTCAACACGTTTTGCCCGGTGATGTAACCCGCTTGCTGGCTGCACAAAAACGCGCAAGTCGCGCCAAACTCGGCAGGGTTGCCAAAACGCAACGCAGGAATGGTTTTGCGGCGAGCGTCCATCACGTCGTCCATGGTTTTGCCCGATTTTTGCGCCGCGCCTTGCATGGTGGTTTTGAGACGGTCCGTGTCATACGCACCAGGCAGCAGGTTGTTGATGGTGACGTTGTTACCCGCTAATCTGGTCGTTCTAGCGACGCCGGCGACAAACCCCGTCAGCCCGCTGCGCGCGCCGTTGCTGAGACCCAAAATATCAATCGGTGCTTTGACGGCGCTGGACGTGATGTTGACGATGCGGCCAAAACCGCGCGCCGCCATGCCGTCAACGGTGGCTTTGATCAGCTCAATCGGCGTCAGCATATTGGCATCGACGGCTTTGAGCCAGTCTTCACGCTCCCAGTTGCGGAAATCGCCAGGTGGTGGGCCACCTGCGTTGGTGACGACGATATCGAAGTCCTTGCCCGGCCCACCAGCGACTGAAAAAGCCGCTGCACGCCCTGCTTCAGTCGTGATATCTGCCGCCACAAAGAGCACTTTTGGCTGAGTTTGCTGGTTCAGCTGATTTTTTCCCTCAAATTGACCATTAGCCGGCGTATTTATTACCTTACCAGCTATTAAATCAATAGCAGCTTGCTGCAACACCTCCAGCCCACGTGCCACCAAAACGATGTTAACCCCCTCAGCGTGCAGCGCCTGCGCGCAGCCCAAACCCAAGCCTTTGCTAGCGCCGCACACCAGCGCCCATTTGCCTGCAATGCCTAAATCCATAACTTATCTCCTCATGCTTAGTAGTTTAATTATTCGATGGCATGCTTACGAAATGCTAGACTAGATTGTGCCTTAAATCGATCTCAATCCGCAGCGACAGGTCGGCTGCGTGACACCATGTAAACCCCACCCAGCACCAGCACCGTTCCCGCGATGATCCACATGTTCAATGGTTCACCCAAGATGAACACACCCATCAAAATAGTGGACATAGGGCCAATCATGCCAGTTTGCGCCGTCAGCGGTGCACCTATGCGCTCAATAGCCATCATGACAGCAAGGACAGGCAAGGCCGTGCACAGCGTGGCGTTCAACAAAGAAAGCCAAATCACTTCTGGCGCGACCGCCATGGCGCTCAAGGGACGGAGCACGGCAAATTGGGCAATGCACAGCAGACAAGCCACCGTGGTGGCCAAGCCAACGAGACGCAAAGAGCCCAGCCGCTTGACCATTTCGCCACTGTAGCTGAGGTAAATCGCGTAGCTCACGGCGCTGCCAAAAACGAGCAAGGCACCCCACGCCGTGTTGCTGTTAGCCAATGTGCTGACGCTTTGGATGCTGAGCTCATGCCCAAACACCAGCAAAATCCCCGCATAACTGAGCGCCATCGCGCCGATTTGTCGCGCTGCCATTGGTTTTTTGTACAGCAACCAACCCGAAATCAGTACCAGCGTCGGGTTGAGGTACAAAATCAGCCGCTCCAAAGCCGCGCTGATGTAGGCCAGCCCCGCAAAATCCAGATAACTCGCCAAGTAGTAACCCGTAAAACCCAGCCCCAGCACGCCCAGCCAGTCGTTGCGCGTCAAAGCGGATTTACCTCGACTAGACCACCACGCCATCACCGCAAAAATGGGCAATGCAAACAGCATGCGGTACATGATGAGGGTGACAGCATCCACACCATAGCGGTAAGCCAGTTTAACGATGATGGCCTTGCCGCTGAAGGCGATGGAGCCAGCTATGGCCAATATCAATCCTGTGGCAAATCGCTTTTGAGCGGTCTTTTTGTTCTGTTCAATCATCCCAATATACTGTAAATTTACTATCTATTTAATAGCTACTTAGGCAATAAATACGCCGGCCAGAGCCGAATTTCACCATATTTTTAGTCTATCTCCTCGATAAATGCACCAAAACAGCATCTTGGAGCAGCTTGGTACCTAGTATGCCTGCCTCGTGCGTGGCTTTGGGCACTTCAATATAGCGTGCCTTCACACCGTGGGCTTTCAAAGTTGCGATATAGCCTGTGACAGCCCGTGACTTGCTCGGGGCGTCTGCCCATCGACGCGGCTGGCGCCATCGGCTTGCGTGCAGCCTTGCGCAAAAGCTGCGCTACTGCTGAAAAACAAGCTCAGCAATATCGTCAGCACCGAAGTCCACAGTATTCGCAGCATCTGTACTGTCAATACCCCGCCGCTTGCCCATCCCGCCGTGGGTCGCTGGCGGCCATGTAGCCTTCTACCGCAGGGTCGCCCATGCGCCAAATGAACTGGCCTGCGCCAAAGTCTTGGTACGAGTCTTGAATCACGCTGACCTGATGGCCTCTGTCCAGCAAACCCTGCACGGTGTCGGGGCTCATGTGCGCTTCGACATTGATATCCAGCCCCGCGTTGTAGCGCCAGCGTGGCGCATCGCAAGCAGCTTGTGGATTTTGACCAAAATCGAGCATGCGCACCAGTGTTTGCATGTGGCCTTGCGGCTGCATGTTCGCTCCCATCACGCCAAAACTCATCACCGGCTGGCCGTCCTTGGTCAAAAATGCGGGAATGATGGTGTGAAACGGGCGTTTGCCGGGCGCGACTTGGTTGGGGCCAGCTTCCAAGCTAAAGCCATGACCGCGATTTTGTAGGCTGATGCCAAAAGCAGGCTCCACACAACCTGAGCCAAAGCCCATGAAGTTGCTTTGAATCATGCTGACCATCATGCCGGATTCATCCGCCGCCGTGAGGTAAATCGTGCCGCCTTTGACCGGGTTGCCGGCTTTAAAATCTTGTGCTTTGTTGGGGTCGATCAGCTTGGCGCGGGATGCCAAATACACATCGTCCAGCATTTGCTCTACCGTCACTTCCATCGCGCTGGGTTCGGCGACGAAGCGGTACACATCGGCGAAGGCAAGTTTCATGGCTTCGATTTGCAGGTGTTGCGTGGCTGCGGCGTCAACATCCATCTTGGACAAATCAAACTTCGCCAAGATGCCCAGCGCAATCAAAGCGGCAATGCCTTGGCCGTTGGGCGGGATTTCGTGCAGGGTGTAGCCACGGTAGTCTTTGGCGATGGGTTTCACCCACTCAGGCTGGTACGAGGCTAAATCCTGCGCTGTGATTACACCGCCTTGTGCGGCTGAAAACTTCACCAAAGCTTCTGCAATTTCGCCTAGGTAAAACGCTTTGCCTTGGGTTTGTCCAATCAAACGCAATGCCTTGGCAGCGGCTTTGAATTGGAACAACTCGCCGACTTCTGGCGCTCTGCCTTTGGGTAAAAAGTTGTCGGCAAAACCGGGTTGTCCACACAACTCTTCCACAGGCGCTGCCCACTTGCCCTGCACCACAAAAGGAACAAGGTAGCCGCGCTCTGCAATGTCAGCAGCGGGTTGCATCAAATCGGCAAAGGGCAGCTTGCCAAAGCGCTCGCTCATAGCCGCCCAGCTGGCGACCGCACCTGGAATGGTGACGGAATCAATGCCGCGCTTGGGGGGATTGACCGTGTCTGCACCGTATTTTTGCTTGAAATACGCAGGTGTCCACGCCTTGGGCGCACGGCCTGAGGCATTGAGGCCGTGCAGCTCCTTGCCATCCCAAATGATGCAAAACGAATCGCTGCCCAAGCCGTTGCTGACGGGTTCAACAATGGTCATCACCGCAGCGGTGGCGATGGCCGCATCAACCGCATTGCCACCGTTTTGCAGCATCCGCAGGCCAGCTTGCGCGGCTAAGGGGTGCGAGGTGGAGACGATGTTGCGCGCAAATATCGGCAAACGGTTTGAAGCGTACGGATTGGTGGAT
Source organism: Polaromonas sp. (assembly GCA_031424795.1). Lineage (GTDB taxonomy): Bacteria > Pseudomonadota > Gammaproteobacteria > Burkholderiales > Burkholderiaceae_C > Aalborgiella. Next base: position 5,285 of record JANPIC010000183.1, on the reverse strand, counting down.
GTGTGTGTGTGATTCATTGGATTCAATTAATGTCTAATGCCCCGTGATTTTTTTATGCAATCTACGCAATGACCACCAAACGGCAAAAGCGACGAAGGGAATGGCAATAGCAGCGGTGACTTCACCACTTACAGGCCAACCCAGCTTTTGCGCACCTTTTGCCATGTAACTGATCAAACCAACGGTGTAATAGGTGATAGCAGCGACAGACAGGCCTTCCACGGTGGACTGCAATTTGAGCTGCAAGTCTTGGCGGTCGTTCATCGTTACCAACAGCGCTTGGCTGCTTTGTTGCTGCTCAATTTCAACCCGTGTGCGAAGCAAATTGCTGATGCGAGAGACGCGTTGCGACAAAGCATCTTGCCGGCGCGTCGCCCATTCGCAGGTGCTGCGGGCGGGCGTGAGGCGGCGGTCCATGAACTCGCGGATGGTTTGCAAACCCGTCAATCGTGACTCGTTGATGTCTTCAATCCGATCATCAACCAAAGCAAAGTAGGCGGAGCTGGCAGAGAACCGTGAATGCGTAGCGGCGTATTGGCTTTCCACCTGCCCCGCCAGTTTAGTGAGACGATCTAACAACAGGGGCTCATCATTTCGGCTGGCACTGCGGATGGCTTCGGCCAGCTCAGCCAACTCGCGTTCGGCGTAAGCCAAAGCGCTGCCCGCGTCTCGCGCAGCTGGCAAACCCAGCAAAGCAGCCATGCGGTAGGTTTCGATTTCAAGCAAACGCTGCACCAAACGCCCTAACCGGCGCTGCGTCATGCTGCCCACCAACAAAACCATGCGTGAAAAACCGTCGGCATGGATGGCAAAGTCGGTGTGAACTTCGGCAAAGCCGTCAGCCACGGCAGAGCCGACCAAGGTTTCTTCGTTGAGAATATGCTTGATGATGGTGTTGCTGCCAAACACTTGGGTGGGTAAGCCCCACACATGCAAGCTGGTGAGTGCCTCACCGGGTAGCTTTTCCAACCAATCTTGTGGTACGACGTCGATGGCGGTTTGCGGCTCGCGCTCGTTCAAGGTATCGCCCTCTAGCGACCGCGTGAAGGTGTAGGTGACAAACTCGGTGTGCAGCTCCCAGCGCAACCTAAAACCACCCAAATCAACACGAATATGGGTAGAAGTAGCATCAGGCGGTGGCAAATGATGATCGCGCAGCAAGGTTGCCACATGTTCACGGCTGGCTTGGCGTTGCTCAGTATCACACACCATGACCACATGCGAGATGACAACGGGTGCTGTCATCGCCTCGGGCGGGCGGGCGTGAATTTCGTTGTGCAGGGCAACGCGTGAGGGATGCTGTTGAATATGAAGATGTGTTCGCATAAGTAATGTTTTAGCAAGCATTGTGCCGCAATAAACAAAAATGGCACCCACAGGTGCCATTTTTTCATTGCTTAAAAGCTATGTGCGTGATTCAGGAAGCTAATTAGTCCTCGACAAACGCTTCTTCGCGTTTCTTACTGACAGAAGGCAGCAGCACCACCACCAAGAGCAGTACAGCAACGGCCAGCAAACTGGCTGACAAGCCGCGCGTCACAAACACGCTCCAGTCACCACGGGACAAGAGCAAGGCACGGCGCAAGTTTTCTTCCATCATCGGCCCAAGAATGAATCCGAGCAGCAAAGGTGCAGGCTCCATGCCCAGCTTGATGAACAAATAACCAATCACACCAAAGGCACCCACCATCCAAATGTCAAAGGTGTTGTTGTTGGTAGAGTAAACGCCAATCGCGCAGAACAGCACAATGGCGGGGAACAGCCAACGGTAAGGCACGCTGAGCAATTTGATCCAAATACCGATCAAAGGCAGGTTCAAAATAATCAGCATCGCATTGCCGATCCACATCGACGCAATCAAACCCCAGAAGAGTTCTGGGTTGCTGGTCATCACCTGTGGGCCAGGCTGGATGTTGTGAATCGTCATCGCGCCGACCATCAAAGCCATCACAGCGTTAGGCGGAATACCCAAGGTCAACAAAGGGATGAAAGAAGTTTGTGAGGCAGCGTTATTTGCCGCTTCAGGCGCGGCCACGCCACGGATATTACCCTTGCCAAACGGTACTTCGCCTGGTTGCAACTTGGTTTTTTTCTCCAAAGTGTAAGCCGCAAAAGCCGCCATCACAGCACCACCACCCGGCAAAATCCCAAGAACTGCGCCTAAAGCTGTGCCGCGCAACACGGCTGGCGTCATGCGCTTGAAGTCTTCTTTGGTTGGCAATAAACCTTTGACGTCAGCGGTAAACACTTCGCGTTCGCTTTCATGTTTGCCCAAGTTGGTAATGATCTCGCCGTAGCCAAACACACCCATGGCAATCACGATGAAGCCAATGCCGTCTGTCAGCTCAGGAATATCAAAGCTGAAACGTGCGACACCAGAGTTAACGTCAGTACCGACCAAACCCAGCAACAGACCTAACAAAATCATGCCAACCGCTTTAAGTAATGAGCCCGATGCCAACACCACCGCACCCACCAAGCCCAAAATCATGAGTGAGAAGTATTCTGCAGGGCCGAATTTGAAGGCAACTTCAGTCAAAGGCACCGCAAATGCAGCCAACACCAACGTACCCACGCAGCCCGCAAAGAATGAACCTAGACCAGCAGCTGCCAACGCCGGACCCGCTCGCCCCTGTCTGGCCATTTGGTAACCGTCAATCACGGTGACCACCGAGGACGATTCCCCAGGTAAGTTCACCAAAATGGCGGTTGTAGAACCACCGTATTGCGCACCATAGTAAATACCTGCCAACATGATCAGCGCGGAAACAGGTGGCAAGGCGTAAGTAGCTGGCAGCAGCATGGCAATGGTTGCCAAAGGGCCAATGCCAGGCAAAACGCCAATCAAAGTGCCCAACAGACAACCAATGAAGGCATACATCAAATTGATGGGCGTGAAAGCCACACCAAAACCAAGTGCTAAGTTATTAATCAAATCCATTTTTTATTCCCGATTTATTTTTAATATTCGTTATGAATGTGGATTTAGTTGGTCAAAAATGTTGGCCAAACTGGGAACTGCAGCTTCAGCAGCAAGATGAATGCTGCGTAGCTCATGATGCTAAGCACCACCGCCAAAATGGTCACTTCTTTGAAGTTGAACTCATCGCCAGCCAAGCTAGCAACGAAAGTCAGCGCAAAAATAGCGGCAATCAATCCAAAAGCGGGAAATTTGATACTTGGCAGGCCACCTAGCAACAATCCAAAGATCAAGTTAGCAGCAATGATAAAAAACAGAGGTTTCCAAGCCCAAGAGCCAATTTTGTCACCCGCACCATCAACCGGCTCAACCACCAAGGCCTTAAAAGTGATGATGACACCCAAGATAGCCATGCAGATGCCTAAAATGAGCGGAAAGTAGCCCGGCCCCATGCGAGCACCTGTACCCACACTGTAATTGGTAGCGCCCCAAGCGAAGGCTACGCCCACCGCAGTGAACAACAACCCTGAAAAAAAGTCTTTTTGGCTCTTGATTGCCAAATTTTTGCCTCTGATTAGTTTAGACACTCTAATTATCCCCTAGTAAGTTTGGTGTCATTCAACAAAAAAGCTAGGGTTTCCACCAGTTTTCTCATCTTTTTCTTTTAAAGTACAAAAAAACGTTTCACAATATAAAAAATAACGCATCTGCGCTACTTCAGAGCTGTTTAAACACTCGTAACCACTTTGTTGCAGGCAAGCCCCATTTGGTTTGAATGACCTCTGCCCGCGCCATCAAAGCCTCGCGCTTAGGCGCTGATGGCGTGCGCTGCGCCAAAACAATGGTGTTTCCCTCGCGCGTTGGCTTGAAAGCCCAGACCGCACCCGCGCCAAACGCCTCTGTTATTTTGTCAATGCTGCTCTGATAACTGGACGAACGGCCAAACAAATTCACCGTCATCACCCCGTCATCCGTCAGCAATCGCCGGCAATGGACGTAAAACTCAGCACTGTCCAGCACGGGCGCGGCTGCTTCGTGGTCGTACAAATCAACCTGCAAAGCGTCGATGTGACCCTGCCACTGCGGTTTTTGAATTTCCAACGCCGCATCGGCCAAAACCACTTCCAGTTTGGTATCGTCTGGCGGCAGCTTGAACCACAAGCGGCAGGCGATGATCACTTGCGGGTTGATTTCAATGGCCGTCGTTTGCATGCGCAGTTTTTTGAAGCAAAACTTGGTACACGTCGCCGCACCCAGGCCCAGCTGCATGGCGCGGCGCTTGGGCACGCTGGCAGCATCGACAAACAACAACCAAGCCATCATGCGCTGCACGTATTCCAGCTCAATCTCAAAAGGAGAGTCAATCAGCATGCTGCCCTGTATCCACTCGGTGCCCAAATGCAAGCAGCGGACATCGCCATAGTCGCTGAAGTTAACCTCGGGTAATTCTGTTGTTTTCGTGGTTTTTATCATAGGGTTGTTTTTGCTATATTTTTAATAGCTATTTAGGCAATAAATACGCCGGCTAGAGTCATTTTTGAACCTCTTAAATTGCCATCCAATTGATAGCATTAAGGTTTTCATGTTTTCACAGCAGCGCCTTTATTTTAGGCAGCGCGCCTAAAGAATTGGCCCAAACCGCTTGCGACAAGGCTTCTAAGCTGATGTCGCGCAAGTCGGCCATCACCTGCGCAATGCGCGGTAGCTGCGCGGGTTCGTTGCGGCCTTGCGGCTCGCCAGCTTCTCTTCGGGCTGATGTTTTGTACAGCCAATGCGGCGGCATGTCGGGAGCATCAGTTTCTAAAACGATGGCATCTAAGGGCAAAGTCGCCGCCAGATGGCGCAATTGCAGCGCTCGGTCAAACGTCATCGCACCGCCAAACCCGAGTTTGAAGCCCAGTTTGATAAAAGCGGCGGCTTGGTTGTCGCTGCCATTGAATGCATGAATGATGCCGCGCCACTGGTGATTTTGCGCAGAAAAATCGCGCAGTCCTTTAAGAAGCAAATCAGCAGACTTACGCACGTGTACGACCACTGGCAAATCGTACTTTTTCGCCAGTTTGAGCTGTTCGCGGTAAAAGTGGATTTGCCTCTCCCGCAGCGGGCTCACACACAGCTCTGGCACAAAGAAATCCAGCCCAATTTCACCGACTGCGACGAGTCGTGGGTCTGCGATGCGCAGCGCCAGCTCGGCGTCTAACAGCGTCAAATCATTTTCCGACGCGTCTTTCACATACAGTGGGTGAATGCCCAAAGCGTAGCTGTCGCCATGCGCATGGGCAAGTTCGCGAACGGCTTGGAAGTTAAACGGGTGAACGGCAGGATAAACGCATTTTGCTACGTTTTTAATAGCTGCATAGGCACG
>JANPIC010000182.1:0-5369 GCA_031424795.1 Polaromonas sp. | reverse complement strand
GCAGGTGGTCAAATCCGCCCGCGTGATGAAGCAGGCCGTGGCGCATTTGATCCCCTACATCGAGGAAGAAAAACGCCTGCAGGCCGAGGCCGGCGAAGACGTCAAAGCCAAAGGCAAGATCATCATCGCCACCGTCAAGGGTGATGTGCATGACATCGGCAAAAACATCGTCACCGTGGTGTTGCAGTGCAACAACTTTGAGGTCATCAACCTCGGTGTGATGGTGCCCTGCCACGAGATTTTGGCGCGCGCTAAGGTCGAGGGCGTCGATATCGTCGGCTTGTCGGGGCTGATCACGCCGAGCCTGGAAGAGATGCAGTACGTCGCCGCGGAGATGCAAAAAGACGACTATTTCCGTATCAAGAAGATCCCGCTGCTGATTGGCGGCGCGACCTGTTCACGCGTCCACACCGCCGTCAAAATCGCCCCGCATTACGAACGGCCTGTGGTTTACGTGCCCGACGCCTCGCGTAGCGTGGGTGTGGCGCAGAGTTTGCTCAGCGAGCAGGCGGCGGCCTACATCGCCGAGCTGAATGCCGATTACGACAAAGTGCGCACCCAGCATGCGAACAAAAAGCAGGTGCCGCTGTGGCCCATCGCCCACGCACGCGCCAACAAAACGCCGATTGATTGGGATGCTTACACCCCGACCAAGCCAAAATTCATAGGCCGCCGCGTCTTCAAAAACTTCGACTTGATGGAGCTGGCGAATTACATCGACTGGGGCCCGTTCTTCCAAACTTGGGATTTGGCCGGGCCGTATCCGGCGATTTTGAAGGACGAAATTGTGGGCAGCGAGGCGGTGCGCGTCTTGTCCGATGGCAAGCGCATGCTGAAACGCCTGATCGAAGGCCGCTGGCTGCAGGCCAATGGCGTGGTGGCGTTTTACCCCGCCAACACCGTCAACGATGACGACATTGAAATCTACACCGACGAGACCCGCACGGAGGTGGCGATGACCTGGTACGGCCTGCGCCAGCAGACCGAGAAGCAGATGATAGACGGCGTGATGCGCCCGAGCCGTTGTTTGGCGGATTTTATCGCACCGAAAATTGCTATCAATAACAAAGCACTGGAGGCGATCAATTCGCCGGCTATCGGCAAAAATGGTCATATCAACACGCAAGACCAGCACAATGGCCATGCGGGGCGGCATGATTACATCGGCCTCTTCGCTGTAACCGCGGGCATAGGCGCAGAGAAGAAGGAAAAAGCCTTTCAGGCCGATCTGGACGATTACTCCAGCATCATGCTCAAAGCCCTGGCCGACCGCCTGGCCGAAGCCTTTGCCGAATGCCTGCACCAGCGCGCCCGGACCGATTTGTGGGGCTACGCGCCCGACGAAACCCTGAGCACCGACGAACTGATTGGTGAAAAGTACAAAGGCATACGCCCCGCGCCCGGCTACCCGGCCTGCCCCGACCACAGCGTCAAGGCCGACATGTTCAAGCTCTTGCAGTGCGACGACATCGGCATGAGCCTGACCGAGAGCCTGGCCATGCTGCCCGCGGCCAGCGTCAGCGGCTTCTTCATGGCGCACCCCGAGGCGAGCTACTTCAACGTCGGCAAAATTGGGGATGACCAGCTGAAGGATATGGTTGCGCGGCGCGGCGTGGTGGAGAAGGATTTGACGCGGCTGCTAGCGCCTAACTTGTAAGGTTTAAATCCCCTCAATCCCTCTTTTTCAAAGTGGGGAATAAGTCAGAAAAAGTGATCTTGGCACTAGTCTTCCCACTTTGAAAAAGGGGGGATTGAGGGGATTTAACCCAACCAAGCCCTAACCTGCGCCACCAGCTCTGGCAACGGCGCAGTGGCGTCCACCGTCAGCACGCCCGCTTCGCCCGTCGGCACTTCCAGCGTGGCAAACTGGTTGTCCACCAGCGTGGCAGGGAAAAAGTGGCCATCTGCCACGGCGCGTGACGAGACACGCGCCAAAGCGGTGGCGGGGCTGATGTCCAGGTAGACGAAGCGCAAGTTCGGCTTGTAACTGCGCAAAGTATCGCGATAGCTTTTCTTCAGGGCGGAGCAGCTTAAAACGGTGTTCCCGGGGTTGCGAGCCAGGGCTTCGCCCAAAGCAATGAGCCAGCCCACGCGGTCTTGGTCGGTCAGCGGTGTGCCTTGCGCCATTTTTTCTTGGCTGGCGGCGGGGTGAAAAGCATCGCCTTCCAGCATGACGCCGCCTAAATCTTGCGCAATCGCTTCGGCCAAAGACGATTTGCCGCAGCCTGAAACGCCCATCACCACGAAAGCGTGGGCGTTCGTCTGGGTAGAAAGTGGCGTCCGAGATGTAACCATTTTTGACATATTTGCTAAGGATAACCCAATTCAACAAGGCCTGAACTGCGCTTAAACTACGCCCCATGGCTAAATACAACCTGGCTCCGGCCGTTCCGCGCATTCCTGTCATTGCCGCTGTGGTCGCTTTGATGATTTACACCCTCACACGCTTAGGGCTCACGGTTTTTACCGGCTTTGAGGGCAACAATTTCAAAAGCTTTGAAACTGTGCCGCTGCCGCTGTGGCCCGAAATCTTCCTCAAGGGTTTGTGGTTTGACCTGTGCGTGGTCAGCGTTTTGATTGCACCTATATGTTTCTACGAAGCTGTGTTGCCGAATACGTGGCGAACCAAGGGCTGGCACAAAACGGTTCGTTTCACCTATTTGTGGCTGGCGATTGCGCTGTTGCTGTTTGGCGCGGTGGCGGAGGCGACGTTTTGGCTGGAGTTTTCAACCCGTTTTAACTTCATTGCGCTGGATTATTTGATCTACACCTCAGAGGTGATTGGCAACATCCGCGAGTCCTACCCTGTCGGCAAAATTTTGGCGGGCATTGGCGCGGTGGCTGCGGTGATTCTCATGCTGATCAGCCCTGCGGTGAACCGTGCCGACCGCCATGCCTTATCTTGGCTGCAGCGTGTGGGCTTGGCCTTGTTCGCGGTGGTTGTGCCAGCCGCCATGCTGTATGCCGGCAATGTTGATCAAATGGAGCAGCGGTTTCTACCCGTGGTCAGCCAAGAAACGACGAGCCAACTCCCGAAAGACCTGTTAAAACTCGCTGGTATTCCGCAAGACGCTGAGATCAACCCCAAAAACGCCTATGCTGCCGAGCTGTCTGGCAACGGCCTGTTCACCATCGCCGCCGCGCAGCGTCGCAACGAGCTGGATTACGACAAGTTCTACCGCACCATGCCCCAACCGCAAGCCAACACCGCGCTGGTGGCAATGGGCGTCAAGCGCACATCTCTGGGCGACGCCCGCAAAGCTGACTTGAGCGACGAGCCCGCCACCAACGTCACCCCCTTCAGCAGCAAACCCAAAAACATCATCATGATCTCGGTCGAAAGCTTGTCGGCAGAATTTATGGATTCGTATGGCGGTAATAAAGGACTGACGCCAGAGCTCGACAAACTCGGCAAAGCCGGCATGAAGTTTGACCGCATGTTCGCCACCGGCACGCGCACCGTGCGCGGTTTGGAAGCGCTGTCGCTGGGCACACCGCCCATCCCCGGCCAGGCCATCGTGCGCCGCCCCGCGCATGACCACCTGTCCACCATGGGCGAGTTGCTCAAACACCAAGGCTTTGCCACCTTCTTTTTCTATGGTGGCTATGGCTACTTTGACAACATGAACGCCTACTACGCCGCCAACAACTACCGCGTGGTGGACCGCACCGACATCCCCAAAGACAAAGTCGGTTTCGAAAACGTCTGGGGCGTGGCCGACGAGTATTTGTTTGACCACGTGATCCGCACGCTGGACGACAAAGGCGAAAAGGGCACAGACGGGAAACCCTTCTTCGCCCAAATCATGACCACGTCGAACCACCGCCCCTACACCTACCCGGCTGGCCGCATCGACATCCCCTCCCCCGGCGGTCGCGATGGCGCGGTGAAATACACCGACTACGCGATCGGTAAATTCATCAAAGACGCGTCCAAAAAACCGTGGTTCAAAGACACGCTGTTTGTCATCGTGGCCGACCATTGCGCCTCGGCTGCGGGCAAAACCCGCCTGCCGGTGACGGGCTACCACATCCCTCTGATTTTCTACGCGCCAGGTTTGCTGAAACCGGCGGTGTTCTCCCCCGTGGTCAGCCAAATCGACATCGCCCCCACGCTGATGGAGGTCTTGGGCAAAAACGGCAGCGCCCAGTTTTTTGGCCGCTCGTTTTTTGAGCCCGGCCTGGCCCAGCAGCGTGCTTTCATCAGCAACTACCAAGCCTTGGGTTACTTGAAAGACAATATCTTGACGGTGCTGCTGCCCAAGCAAGTCGTCGAAAGCTACCAGGTCGACCCCAAAACCCTGGCCACCACCCCCGCCCCCATCAACGCCCAGCTGCGCGACGAAGCCATCGCCTACTACCAAACCGCGTCCAAAGCCTTCAAAACCGGCGAGCTGAAAGCGCCGTTTTACTTGAAACCCGCTTCAACTGCTGCAGCGGTAGAAACACCGCAAAAACCGTGAGCCTGCAACCCTTCCACCTCGCCATTCCCGTCACCGATTTGGCAGAATCGCGCCATTTTTATGGCACTGTGTTCGGCTGTGCTGAGGGGCGCAGCAGCGCCCAGTGGGTCGATTTCAACTTCTTCGGCCACCAGCTGGTCATCCACCTCGCCCCAGCAAACGCCGCCAAACGTGAGCTGATGCACAACCATGTCGACGGCCACGGCGTCCCCGTGCCGCATTTCGGCGTCGTGCTGGCGTGGGATGCTTGGCACACCTTGGCCGAGCGCCTCACTGCCCGCAACACCCCCTTTGTCCTAGAGCCCGGCATCCGCTTCAAAGGCCAAGTCGGCGAACAAGCCACCTTCTTCCTGCTAGACCCCAGCGGTAACGCACTGGAGTTCAAAGCGTTCAAGGACATGGGGCAGTTGTTTGCGAGCTGAGGTCGTTAAAACCTAGTTTTGCTATAAATAATATAGCTAATTAGGCAATAAATACGTCGGCTATCGACATATTTTGTCCTTAAAAATGACGATTCCAGCGTGTTTAAGTCATTCCAAATAACTACGGGTTATCGATGACTTGTCGCCTTGGGTTGATGGCTGCATAATTAGATGTCAGTTGTCAGACTTCTTGTTCTGAGCAAAACAACAGCATCCATAAACACCCTCAGAGGAGCCCTTCGTGAACAATCGCCGCCAATTTTTAGAAACCGTTGCTGTCACTTCATTGGGCATGACGGCTTTGGGCGCGCAAGCGCAAGCCGCCGCTTGGCCCAGCCAGCCTTTGAAAATCATCGTGCCTTTTCCAGCCGGCGGCACGTCGGACGTGATTGCCCGCATCGTGTCCAACGCTTTGGGTGTGATTTTGAAAACATCGGTCATCGTTGAAAACCGCACCGGTGCCAACGGCAGCGTGGGCGCTGGC
>JANPIC010000181.1:0-23500 GCA_031424795.1 Polaromonas sp. | reverse complement strand
CTGAGCGGTTTACAGGTGCAAACAGCCCTGGGAGAAAAACTTCAGGCCGAATCCGGTGGATTTTAAAAAATTCATGGTGATTCTCTCTTCAAACCACCCCAAGCCAATGGTGACTGCCTGAGCCTTGGGTGGCCGATCTTTTTTGTTGTAACGAACTATGTCACTACACTTGTTTGATCACAACTGTCCTATCCGCAACCCCATCCCGGCGTTGCGTCCACTTGCCAAGGCGATGTCGCTGCTTTGGCTGGGTGCCTTGCCACTGGCTTGGGCGTTGCCCAATCCCAGCACGTCGTTGGGCGTCAGTCTGCTTCAGCAAGACGGCACGACAGTTCAGCTGCGCATGCGTATGCCCGCAAACCTTGAACCCGTTATCAACTGGTCAGGCACAGCCAAACTCGCACCGTACCGACTTGTCTTGGCATGGAACAACACCGATGTGACCCTAGATCATCCCCTGCCGGCCCTACCCGCCGAAGGATTGGGACCAATACATAGTCTCGCCCTGAATACCACCCCCGACCAATCGCGCCTTGAGTTTCAGCTCAATGAAGCGGTAACGCCCAACCTGCGGCGTGTGGGTGACTCTTGGGTACTGCGATTGGAACCGATTGTCAGCGAACCAAAATCAGGTCTAGCCGTGCCAGTTGAGTTGCCTCTGCTGCCTAATGCACCTATTCAACTAAAACCATCACGCCGTCTGGCACAAGCTGGAGTCACGCCCAAAAGTGGCCCCGAGGTGCTGCTGCTTGATGTCTCCATCAACGGTCAACCCCTGAGCAACGTGGTTCGTGCCGAACGGCTGCCCGGTGGCTCATTGCTGCTGCCATCCGAGGCTTGGGCCGAAACCCGCCTGATCCCTCCGTCACAAGTCAGCGCTTTGAGTGATGGCAGTCCTGCGTACGCGCTGGATGCCGTGCCGGGTACAACCTACCGTATTAACCGCCAGAGTCTGAGCCTGGAAATCAGCGCGCCGGCTTCCGCCTTTAACAGTTCCTCCCTGAACGGGCCGGAGATGGTGTCAACAGCACCGTCGCGTTCAGCGCCAGGTGTGATGCTGAACTATGACTTGTCGGCAAGCAACAGCGGCGGCAACACAGCCAGCGGTGCGGTGCTTGAGGCTATTGCATTCAACAGTTTTGGCAGCTTCGTGACCTCTGCACTGCTCAGCGACAATAGCAACGGAACTGGCCGCATCGCGACGCGGCTCGACAGCTATTGGCGCTACGACCTGCCGCAACGCATGGAGTCGCTGACCCTCGGGGACACTGTGGGTGTGGGCGGGGGTTGGAGTCGACCTGCACGCTACGGTGGTGTTCGCTGGGGACGCGATTTCGGCATGCGGCCAGGCTTCATCACGCTGCCACAAATTTCGCTAGCCGGCGAGGCAACCCTCCCTTCGACAGTTGATGTACTGGTCAACAATGCACGCCGTCTCAGCCAGCCAGTGCAGCCCGGTCCATTTGATCTGGCCAACGTGCCCATCGTCACCGGAGCTGGAGAAATTGGTCTGGTCGTTCGCGACTTGCTGGGCCGTGAAACCATTGTGCGGCAAAGCTATTACACCTCCCCCCGCTTGCTTGCACCCGGCTTGTCTGACTATTCGTTTGAAGCAGGCAAACTGCGCACAGGTTACGGGCTTGACAGCAGTTATGGCGATACCTTTGGTGCAGTTACCTGGCGTCAGGGCTTGACCAACAGCCTGACAGGCGAGGCTCGGGTCGAGCTGCAGGAAAACCGCCGTGCAGCAGGGGTGGAATTGTCTGGTCTGCTGGGCACCTGGGGCATCGCACGCATGGCTTTGGCGGCGTCCGCAAGCACGATCCAAGGCCCCAGCCAAAGTGGTCAACTTCTTCAGGCGGGCATTGAACGCAGCACCCCACAAGGTGGTGCTTCCCTGCAATACGAATACGCAAGCAGGGGTTTCGCGCCCTTTGGTGAAGCCAGCGACCCGCTGACCATGTCGCAGCGATCTCGTGAGCGCTGGCTAGCCAGCGTGAGTGGCTCCTTGTGGGGCTCGGTCAATGGTGGTGTGAGCTACCTGCGCCAAACACGCTGGGATGGTGATCGGATACAGTGGCTTGGGCTGTCCATGAGCACGTCTCTGTGGCTGGGGTCCACCATAAATGCATCTATCAATAAGCGCCTGGATGGCGATAAGAGCTGGCGCGCCGGTGTATCGCTCAATATCGCACTTGACAGTGGCATCAACATGGCCGGCCAAATGGATCGTGGGGCAGATGGCAAAATTAACGGTACCATTTCGGCTGCGGCCACAGCGCCTGCCGGCACAGGCCTCAGCTGGCGGGTGCAGGCTGCGACGTCTGATAGCCAGCGTGCGCAAGCCTCTTTGCAATACAAAGCCAACGCCACAGAACTGGCTTTGGACGCCGTAACCAGCGCGAGCGGTCAAGTATCGACCCGTCTGGGCAGCCGTGGCACGCTGGGCTGGCTTGACGATGTGACCTTCGCCTCCCGATCCGTAGGACAGGGCAGTGTAGCCGTGGTGAAAGTCGACGGCATCCAAGGCGTTCCAGTCAAACTCAGCAACCAAGTGGTGGCCGAGACCGATGCGCGCGGCCTTGCTTTTGTAGCTGGGCTACTTCCGTGGCAAAAAAACCAGCTTGAGATCGACCCCGTGGACTTGCCGCTGAATGTGGAGATGGCCAGCACGTCACAGGAAATCACACCATACGCTCGCAGTGGCGTGGTGGTCAACTTTGCCATGCGACGCACACGTCAAGCACTCTTGGTACTCAACCAGCGTGATGGCTCACCCGTGCCCATGGGTGCTAAAGTGCGTCTGTTGCCTGCGGGTCTGGAATTCGTCACAGGCCGCCGAGGCGAGACATGGTTGACGGACTTGGAAGAGATGCACCAACGTATTGAGGTCAGCTGGGCCAAAGGTCGTTGCTCATTGAATCTGGATGTGCCAAACAATCTGGACGGCATACCCGGCAAAATTGGGCCGCTGGCCTGTGATGAAGGAAAACCATGAGAATACCTTGTCGTACGCGTGTCGGCCGCCATCTCAAAGTGATGGTACTGGGTGCTGGTCTATGGAGCATTACCACCGCCACACACGCATTGCTTGCGACCTGCACCGTGAGTACGACTCCACTGGTGTTTGGAGCCTACCAACCTTTGACATTTTCCGGCAAAATAAGCTCCGCGGACAAAACCAGCACGGCGACGATAACAGTTGCGTGCAGCGGTCTTCTGCAGCTCAGCAGCTACACGCTCAGTCTGGGCGCTGGCAACTATGGTCTGGGCGATCGCATCAGCACGCGATACTTGAACAATACGACGCAAAGCAGTGACAACATGGCATTCAATGTCTACACCGACGTCGGCTACGCCACGGTCTGGGGCAATGGCGCCATCGGCTCGCAAATCAGTGGCAGTGCGCCCCTCGTTCTGGGCCAAAGCTCACAGACACATACTGCATATGGCAAAATTCCAGCCGGCCAAAGCAGCTTGAAGGCTGGAAGTTATGCCGACACGCTGAACATTACGCTGACATACAACCCGTAACTACTCTCAGATTCGCCCCGTCGGTTTGCAGGTCGGTCATGTGCATATCAAAGGCCTCAAAACCCGCTTCGGTGACGCAATAAGCCCTCTCGACATGCGAGTTGAAGACGCCCTGCTCGCGCAGGATGGCGACTTTGGGGTGGGTCAGATTCGAGTCTGCTAAATTTGACGTATTTTTGCTGCGTTATTAATAGCTAGATAGGCATATAATTCGTCGGCTATAGCCATATATGTCGCCATAGTTGCGTTTAATTGGGCATTCAAAGCCGGATAGCAAGTCAGCTGCCGCGTGCTCACGGTGCGGCTCAGTTTTACTGTCACCTGTCTCCATCCGGCTGTCAGAGTGTTCAAAATGTGAGCCCATGAAAAGAAATGGAAATCAACCGTATTTCAAGTTGCTGCTGCGATTTTAACGGTCTAGGACGGTTTGTCAGAACTTAGATTGTCTAGATTAAAGATGGTTAGGTATTTAAGAACATCTCAAATAAGCATCTTTTTAAGGCAAAATGTATCAATTTGTATTCATAACTTGATCATTCAGCGTTTCAAGAGACACTTTTCTGAGTAGCTAAAAGCCTTTACCTATGGATGACATTGAATTAAAAACCGAGCTATCGGAAAGTGATTGGATTGAAAGCCAATCGTTGCGTCTGCTGATGAATTCGCGCACGCATATGACTTGGTTTTCAGCAGGAACCATGGTTGCTATGGCTGTACAGCTGTACGGTCATGTCAATACCGTGCTAATCGCAGTGTGGTTGCTCGTATCTTTGGTGGTGATGGCTTTTAGAGTTCATGTCAAATCAGTCTTCAATAAACATTTTCTAACGGCTCAAGTCGAGAGCCAAAGTGCATTCGTCAACCGCAACCAGCTGGCTTGGACGTTAAATGCATTCACATGGGGCGTTTCGGGTTGGCTATTTTTCTGTAACATTCCAGTTGAGAATCAGTACATAGGCGCCACTATTTTGACGTTTGTAGGCTTTGTTGCCGTCCACAACCTCAACACGCACAGAGAAATTTCGACGCAATTCATCAATTTATTGATGGGTACGCAAATATTAGGCGCTGTTTGGTACATCGCATATATCTGGCAATTTCAAGGGCCTCAACTTCAATATATTCATCTGCTTAGTTTGGTTGTGATATGGGCTGTGCTACATATTTTTAACAACCGCATGTTCAACGCATTCAAGCGAAATGAATCTCTGCAATATCGAAATAACAGCTTGATCAGAACACTAAATTTAAAAACCGAACAGCTTGCGCATGAAAAGCAAGTGGCGATGAATGCCAATGAAGTGATACAGCGCTTCTACGCCAGCTCTGCGCACGATATCAGGCAGCCCGTTTATGCCTTAAAAGTTTATGCGGAAATGGCAACCATTGATCCAGAACAGCTACCCAAGCTGCTGCCTAAAATTACCGCCTCGTGCGATGCTATTAATAATTTGTTCGACTCGTTGTTTGATTTTGAACAAATCAACTCTGGACATGTCAATGTTGCACACCAAACCGTTGATATTGATGAAGTTGTAGATGATTTAGAGTATCAATTCAAACCCTTAGCACGGCGCAAAAATTTAGAATTCCGTACTAACACGGTATCGGGCTATTTACAAACCGATCAATTGTTGGTCAAGCGCATTTTGACGTGCTTCATCTCCAACGCCATCAAATTCACGGAAAAAGGTGGCATTTTAATTACCGTGCGTAAGCGAAAATCTATGGTCGTGTTTGAGGTGTGGGACACAGGCATTGGCATTGATGCGGCACATTTAGAGCATGTGTTTGAAGAGTTCTATAAAGTTGGCGATTTCTCTAGCACCGATGAAGGTTTCGGATTAGGCCTTAGCGTCGTTAAAAGCTTATCGGGTTACGCTGAAGACTCCGTCATTTCGGTGAACTCCAAACTAGGTGTCGGGAGCGTCTTCCGCTTTGCGTTGCCCTCAAAGGTATACGCGCCACCGTATGTTAAGTCTAGATTTGAAAACCTAAAAACACTACCACTGGTGCTTGATCACGATTTAAGTTAATCGACAAACTACTTAATTGATAAACGCATCGCTTGTTAAGCGTCTTCGTTACATTTGAAATTTTGGAACTCTACAATTTGAGCCTCAAGATGCTCAACCTCAAACAGCATCGTCAAGCTCTGAGAAAAGGTAAAGCGTCAAACCGCCCCCGCACCACAGACTCAGCATTCACACCCCACCACTGCTGTGCCACGCTGGTGTAAATTTGCCGAAAATCAGTCGTATAAAGCACGTTTTGATTGCCGTCTAAGCGGTTTAAATCTGGCGCTTTGCCGTACATGCCGCCACGCACTGCCCCGCCAGTGATGAAATGGGGTGCAGCTGTGCCGTGGTCGGTTCCGCCAGAGCTGTTTTGTTTGGCTCGGCGGCCAAACTCTGAAAAAGTCATCACCAAAGTTCTGTCCCAAGCACCTAATTCGGTCAAAGCGCTCTTTAAAGCAGCCATACCTTCGGAAAGTTGTTTCAACAAGCCGGCATGCGTACCGATTTGGTTTTGATGGGTATCAAAGCTGCCCAAAGTCAGACACATGACGGGCACGCCGCCGGCCTTGTCGCGCCGTTGCGACGCAACAATTTGCGCGGCTGCAGCCACGCCATTGCCAAACTGTCCGGTGGGAAACACAGTGTTGAACGTGTATTTGTCACCCTTCAAACCATCTGCCGCTTGTGAAATTTCATTTTCAACCTTCAGCAAATAACGCAAGGCGGGGTTGCTGGTTGAAGTGGCTAGTTCATTGGCGTGCGCTAGGCGAGATTGGTTAACAAAGGCAACGGGGTCATTCAAGGAAACAGCTTTCGCACCTGCCAAGGGGCCGAAATCATTCATCCCTATCAACACACCCTCCGCTGTGAACTTTGCTTTTGTAGCCAAGCCCGCCTGCATCCCGCGTGTAGCCCAGCCATCTGAGAGGTATTCGCTGGATTTTGATGCTGTTTCCCAAATCTCAATCGATCTAAAATGCGATAAATTCGCCTCTGGGTAGCCCACGCCCTGCACAATCGCCAGCTCGTTTTTCTCCCAAAATGGCAGCATGGCTTTGAGGTCTGGGTGCAGGCCGACTTTATCGTCTAGTTTGATGACTTCGTCGGTTTTGATGCCAATCGTGTTGCGTAGCTGGCTGTAGGCACTGTCTGTATAAGGCACAACGGTGTTGAGCCCATCGTTGCCACCTTTGAGTTCAATCAAAATCAAAATTCGCTCTTGCACGCTGCTGGCCCGTTGTGCCACAGCTTGTGCCCAGCCTGGGGCATGGGCAGATAGAAGCGCAGCGCCAGTAACTGTGCTGAAATTGCTGAGAAAGTCTCTTCTTTTCATTTGGAACTCGATTCTTTTTATTTCAACTTTTACTTGAGTTGGTACGCAGGGTCTAAGGTCAAAGTGCGTAGATACGCAACACCGACAGTGCCATTTGCTATTGATTGTGTAGCATTTGAGGCAAGTATTACGTCGGCTAGTGTTGTTTTTAGCGTTGCATTTGGTTCTCTGTCCATAAAGCCGCCATAAGTCGCTAAAAACTGGTCAGGGTCGAAACTCACCGTTGCCATGCTTTGCGCAACACGCATCACACCTTGACGTCCCAGCAAGCGCAAAGTGCGCAAATTTGCTTGTGAATTGCTGCCTTGCATCATCTCAGCACGCATCTCGGTCATTATTTCGCTGCGTTTTTGCTCGGCAGGACGCATCATCTCCGTGGCTTGTCCGTTGCTGCGTGATTCTACGGATCTAAACAATTGCTGGGTGAAATTTTTACGCTCCAACAGCGTGGTGGCGTTGATCCAGTCAGTATGGCCTGGCCAGCCTTTGACGTTGGGCGGCATCAACAGGTTTTGCCCCAACTGCGATGTTTTCAATACAAACGGCATCACATCGCTGTAGTTAAACTCAAACTGGCGCACCGTGCCGACAACCAAATCTACAGGTGACTTGATCAAACTGCCTCGGTTGCTCTCTGCCCAAAAGGCGTCTGTGGTGAACAACTCTGCCAATGCTGTGTCGATGGCGTAACCACTTTGCGCAAAGCGTTTGGCAATACGCTTGATTTCAACCTTATCTAGCGCAGGTGATACAAACTCTTTCCACAGCTTGCCAACGATGAACTCGCCACACGCCGCTTGCGCCAGCATGATGTTCAGCACATCGTCACCATTGAACAAACCAACTTTGCCAAGTACGGTTTTAGAAAAAATGTCGTGCGCTGGAGCACGGAATTTGAAGCTGAAATCGTCTCTGTCCACGCTCCAGCCCGTGAAGGCACGGGCGACTTCTTTGATGTCCTGTTCGTTGTAGCCGCCACCTTGCGTGGCTTCGCCTAAGGTGAACAATTCCATCACTTCACGTGCAAAATTTTCATTTGGGGCATCGCGACGGCTGTTGGCCGCATCCAAGTAAACCAGCATCGCAGGGTCTTTGGCGATGCCGTGCAGCAAACTTGCGAAGCTGCCCAAGGCATGCGTACGAAACAGTTGCTGCTGCCGCCACATCGCCTGAGAGCGCACCACTTTTTGCTGTGATGTGGCGAAATGGTTGTGCCAAAACAGCACCATGCGCTCTGCCAAGGGCGTGGGTGTTTCTAGCATCTCGCGCAGCCACCACGCTTTCAGCTCCACGCCCTCGGCCAGTTGTTGGCGACGCTGCTCTTGGCGGTCTTCCACCGTTTTGAGTTGGTTGGCAGGCAAAGGCGGCGGTTGGCTTACAAATGCTGGTGGTGGGTATTTAGGCTTTGCAGCAAGCGCTGATGCAATGATGCTGGCTACAGCAGCTTGCGCGCTTTTACCAACCAGTTTGTCAACCTCGGTCTGCGTGGGTGCAAAACCAGTGCGAACCAACAGGTGGCGCGCCTGCTGGGGAGTCATTTGAGTTGGATTCAGCATCTTTGCAAAACGTAAATAAAGCCCTTTTAGCCTACAGTGTTAACCCCAATATTGCTATAGATTTGTAAACGCTGTGTAAATTTTGGCAATTGCGTGAATTTAGTGCCGAATTTAGCCGCAATTAAACAGATGGCGTTCTGTTTTGCAACACCGCTTCTGCCAGCGCAAAGTCTTCTGGATACGTCACTTTGAAGTTTTGGGCACTGCCGCGAACCAGTTTTGGTGAAAACCCAAGCCGTTCCATGGCGCTAGATTCATCGGTAATCAAAATATTCGATGTGTCCGACAAATCACCTGCTGCCGTCAAAGCTTGCAGTAGCGCACCAATTTGAAACATTTGCGGGGTTTGCGCTAACCATTTGTCGCTGCGACCTAAAGTTGCGGCAACACGACCTGATTGTTCGATTTTCAAGGTATCTGGCAACGGCAGCGCTAGCAAACCACCTACAGCGTCGCTGCCTTCGTCATACAAGCAAACGTCAATGAGCGCATTAATTTGCTCAGGGGTGATCAAACACCTCGCGGCGTCATGCACGAGCACCCAGTCGGTAGCAGCCGCCCCCTGCTGCAACAGCGCTTTTAAACCGTTAAAAACAGTTGTAGCCCGCGTATTTCCTGCTTGAAACGCTATCGAAAATATAGTATTTTCAAGTTCTTTCAACACTCCGGGGAAATAGTCATCTGCTTGGGCAATCACCACCAAACCGCCAGCCAAGCGATCGACTTGCTCAAAAGCCGCCAAGGTATGCATCACCATAGCCTTACCCGCAATCACGCGGTATTGCTTGGGAATCTCACTTTGAGCCCTAGAGCCACTGCCACCACAGGGAATAAGCACCCAGAGTTTGGCGTTCTTTTCAAGGTTGTTTTCAGCAACTAGAGCGTTTGTCATGGTGGCTATTCTAAAATGCAATGCTGTACAAAGTGACACCAATTTAGACACCCACTTAGATTTTCATGGATTTACCCAAGCTTTCCCTAGGCAAACGCTACACCCTGCCCCGCTCCATTGGGTCGTCTGATGCGCTGCTGTTGGCCAAATTAGCGCAGCGCGACAAGGCTGCCAAGCGCCTGACGGCCATCGTCACCTCAGACGCGATTGACGCTCAGCGGTTGATGCATGAAATCGCCTTTTTCGCCCCAGAAGTACGCTTGACCCTGTTCCCCGACTGGGAAACCCTGCCCTACGACTCGTTTTCGCCGCACCAAGACCTGATCAGCGAACGCTTGGCGACGTTATGGCGCATCAGCCAGCGCGACAAAGACAATGGCGCAGATGTCGTCATCGTTCCCGCCACCACGGCTTTGTACCGCCTTGCACCGCCCAGCTTTCTGGCTGGCTACACCTTTGCCTTTAAAACCAAACAAAAATTAGACGAAGCCAAGTTCAAGGCGCAGTTGACGCTGGCGGGCTACAACCATGTGAGCCAAGTCGTCAGCCCGGGTGAATATGCTGTGCGAGGCGGTTTGATTGACTTGTTCCCCATGGGTTCGCTGGTGCCGTATCGCGTCGATTTGTTTGACGACGAGATCGACAGCATCCGCACCTTTGACCCCGACACCCAGCGCAGCCTGTACCCCGTGCCCGAGGTGCGTTTGCTGCCAGGGCGCGAGTTCCCGATGGACAACGACGCGCGTACCAAATTTCGCAGCCGTTGGCGCGAACTGGTTGAAGGCGACCCAACCAAAAGCCGTGTTTACAAGGACATCGGCAATGGCGTCGCGACGGCGGGTATTGAGTATTATTTACCTCTGTTTTTTGAGGAAACAGCGACCGTTTTTGATTACCTAGCAGGTAATGCAGACTCTAAAGCAGATTATAAAGACGAAGCAACGGTTGTCCTACACGGCGATTTAGAACCCGCTTTCCAGCGTTTTTGGCAAGACACGAAGGATAGGTATCGGCTCGTTCAAGGCGACCCAGACCGCCCTGCGCTGCCGCCTGAAACCTTATTTTTAAGCGCTGAGCAGTTTTACGCCCGAGCGAATGACTTTGCGCAGCTGGCGATCAAAGCAACGCCAGCGGATGCGTCTGACGAAGCCGCCTTTGCAGAATTCGGCAGTTTGCCCGATTTATCCGTCGTTCGCGGCGCAGAAGATCCGTTAGCCAAGCTAAAAACACATGCGCGCAATACTCAACAACGTATTCTGATATTGGCTGAATCGAATGGCAGGCGCGAAAGTTTGCTGGATTTTCTGCGCGCCAGCAACCTGTCTGTCCCTGCTTTTGACAGTTTGGAAGACTTCCAGACCAGCCCTGAAAAACTCGGTATCGCCACGTCCGGCCTGAACGTCGGTTTCAGTTGGATAGCTGAAGGCATCGACTTGGTGACCGAAACCGAGCTGTTTGCCGCCGGCACTGTCACCCGCCGCCGTAAAAAGCAAGAGCAAGTCAGCGACGTTGAAGCACTGATCAAGGATTTGTCCGAGCTCAACGTGGGCGACCCCGTGGTGCACAGCGCGCACGGCATTGGGCGCTACATGGGTTTGATCAACTTGGATTTAGGGCTGAGCAAACAAGCCGATGGTTCTATGGCCAACGTGCTGTCTTCCACCGTTCAAGAGTTCTTGCACCTGGAATATGCCGACAAAGCCACGCTGTACGTGCCCGTCAGCCAGTTGCACCACATCAGCCGCTACACCGGCGTCAGCGCCGACGAAGCGCCGTTGCACCGGCTTGGCTCTCCCCAATGGGACAAAGCTAAGCGCAAAGCCGCTGAGCAGATACGCGACTCGGCTGCTGAACTCTTGAACATCTACGCCCGCCGCGCTGCTAGAGAAGGCCACGCCTTCCGCTACTCGCCGCAGGACTACGAAACCTTTGCCAACGACTTTGGCTTTGAAGAAACCGCCGACCAGCGCGCCGCCATCCACTGCGTGATTCAAGACATGATCAGCCCACGCCCTATGGACAGG
The DNA here is from genome assembly GCA_031424795.1 of Polaromonas sp. Lineage (GTDB taxonomy): Bacteria > Pseudomonadota > Gammaproteobacteria > Burkholderiales > Burkholderiaceae_C > Aalborgiella. The sequence continues at coordinate 12,143 of JANPIC010000181.1, read as the reverse complement.
TTGGTGTGTGGCGACGTGGGCTTTGGCAAAACCGAAGTTGCCCTGCGCGCCGCTTTCATTGCCATCACTGGGGGCAAACAAGTCGCCATACTTGCACCAACGACGCTGTTAGCCGAGCAGCATTACCAAACCTTGGTCGATAGATTCGCCAAATGGCCCGTCAAAGTGGCAGAAATGAGCCGTTTCCGCTCTGCCAAAGAAATCACAGCCGCTATCAAAGGCATTGCCGATGGAACCATCGATATCGTCGTCGGTACGCATAAATTACTCAGCAAAGACGTGAAATTCCAGCGGCTGGGCTTGCTGGTCATCGACGAAGAGCACCGATTCGGCGTTCGCCACAAAGAAACCATGAAGGCGATGCGGGCGGAGATTGACGTGTTGACGTTAACCGCGACCCCGATTCCGCGCACATTGGGCATGGCGTTGGAGGGCTTGCGCGACCTCAGCGTCATCGCCACCGCGCCACAGCGCCGTTTGGCGATCAAAACCTTTGTGCGGACTGAGAGCAATGGCGTGATTCGTGAAGCCGTACTGCGTGAACTCAAGCGCGGCGGACAAGTTTACTTTTTGCACAACGAAGTGGACACCATCCAAAACCGCAAAGAGCGCTTGGAAGAAATCCTACCCGAAGCCCGCATCGCCATCGCCCACGGCCAAATGCCCGAGCGCGAGCTGGAACGGGTGATGAAAGACTTCGTCGCTCAGCGCTACAACCTGCTGCTGTGCTCCACCATCATTGAAACAGGCATCGACGTGCCCACGGCCAACACGATTGTCATGGCCAGAGCCGACAAGTTTGGCTTGGCGCAACTGCACCAGCTGCGCGGCCGCGTCGGTCGCAGCCACCACCAAGCGTATGCGTATTTGATGGTTCCTGATATTGAAGGTCTGACCAAGCAAGCGGGTCAAAGGTTGGAGGCAATTCAGCAAATGGAAGAGCTGGGTTCTGGCTTTTACCTTGCTATGCACGACTTGGAGATTCGCGGCACGGGTGAAGTGCTGGGTGAAAACCAGTCCGGCAACATGATGGAAATCGGTTTTCAGCTCTACAACGAGATGCTGGGCGAGGCCGTGCGCTGCCTCAAAGCGGGTATCGAGCCGGATTTGATGTCGCCCATGAACGTGACGACCGAGATCAACCTGCACGCGCCAGCCCTGTTGCCAGACGATTATTGCGGCGATGTGCACCTGCGGCTCTCGTTTTACAAAAAGCTGGCAACTGCCAAAACGACAGATCAAATCGACGCCCTGCTGGAAGAAATTGTGGACCGCTTCGGCAAACTCCCCCCGCAGGCGCAGACCCTACTGGACGTGCACCGCCTGCGCGTCATGGCCAAGCCCTACGGTGTGGTCAAGGTCGATGCCGCGCCCGGCGTCATCAACATCACCTTCAAGCCGAATCCGCCGATTGACCCGATGTCTATCATCCACCTCATCCAAAAAAACCGCCACATCAAACTCACCGGCAACGACAAACTGCGCATAGAACGCGACCTGCCCGAAGCCAAAGACCGTGCGCTGATGGTGCGGGATGTGTTGCGGAGTTTGGGGCAGCCGAAGGTGGAGGCTAAAGTAGATACAAAGCTTGAGATTAAGGTTAAACCGATTTGACATATGCCAAGGCATAGGCTAGTATGCGTTATCGCCTTTTCAGGAATAATAATTTTAGGAGTCAGCTATGCATCACGTCTCTGACAACCACGCATCCTATATGGTGCAAGCACCTCCCACACCTGTGCCTGAGGCAGGTCGCCATGTGCGGCTGTTCCGCAATGGCGCGAACCAAGCCGTGCGGATTCCAAAAGAGTTTGAAATGCCTGGCGTGGAAGCCATTTTGTACCGCGAAGGCACGCGGTTGATACTTGAACCTGTCCTACCAGAGTACGAAAAAGGCTCAGCAGCAGCCATGTTGGCCATGTTGGAAGAACTGAGAAAACTAGGCCCTTGCGACGACGAATTTCCTGATGTGGATGAAGGAATGTTGCCCTTAGATGACATCAATCTATGAGCTTCCAGTATCTGCTAGACACCAACACCATTAGCCACATGATGAAAAATCCGCAAGGCTTGGTTGCCCAGTGGATGCAGCAAATCACAGAAAATGCCATTGCTAACGACAACCCAGCACCTATTTGCACCAGCGTCATCGTGCAGGGCGAGTTGCTTTTTGGCTTGGCTAAAAACCCATCGGTCAGACTGCAAGCAGCCTATGCCACCACCATGAAATACATCCCCGTGCTGGGTTTGGAGCCAGTGGTAGCGCAACATTACAGCCTACTTCGTCTAGCGCTATCGCGTGCGGGCACCCCCATAGGCCCCAACGATGCCTTCATCGCCGCCCATGCCCTGGCATTGGACTGCACCTTGGTGACGGACAATGAAGATGAATTTCGCCGAGTGCTAGGGTTGAAGGTCGAAAACTGGTCAAAACAGTGATATTTGCCCCTCATTTACGCCTCTAGCCGGCGTATTTATTGCCTAAGCAGCTATCAAAATAATAGTAAATATTCATCAAATGTCATCTACAGAAATCTCCCCCGGCCTCGTCATTCAAGGTTTTACGCCGCCTTTAAGCCTCAGCCATTTCAAACTCATCGCGTTTGACATGGATTCGACGTTGATCAATATCGAATGTATTGACGAAATTGCCGATGCTGCGGGGCGCAAGGCTGAGGTTGCAGCGATTACCGAGGCGGCCATGCGGGGCGAGATTACGGATTTTAAGGACAGTTTGCGGCGACGGCTGGCACTGCTTAAGGGCGTGAGTGTGGCGAGTATGAAAGCCGTTTACGCTGAGCGGTTGCAGATCAACCCAGGGGCGAAGGCGCTGATTGACGCTTGCAAGGCTGCGGGCATGAAGGTGCTGCTGGTGAGCGGTGGGTTCACGTTTTTTGCGGATCGGGTGCAAGAGCGCCTGAATATCGACTTTGCGCGCTCTAATCTGCTGGAAATCAAAGACGGTAAGCTGACCGGCCAGTTGATCACCCAGGCTTGGGGCGAGATTTGCGATGGCGAGGAAAAGCGCCGTACCGTGCTATCCACCTGCAACGACCTGGGCATCACCCCTGCCCAAGCCATTGCCATGGGCGATGGTGCGAACGATTTGCCGATGATGAAGCTGTGTGAAGACGCGGGTGGCCTGTCTGTGGCTTACCACGCTAAGCCCAAGGTGCGCGAACAGGCGATGGTGGCCATCAACACGGGGGGGCTGGATCGGCTGCTTGAACTGATGGTTGGCTAAATTGGCTGACTGAATGGGTTAGCAACATCCAACACACCTCGGCTAACAGACCTAGCTTTAGCTTTAGCTTTACATATACTTAAAGCTGGATTAAATATTTTCACCCTTCCTAGCGATAAAGCGCTAAGATAATAAAACCTTTTATCAAGAAACGAGTCACACGAACAGCAAACACATCTTCAAGGAGCAATACCATGTCGATCTTCGCCCGCTACCAAGGCCGCTTTGAAGCTGCACAGGAAGAGGAAATGTCGATTCAGGACTACCTGGAGTTGTGCAAGCGTGACCGTTCAGCGTATGCCAGCGTGGCTGAGCGTATGTTGCTGGCCATTGGTGAGCCAGAGCTCATAGACACCCGTACCGATCTGCGCTTGTCACGTATTTTTGCCAACAAGGTGCTGCGCTACTACCCCGCTTTTCGTGACTTGTATGGCATGGACGAGGTGATTGAGCAAATTGTGGCGTATTTCCGCCATGCGGCGCAGGGGTTGGAGGAGAAAAAGCAGATTCTCTACTTGTTGGGTCCTGTAGGTGGCGGTAAATCGTCATTGGCTGAAAAACTCAAATACCTGATCGAAAAAATCCCCTTTTACGCGATCAAAGATTCGCCTGTGCATGAATCGCCACTGGGCCTGTTCAACCCGAATGAAGACGCCAAACTCTTGCAGGAGGATTTTGGTATTCCTCCCCGCTATTTATCCACCATCATGAGTCCGTGGGCGGTCAAACGTTTGCACGAATTTGGCGGTGACATCACCAAGTTTCGGGTGGTCAAAATTAGGCCTTCAGTGCTGTCGCAAATTGCGGTGTCAAAAACCGAGCCTGGCGATGAGAACAACCAAGACATTTCCGCTTTGGTGGGCAAAATCGATATTCGTAAATTAGAAACCTTTTCGCAACACGACCCGGATGCCTATTCCTATTCCGGTGGTTTGTGTCTGGCCAACCGTGGCGTTTTAGAGTTTGTGGAGATGTTCAAAGCCCCCATCAAGGTCTTGCATCCCTTGCTGACCGCTACGCAAGAGGGCAACTACAAAGGCACGGAGGGGTTTGGCGCGATTCCTTTTGATGGCTTGGTACTGGCGCACTCCAACGAGGCGGAATGGCTGGCGTTTAAAAACAACCGCAACAACGAAGCCTTCTTGGACCGTATTTACATTGTCAAAGTGCCTTATTCATTGCGCGTGACGGATGAGATTCATATTTACGAAAAATTGATTGAGAATTCTTCCCTGACCCAGGCCCCCTGCGCACCCGATACCCTGCGGATGATGGCGCAATTCTCGGTCTTGTCGCGCTTGAAAGAGCCTGAAAACTCCAGTATCTACTCAAAAATGCGGGTTTATGATGGTGAAAACCTCAAGGATACCGACCCCAAAGCCAAAAGCTATCAGGAATATCGGGATTTCGCAGGCGTGGACGAGGGAATGACCGGGCTATCCACCCGTTTCGCTTTCAAAATCATCTCCAAGGTGTTCAATTTTGATCACCGTGAAATTGCCGCCAATCCGGTTCATCTGATGTATGTGCTGGAGCAACAAATCGAACAAGAGCAATTTCCGGCCGAAGCTGAAGAAAAATACCTGCGCTATATCAAGGAGTTCCTTTCACCTCGGTATGCCGAGTTTATCGGCAAGGAAATCCAGACAGCCTATCTTGAAAGCTACTCGGAGTATGGTCAAAACATCTTTGATCGCTACGTCACCTACGCTGATTTCTGGATTCAGGACCAGGAGTTCCGCGATGCGAACACGGGTGAAATGCTGGATCGGGGAGCGCTGAACGACGAGTTGGAAAAAATCGAGAAACCAGCGGGCATTTCAAATCCCAAGGATTTCCGCAATGAAGTGGTCAATTTTGTACTGCGCGCCCGCGCCAAAAACGATGGGCACAACCCTGGCTGGACAACGTATGAGAAGCTGCGTGCGGTGATCGAGAAAAAAATGTTCTCCAACACCGAAGAATTGCTACCGGTTATCTCGTTCAACACCAAAGCCAGCGGCGAAGAACAGAAAAAACACAAAGACTTTGTCAACCGCATGATTTCCAAGGGCTATACAGAAAAGCAGGTGCGTTTGCTTTGCGAATGGTATTTGCGCGTACGTAAATCTTCTTGATCATCATGAACCCAGCACAGGTGTTTCATGAGTGTCTACATTGTCGACCACCGATTTGACAGCAAGCACAAGAGCTCGGTCAACCGTGGGCGTTTCATCAAGCGCTTCAAAGGGCAAATTCGCAAAGCGGTAGCCGATGCCATCAACCGCCGCAAGATACGCGATCTGGACGATGGCGACAAAATCAGCATTCCCAGCAAGGACATCACCGAGCCACAGTTTCAGCACGGTGCAGGTGGGATCTGGGAAGTGGTCCGCCCCGGCAATGACCGTTTCAACAAAGGCGACCAAATCGATCGTCAGTCCGATGGCGACAGTGGTCAGCGTGGTAGCAAGGCGAGCAACGATGGAGAAAGTTTGGATGATTTCGTTTTCACTCTCACGCGGGATGAATTTTTGGACATTTTTTTTGACGAGCTGGCACTGCCCAATCTGATCAAACAGCAGTTGGCGCGCATCGACCAATATCGCCGCGTCCGGGCTGGCTACACCCAAACGGGGGTACCGACCAACGTCAATCTGGGGCGCACCATGCGGGGGGCCGCCAGACGACGCATCGCCATCGGTGGGCCCTATGCATCACAACTCAAAGCGCTGGAAGCGGAATTAAAGCTTCTCCTGAACAGCGCACCTGTCGATACGACCGCAGTTGAAAAAGTACGCAGGGAAATCGCCGTCCTGCGTGCCAAAATTGAAGCTATCCCTTTTGTTGACACCTTTGACCTGCGCTATAACAACCGCATTCGGGTGCCGCAGCCCACCACACAGGCAGTCATGTTTTGCTTGCTTGATGTGTCTGCATCGATGGATGAGGACAAAAAGAACATCGCCAAGCGCTTTTTCATGCTCTTGTACCTGTTTTTAACGCGCAATTATGAACGCATTGAGGTGGTCTTCATTCGCCACCACACCGTGGCGATGGAGGTTGACGAAGATGATTTCTTCACCTCCCGCGAGTCCGGCGGCACCGTGGTGTCCAGTGCACTGCTTTTGATGAAAGACATCATCAGCAAACGCTACCCTAGCAACTTGTGGAACATCTACGGGGCGCAGGCTTCTGACGGCGACAACTGGAGCAACGACTCGGCCCAATGCCGCGAATTGCTGGACAGCGCCCTCTTGCCACTGATCCAATATTTTGCCTATATCGAAATCACAGGGGGCGCACCGCAAAACCTGTGGGAAGAATACGAAAAACTGATCACGCAGCACAGTGAAAAATTTGCGATACAGCGCATCGCCACGGTGGCCGACATTTATCCCGTTTTTCGCGAACTCTTCAAAAAGAGACTGTAGGAGGAACCATGCGCACTCTTCCTTCTTCTGTTGCTACTTTCGTGCCTCGTGCGTCTAGGGAGTCAGCATCGCCTGCACCCATCATCCTCCCACAACCCGTCCAGGGCTTGCCAGCCGGCTCTGAATGGAGCATTGAGGCCATCATCGAGTATGACGAAGCCATTGGTCGCGTGGCCGCGAGCTATGGCCTGGACTGTTACCGCCATCAACTGGAGATCATCAGTTCAGAGCAAATGATGGACGCCTATGCCGCCATTGGTATGCCTGTGTATTATCACCATTGGTCATTTGGCAAGCATTTTCTGGCAACGGAGAACCGATACAAACGCGGGCAGATGGGGCTGGCCTATGAAATTGTGATCAATTCCGACCCCTGTATCGCCTACCTGATGGATGAGAACACGCTGCCGATGCAGGCGCTGGTGATCGCCCACGCTGCATATGGGCACAACTCTTTTTTCAAGGGCAACCATTTGTTTCGTCAGTGGACAGACGCCAATGCGATTGTTGATTACCTGGTCTTTGCCAAGCGCCACATCGCACAATGTGAAGAGCGTTATGGCATGGAGACCGTCGAGCGATTTTTAGATGCCTGCCATGCACTGGTCAATGTTGGCGTGGATCGTTACAAGCACGCGGCGCGCATGTCGCTAGAGAAAGAAAGTACGCTGCAAAAGCAGCGCGAAGACTACCTGCAAACGCAGGTCAACGATATCTGGCGTACGCTACCACCCCGACCCGAGGCAGATGTGGCAACACAAGAAAAGCGTTTCCCCGAGGAGCCGGAAGAAAATCTGCTTTATTTCATTGAAAAAAATGCCCCCTTGCTGGAACCTTGGCAACGCGAGGTAGTTCGCATTGTTCGCAAGATTGGGCAATATTTTTACCCGCAGCGACAAACCCAGGTCATGAACGAAGGCTGGGCCACGTTTTGGCACTACACCCTGCTCAACACGCTGTATGACGAAGGACGGCTGAACGACGGCTTCATGCTGGAGTTTTTGCAGACGCACACCAATGTGGTGTACCAACCACCCTACAACAGCCGCTACTATTCAGGCATCAACGTCTATGCCCTCGGTTTTGCCATGTGGCGTGACATCCGTCGCATTTGCGAAGAGCCCACCGCAGAAGATAAAGAATGGTTCCCCGATATTGCCAACTCTGACTGGCGCAAAACCTTCGACTTTGCGATGCAAAACTTCAAGGACGAAAGCTTCATTGCACAGTATTTATCGCCAAAACTGATGCGTGACTTCCGTTTTTTTTCACTCTTGGACGACGAGAGCCGAGACAAACTACAAATTCAGGCCATCCATGATGCGTCGGGTTACCATGCCGTGCGCCATCAATTGGCAGAACAATACGACTTGGGCAGCCGTGAGCCGAATATCCAGGTTTGGAATGTGGATAGACGCGGCGACCGATCGCTCACGCTGCGCCATTTTGCCTACCAAAACCGCCCTTTGGGGGATGAATGCGCCAAAGTGCTCGATCATGTGGCTTTTTTGTGGGGATTCAATGTCCGCTTGGAAAGCCAAAACACCCAAGGCGACATCACCCTGGTCGATGAACGCAAAAGCGACAGATCCGCGCAAGGCATCTGATTGATACAAGCAGTCAAATCGCGTCCATTGCCCATCAACCTGCGAATCCTAAAGTTCACGTTCAAGTCAGAGTGATCATCAGCAACCTCGGTCTATGCTGTCTTTTTTGTCTCATGTGAACAAAATCGTAGTTTTAAATGAAATATATCGTTACAAATTCAGTGGAAAGTTAGATATGCAGTGGTTTCAACATGATAATTAATTGTAGGCAATGTGAATTAATGCCAATTTTTTGGTGATTTATCACCCATTAACGTTTAAAAATCGAGTAACTATATGACCACAATCGTTAAAACTCTGAGCGCACTAGCCATGGCTTGTGCAGTACTGTCTACCCAAGCGCTCACACTAGGTGTCACCGAAGGCGTCACTTACCGAGCAACTGACGCTGAAATCGAAGCTAAATTTGCACCGATTGCCAAAATGATCAGTTTGGCGACCAAGCAACCCGTCAAAATTCAAATCATCCCTTCTTACAATGCTTTGCGCGACGCTTTGAAGCAAGGGCAACTCGATGCAGCCTTCATTCACCCTGCGCATGTGTCTTTTGAATCTATCAAAACCGGCGCCTATAAATCGGTGGCATGGACAACTGGTTTTACGGAATACAAAGTTTCGTTTTTGTGCAAAGAGCCTGAGCCCATCAAAAACTGGACAACCGTGAATGGCAAAGCACTTGTCACGCCAGATGCTGACTCCATTACCGCCATCATGACCCGCTCTATGCTGCGTGAAAACAAATTGAACGCGACCAATGATGTCAAACTTCAAGTCACACGCTTTCAAGATGCCGTGCCTTTCTATATTGACAACGGTTTTGCGGCCTATGGCGCAACGGCGTCTGGGGCGGTCATCAAAGCTTGGAAAGAAAAAGGTGGCAAAACCTGCGCCCAATCGCGTGGCATGCCCATCAAACATTGGATTGTCTCTAGCAAAATGAGTGAGGATCAGGCGGCCAGTGTGCGTGAAGCTTTATTGAGCATGGATAAATCAGAGTTGGGTCAAAAAGCACTTGCCACCTCTGGCTACAAAGGTTTCATTGCCAGTGACACAGAAATCGAAAAAACCCTGACCAACTGGCTGGGGCTATAAACCTGCACCCAAACTGGTATTAAGCCGGCGCACTGAACATCTTGCAAACCTGATATATTGAGGTTTTAAAAATATATCGGGAGCGAGCTTTGTCTAGTCTTTTTCAAAATGTCGACCCCAATGGGTTGCGTGAATATTCTGTGGTGTACACCGACCGTGCGTTGAACCACATGTCGCAAAACTTTCAGGTGGTGATGCGTGATGTATCTTCCATTTTGAAAGAGGTTTACGACGCCAAATCCGCATTGGTTGTACCTGGCAGCGGCACGTACGGCATGGAAGCTGTGGCACGGCAATTTGCAACTGGCAAAAACGTGATGGTGCTGCGCAATGGCTGGTTTAGCTACCGCTGGACGCAAATTTTTGAGATGGGCAGCATTCCGGCCAAAGAGACCGTTCTCAAGGCACGTCGTCAAGGCACTGACAAACAATCGCCTTTCGCACCCATGCCCATTGAAGAAGTCGTCGCAGCCATCTTGCGGGAAAAACCCGAAGTCTTTTTTGCACCGCACGTAGAAACATCTTCTGGCATGATTTTGCCAAGCGCTTACATGCGCGCCGTGGCAGATGCGGTGCATAGCGTGGGTGGCATTTTTGTGTTGGATTGCATTGCTTCAGGCACGATTTGGGTGGATATGGTTGCCTGCGGTGTGGACGTTGTTATCAGCGCGCCACAAAAAGGCTGGAGCGGCTCGCCTTGCTGCGCGCTGATTGCGATGAGCGAACTCGCACGTACGCGGATTGATTCCACCACCAGCACCAGCTACGCCTGCGATTTGAAAAAATGGCTCAGCATCATGGAAACCTATGAGGCTGGCGGCCACGCCTACCACACCACCATGCCAACTGACGCTTTGCGCCGCGTGCGCGACACCATGCTGGAAACCAAAGCCTATGGCTTCGCCAAGGTAAAAAACGAGCAACAGAAACTCGGTGATGACGTACGCGCCATGTTCAAGAGCCGTGGCCTCAAAAGCGTTGCGGCAGCCGGCTTTGAAGCACCTGGCGTGGTGGTCTGCTACACCGAAGATGCAGGCATTCAGTCCAGCAAAAAGTTCTTGGCCGTTGGTTTGCAAACCGCTGCTGGTGTGCCGTTGATGTGCGACGAAGGCACCGATTTCCAAACTTTCCGCATTGGTTTGTTTGGCTTGGACAAGCTGCACAACATCGAGCGCAGCGTGCAGGCACTCAGCGATGCATTGGATCAAGTTTTAGAGCAAACCGCAGTCCCTGCATAAAAAAAACTAAACCCGCTCAATCAGCGCCCTGCCCGCTGGCACCACAAACTGTGCCAGTGTGCTGGGCGTTGTTGTTTTAGCCCGAACATTGTCAACCACCCGCAGCGATGTTGTTAGCTGCTTGGGTGTGAACTCAACCACACCGTAGCCTCTGAATTTGGCATCCGCAAACACAAAATGCGGATTTTCAACCAGTCGTTCAGGCGTTTTTTCAACCGCACTACTACCCGCTGTCGAGGTGATGCTGGTGCCGCAAAACTCCACGCCAATAGCCGGTGCGACTTGCGCACCAGCTGTTTGCGCATAATCAGCCTTCAAATACCCCACCCAGTTTTCATGCACATCACCGCCAAGCATCACGGCATTTTGCACCGCATGCTTTTGCAAGGCATTGGTCAAACGCTTGCGGGCGGGTGCGTAGCCGTCCCATCCGTCGTTGAAAAAACTTTGACCTTCGCCGGGCGTGTTGTCGCGCAGTCCAAACAAGGTCGATTGCGCCAACACGTTCCATGTTGAAGCGCGCTGTTTTGCAGATGCCAATTCAGCGCTCAACCAACTCTCTTGTTGAGCACCCAGCATGCTGCGCTTCGGGTCAAGCCAATCGGTGCATTTAGCAGGGTTAACCATACTGGCACCTAATTTGCCGTCTTTAGAGCAAGCCTGTCTGTCACGGTATTGGCGCGGGTCTAGCATGTAAAACGAAGCCAATGGCCCCACATCTACGCGCTGATATATTCGGAATTCATTGCGCAATTCAGCGCCAGAAGCTAATCCCGCCAAGCTTTTCGTCAAGGTTGATGCACGAATCGGCATGTTTTCGTAATACGCTTGGTAGGCCGCCGCGCGGCGCATGGCAAAGTCTGTGCGGTTGGAAAAGACGTCTGCAATGCCGCTGTCGCCCGCTGTCAAACCTGCGTAGTCGTTTTGCACCTCGTGGTCATCCCACGTCAGCAGCCACGGGCAGGCGGCGTGCATGGCTTGTAAATCTGCGTCGCTTTTGTACTGGGCATAGCGGCTGCGGTAGTCGTCCAAACTCAGCACAAAACCCAAGCTTGATGTAGAACTTGGCTGACGCACGGCAGATACTGGGTTGCCTGGGTATTCGTAGATGTAATCGCCCAAAAACAGCACCGCATCTGGCTTTTCTGCCAGCATGTGTTTGTAAGCGGTGAAGTAACCCGTCTCCCAACGCTGGCAAGATGCGTAGGCGATTTTCAACTTATCAACGGTTGCGCCAGCTTTGGGGAAAGTGCGGGTTTTGCCCATACTGCTCACCGCATCACCCACCATAAAACGGTAAAAATACCAGCGGTCAGGCAGCAGATTGTGCAGCTCTACATGCACGGAATGCCCTAAATCGGCCGTGGCGAGATGCTGCCCCGTTTGCACCATACGGTTAAATTTGTCATCATCCGCCACTTCCCAGCGCACGGTGACTGGCAGGCTGTCTAAGCTGCCTTCAACTAGCCGCGTCCACAGCACCACCGAGTCATGCGTAGGCGAGCCACTGGCCACGCCCAGCGTGAACGGGTTGTTTTGAAACTTGCGA
>JANPIC010000180.1:0-3964 GCA_031424795.1 Polaromonas sp. | reverse complement strand
AACGCCAGTTTTTTGACCGTCGGTGCACTTTGCGCCATCAAAATCCGGCCCACTTCGGTGGAGCCGGTGAAGCTGATGTGGCTGACGATGGGGCTGGCGCAGAAGACTTTGCCTATGGCTATCGAATTCTCGCTGTCGGCTGTCAGCACATTCAGCACACCTGCTGGAATGCCCGCACGGATGGCGAGTTCGGCCACGGCCAAAGCGGTCAGCGGTGTCAATTCCGCCGGTTTGATGACGACGGTGCAGCCCGCCGCCAGCGCTGGCGCGACTTTGCGGGTGATCATGGCGATGGGGAAGTTCCACGGTGTGATCGCCGCGCACACACCAATCGGCTGCTTCATCACCATCAGGCGGCGGTTGTTGTCGAACTGGGGCAGCACCTCGCCGTTGACGCGTTTCGCCTCTTCGGCAAACCATTCCACAAAACTCGCGCCGTAGGCGACTTCGCCTTTGGCCTCGGCATACGGTTTGCCTTGTTCTGAGGTCAAAATGCGGCCAATGTCGTCCTGGTTGGCCATGATGAGCTGAAACCATTTCAGCAAAATACCGTGTCGCTCTTTGCCAGTTTTCAAACGCCACATTTTCAAGGCAGCTTCTGCAGCTGCTATGGCTTTGGTAGCGTCTGAGGCCGATAAATTGCTGACTGAGGCTAGTTTTAAGCCAGTAGCGGGGTCGTTTACGTCAAACCTAGCGGCACTTGCAACCCATTCGCCATTGATGAGCGCGTCGGTTTTCAGCAGGCTGGGATCGTTTAAAAGGGAAAGGGGAGAAGTTTTCATGTCCATGGTTATATGTTAAAGCAAAGTCGGTAAAAGAACTGTTGATGTTCATGCGGTCTGCAAAGTGACCAGCCATGCGACAAAAGTTGTCAAAGCCACAGCTTCTTCCGTGCGTTCAGGCGTCACGATGTAGTAGCCGCGCTCGCCGCGCAGCGGGCGGTTGCAGGCGATGACCAGCTCGCCCCGCGCCAGCTCGGTTTCTATCAGCAAACGCGGTACCAGCGCTACGCCCATACCTTGCGTGGCGGCGGCTGCCGTCATGGAGAAAAGCTCATAGCGCGGCCCTGCCAGCGCTAGTGGTGCGCCCACGCCCTGCGCCTCAAACCACTGTCGCCAGCCTTCTGCGCGGGTGCTTTGCTGCAAAAGGGGGAGCAGTGCAATATTTTCAGGTGTTAATTCAGCTTCGGGTGTCAATTCCGCAGCGTTTTTCATCAATGCAGGACTACAAACCGGCACAACTTCCTCCATCAGCAGCAGCGTCGCTTTCGTTCCCGCCCAGTTGCGCACCTGCTCGGGCGTGCCCGCATACAAAGCGGCGTCAAACGGCGTTTCGGCAAACATAAAGGGACGGGTGCGGGTTTCGATGTGGATGGTGATGTCTGGGTGCAAGGCTGCTAAATGGGGTAAACGCGGTATCAACCAGCGCGTTGCAAATGTCGGCACTGCTGCCAAATGCACGGCGCTGCCTTGGCCTTGGGTGGACATGGCGTCTAGTGTGTCCTGCTCCAGCCCCTGCAGTCGGGGCGCGACTTGCCTGGCATAGGCCGCGCCACGCTCGGTCAGCGCGACGCCGTGGCGGGTGCGGCGAAACAAATCCATGCCCAAAAATTCCTCTAACGCCGTGATCTGCCGTGACACCGCGCCCTGCGTCAGCGCCAGCTCTTGGGCAGCGCGTGTGTAGCTTTCGTGTCGGGCGGCGGCGTCAAAACACGCCAAAGCTTGAAGGGAAGGTATTTTTCTGCGCATGGTGTGCGTAATATACACAATTATGTTTAAAATGCAAGTGAATTACGCTATTATTTTAATAGCTTGTTAGGCAATAAATACGCCGGCTAATTGCCAATTTATATCGATAATTTGAAGTATTTGAATAAATCAATATATGAGTAAAAAACATGACTAAGTGCGAAAAAGTCGTTTGCAGATAGCAGCTATTGCGGCTACGATGAGGTATTACTCGTGCAAATTAGACATATTTAGGAGAAATTTCATGGCATCCTCTTCAAACACAGCCCAAAAAGCAAGCTTCAACTGGCAAGACCCGTTTTTACTTGATCAGCAGCTAACCGCTGACGAACGCATGATCAAAGAAGCATCAGCCGCCTACTGCCAAGACAAGCTGCTGCCCCGCGTGACGCAGGCTTTCAGAGACGGCACGACTGACCCTGCTATCTTCCGCGAAATGGGTGAACTCGGCTTGCTCGGCCCCACGATTCCTGAGCAATACGGCGGCCCGGGCTTGAACTATGTGGCCTATGGCGTGATTGCCCGCGAAGTGGAGCGCGTCGATTCTGGCTACCGCTCGATGATGAGCGTGCAAAGCTCGCTCGTCATGGTGCCAATTTTTGAGTTCGGTACCGAGGCGCAGCGCCAAAAATACCTGCCCAAACTGGCCACCGGCGAGTGGATTGGCTGCTTCGGCCTGACCGAGCCAGACCACGGCTCTGACCCCAGCTCCATGGTCACCCGCGCACAAAAAGTGGCTGGCGGCTACAAGCTCAGCGGCGCAAAAATGTGGATTTCCAACAGCCCGATGGCTGATGTGTTCGTCGTTTGGGCGAAAGAAGTCAGCGAATCCGGCACCGTCGGCCCGATTCGCGGCTTTGTGCTCGAAAAAGGCATGAAGGGCTTGAGCGCTCCCGCCATCCACGGCAAAGTCGGTCTGCGCGCTTCCGTCACTGGTGAAATCGTCATGGACAGCGTGTTTTGCCCAGAAGAAAACGCCTTCCCCGAGGTGCAAGGTCTCAAAGGCCCGTTCACCTGCCTCAATTCCGCCCGTTACGGTATCGCTTGGGGGGCATTGGGTGCGGCAGAAGACTGCTGGTTCCGTGCCCGCCAGTATGTGATGGACCGCAAGCAATTCGGTCGCCCGCTCGCGGCCAACCAGTTGATTCAAAAGAAACTGGCCGATATGCAAACCGAAATCGCCCTTGGCCTGCAAGGCTGCCTGCGCTTGGGTCGCATGAAAGAAGAGGGCACAGCGGCGACGGATTTGACCTCATTGCTCAAGCGCAATTCCTGCGGCAAAGCCTTGGACATCGCCCGCTTGGCGCGCGACATGATGGGCGGCAACGGCATCAGCGACGAGTTTGGCGTGGCGCGGCATTTGGTCAACTTGGAAGTGGTGAATACCTACGAAGGCACGCACGACATCCATGCGTTGATTTTGGGCAGAGCGCAGACGGGGATTGCGGCGTTTGGGAATTGACTGACAATTAAATCCCCCCTAACCCCCCTTTTTCAAAGTGGGGAATAAATCCCTTTTGCTTTCATAGGAAATCTCGAATGTCGGAATCTTCAAAACCGCAGGGAGCGCTTTCCCATCTCAAAGTCCTCGATTTATCACGGGTTTTAGCCGGCCCGTGGTGTACCCAAATGCTGGCGGACTTGGGCGCGGATGTCGTCAAAGTCGAGCGTCCCAAAGAGGGCGATGACACGCGCCACTGGGGGCCGCCGTTTTTGCAGGATGCTGAGGGCAATGATACGGATCAAGCCAGCTATTTCACCTCGTGTAACCGCAACAAACGATCCATCACCATTGACATCGCCAAGATTGAGGGCCAAGCCTTGATTCGGCAAATGGCCTTGAGCAGTGACATTTTGGTAGAAAACTTCAAAGTTGGCGGGTTAAAACACTACGGGCTGGATTACGACAGCCTCAAAGTCATCAACCCGCGCTTGATTTACTGCTCCATCACCGGTTTCGGCCAAGACGGCCCGTACGCCGAGCGGGCAGGGTACGACCTGATGATTCAGGCCATGAGCGGCATGATGAGCATCACCGGTAAACCTGACAACGTGCCTGGCGGCGGCCCGATGCGGGTGGGCGTCGCTCTGACGGACGTGTTCACTGGTGTTTATGCCACGTCCGCCATCCTTGCCGCGCTGGAAGTACGCAACCGCACGGGCGCAGGGCAGCACATCGACATGGCGTTGTTAGACGTCGGTATGGCGATTTTGGC
>JANPIC010000179.1:0-2770 GCA_031424795.1 Polaromonas sp. | reverse complement strand
GACCGCCGAGCGCACCGCCTTGAATTTCATGCAAATGATGAGCGGCGTGGCAACCAAAACGGCGGTTTATGTCGATATCGTGAAGGGCACGAAGGCCAAAATCGTGGACACCCGCAAAACCCTACCCGGCCTACGCTTGGCGCAAAAATACGCCGTGCTGTGCGGCGGCGGGACGAATCACCGCATCGGGCTGTATGACGCGGTGCTGATCAAAGAAAACCACATCGCCGCAGCGGGCAGCATTCCTGCCGTCTTAGAACGTGCCGCAAAATTAGCGCCCAATGCCAAGTTCATTGAAATTGAAGTGGAACGGCTGGACCAGCTTGCACAAGCGCTAGATGCGGGCGCAAAAATGGTTTTGCTGGACAACATGAGCGTGCCTACGCTGCATGAAGCGGTCAAAATCAACCAAAATCGCGCCATTCTGGAAATCTCAGGCGGTGTGACGCTGAATGGCCTGCGCGAGCTTGCAGAAACCGGCGTTGACCGCATCTCTATTGGGACGCTGACCAAAGACGTGAAAGCGACCGATTTTTCGATGCGCTTTGGTGCGCTTTAAATTTAGGACTCAAACCATGACCACATCCGTTTTGAAACGCATCGACAAAGTCAATGTCGAGTATGACCAACCCGCCTGCCCGACCCAAAGCGTCTGGGTGAAAGTGCCCGCCGAACCGCTGCCGCACGAGCGCATTGAGCTGAAAGCCCGCATCAAACGCCTGCTCAAAGAGCGCAACGCGGTGATGGTGTCGCACTACTACGTGCACCCCGATTTGCAAGATTTGGCCGAAGAAACCGGCGGCATCGTGAGCGATTCGCTGGAAATGGCACGTTTTGGCCGTGACCACGCGGCGCAAACGCTGGTCGTCTCTGGCGTGCGCTTCATGGGTGAGACGGCGAAGATTTTGTCGCCTGAAAAAACCGTACTGATGCCCGAGCTAGAAGCCACTTGTTCGCTAGATTTAGGCTGCCCGATCGATGATTTCAGCAAATTTTGCGACCAACACCCTGACCGCACCGTCGTCGTCTACGCCAACACCAGCGCGGCGGTGAAGGCGCGTTCGGACTGGCTGGTGACGTCCAGCTGCGCGCTGGACATCGTCAAAGCGTTGAAAGACAAAGGGCAAAAAATCCTTTGGGCACCGGACAAACACCTGGGCGGCTACATCCAGCGCGAAACAGGCGCGGACATGGTGATGTGGAACGGCGCTTGCATCGTGCATGACGAATTCAAAGCCTTTGAACTCGAAGCACTGAAGGCGGCGCACCCGAAAGCCAAAGTCTTGGTTCACCCAGAATCTCCAGCAGCCGTGGTTGCCTTGGCAGACGCCGTGGGTTCCACTTCTGCGATTTTGAAAGCCGCGCGCGAGATGGACGCCAAAGAGTTCATCGTCGCGACCGACAACGGCATGATGCACAAGCTGCGCACGCAGAACCCCGGCAAAGTCTTTTTAGAAGCCCCCACCGCCGGCAACAGCGCCACCTGCAAAAGCTGCGCCCACTGCCCGTGGATGGCGATGAACGGCTTGGCCGCGCTGGCGCATGTGCTTGAGACGAACACGAATCAAATCCACATCGACCCCGCCCTGGGCGTCCGCGCACGTCTGCCCATAGACCGCATGCTGGCCTTCACCGCCGCGCTGCGCAATGGGCAGCCGACGAATCACCTTGTGCCGCATATTGGGGCGGCTTAAGCGGTTTTTATGACATACAGCGTCAAAGAAATTTTCTACACCCTGCAAGGCGAAGGCGGCAATGCGGGGCGTCCGGCCGTGTTTTGTCGCTTTTCTGGCTGCAACCTGTGGACGGGTCGTGAGCAAGACCGTGCGAGTGCGGTTTGCCAGTTTTGCGATACCGAGTTTGTGGGGACAGACGGCACACTGGGCGGGAAATTTGCCACAGCAGAAGCATTGACGTTGAAAATTGCTTCGCTTTGGCCTGAAAAGTGGGAAAGTGATGCTAAAAGTGCAGCCAAATCTAACCGATTCGTCGTTTTAACCGGTGGCGAGCCTTTACTACAAGTTGATGAAATGCTTTTGGAAGCCTTGCACGCGCAGGGCTTCACCATTGCGGTGGAAAGCAATGGCACGGTGAAAGCGCCCAAAGGGATTGATTGGCTGTGCATCAGCCCCAAAGCTGGGGCGGCAGGTGTAGATTGGGTGCAAAAAAGCGGGCAAGAGCTCAAAGTAGTCTGGCCGCAGCTTGGATTTACTAAGGCTGATTTAGATACTTTTGCAAATTCTACCGAGTTGCAATTTGATAATAAATATATATCGCCCATGGATAATATTTTGCACAAAGACAATATCAAAGCTTGCATTCAAATGTGCTTAGATAACCCTGCTTGGAAGCTAAGCCTGCAAACGCACAAAATAACTGGAATACGATGAGTACAACGAATAAGCATTCTTTCGAAGTTTGCCAACGCTTCTACTTCGACGCCGCCCACAGGCTGCAGCGCGAGATAGAAGCCGAAGGCAGCCGCCGCATTCACGGCCACACCTATCTGGCAGAAGTAGCCGTGCGTGGTGCGGTAGATAATAATACCGGCATGGTGATGGATATTGGTTTGATTCGATTAGAAGTCGCCAAAGTCCGCGAGTTACTCGACCATCATTATCTGGACGAAGTACCAGGTTTGGGTATTCCCACTCTAGAAAACCTCTGCATTTATATTGAAAAAGCCATGCGAGACAATGGTTTACAGCTGTCTCGCGTCTCCGTTTGGCGCGAATCTTTGGGTGACAGATGCGATATGGCGGTTGCTATC
>JANPIC010000178.1:0-2101 GCA_031424795.1 Polaromonas sp. | reverse complement strand
GGCTGGCCTTCTTCAAAGCGCACGCTGACAGTTTCGGCTTTGACAACGACGTCGTCCTTCCAAAATGCCACGCCCATGATGGGGTTGACGATTTTGATACCGCTGTTCAAAAATTCCAAGTCCTTGGCTTCGTGCGTCGCGCCCAGCATGTTGGAGTCGGTGGAATAGGCTTTTTCGGCGCTCATTTTGTAGCCAAAACCGGCTTTCGTCATGAACGCAGACATCTCTGCGCGGCCGCCGAGCTCGTCAATGAACAGCTGATCCAGCCACGGTTTGTAGATTTTCAGCGATGGGTTGGTCAGCAAACCGTAGCGATAGAAACGCTCAATGTCGTTGCCTTTGAACGTGCTGCCGTCGCCCCAAATGTTGACATCGTCTTCTTTCATGGCCGCAACCAGCATCGTGCCAGTGACAGCGCGACCCAGTGGCGTGGTGTTGAAGTAGGTGACGCCAGCGGTGGAGATGTGAAACGCACCGGCTTGCAACGCGGCAATGCCCTCAGCCGCCAGTTGGTGGCGGCAATCAATCAAGCGTGCTTTTTCTGCGCCATATTCCATCGCCTTTTTAGGGATTTCGTCGTAATCGGCCTCGTCGGGCTGACCCAAATTGGCGGTGTAAGCGTAGGGCATCGCGCCCTTGAGCTTCATCCAATGCAACGCCGCGCTGGTGTCTAAGCCGCCAGAGAAGGCGATACCGACTTTTTGGTTGATGGGGAGGTTTTGCAGAATGGTGGCGGACATATTGTTCTTCTTTGCTCTTCTATGACTTAGGGGAAGATGTGATTAACCGAAATGGCAAATGTAGTGGTAAGCCTCAGTCACACGAATTTCAAAGCTGGAGTTGCCAGGGACGCTGAACTTTTCACCGGCTACAGACTTCAGCCAATCGTTCGTTCCAGCGAGTTTGTACTCACAACTCCCAGCCGTGCATTCCATGATTTCAGGTGCGCCAGTGTTGAAAGTGAGGCTGGACGGCAGCACCACGCCGACCGACTTTTTCGCGCCATCCGCAAACGTGATGCCATGGCTCACGCATTTGCCGTCAAAGTAAACGCTGGCAGTGGTGGAAACGGTGACGTTGTGGAAATGTGGGGTAACTGTTGACATGGTGACTATGGACTTAGGTGTTTGAGTTAGCAATAAAAAAGGGGCTGTGCTGCAATGCACAACCCCTGATTTTAAGGCACTCTAGGCCGTTGACGGACGATTTAGCCCATCATCAGCCCATCAGAGCCGAATTAACGCCAATTGCGATAGTCTTCACGGTAGCCGTTGTCAAAGTATCGGTTATGGTCTCGGTAGCCATCATAGCGAATTTGTTGCACGGGTTGCACCGCTGCACGTGGCGAGTAATAGGACGAGTTGTAATGAACATAACGCGGACTAGGTGCATACGTATCGTAGTAATACACCACTGGCGCTACAGGGTTCACGTACGTCACTGTTTGCACAGGGCTGTATAGCGACGTTGGCGCTGGATACTGGTATTGAGGCTCTGGCGCACTGACTTGCAGCGCCAAGCGTGTACCAGGGCGGAAATCTCCATTAGCCGGCATTTGCACATTGAAACGCTGACCTGCATATTCATACAGCACATTTTGTGCGACAGTGCGGTTTTCTACGGTATTTTGTGTGTGGCATTGCTGTGTAGGCTGGTTCACGTAGTAACCATTTTGCGATTCAACTTGGTTGCCCACCAAGCCGCCGCCCAAAGCGCCAATCACAGTTGCAACGGCGCGGCTATCTTGCCCATGGCCGCGGCCAATCTGGTTGCCCAGAGCACCACCAATCACAGCGCCAATCAAAGCGCCGCCACCGGTAGGTTGGAAGGTTTGCACATTCGCAGTGGTGCAAATTTGCTTAGGCACAGTCACTTGTTGCACCACAGGCGTGCTGGAAATCACCACGCCGTAAGCGTTAGCAGGGGAAGATTGCGCGAGTGTTACGCCTGCAGCGGCCAATAAAGCGGTAGAAACAATGCTCTTAATGACGATATTCTTCATGTCTTAGCTCCTAATAAGTCCTTTAAAAACAAGGACTTGAAACTGAGGCCATCAGCGCACCATGCGCAAATGTGTTTCAGTGCACCTATAACGGCTGCT
>JANPIC010000177.1:0-2104 GCA_031424795.1 Polaromonas sp. | reverse complement strand
CGATCAAAGCAACCCTGGGTTCAGTCAACATCCCCGTGGTCTGCGCAGGTGTCAACGTCAACCCGGGCGATGTGATCATTGCGGACGACGACGGCGTGGTGGTGGTCCCCGCCGAATGGGCGCAAAAAGTGGCTGATGCCTCACAAGCCCGCGAGGACCTGGAAGGCGAAAAACGCGCGAAACTCGCTGCTGGCGTGCTGGGCTTGGACATGTACAAGATGCGTGAACCGCTGGAAAAAGCGGGTTTGAAATATATTGATTAAGGATGGTATGAGCACATTTGAAAACAAAACCGAAGGTTTTATCAAGACCCCCGGCTGGCTAGACTGGTACACCGGCCCCAGCAAACCGCGTTTCAAACTGCCCGCTGGTGCGGTCGATGCACATTGCCACGTCTTCGGCCCTGGCAACGTGTTTCCCTACGCGTCTGAGCGCAAATACACGCCTTGCGATGCGTCGAAAGAACAGTTGTTCGCCCTGCGCGACCACTTGGGCTTTGACAAAAACGTCATCGTGCAAGCCACCTGCCACGGCTCAGACAACCGCGCCTTGGTCGATGCGCTCAAAGCGTCCAACGGCAAAGCCAAGGGCGTCGCCACTGTCAACCGCCATGTGACCGATGCCGAGCTGCAAGAGATGCACGCCGCCGGCGTGCGTGGCACGCGCTTCAACTTCGTCAAACGCTTGGCCGACTTCACACCGCGCGAGGTGCTGCTGGAGATCGCCAACCGCATCGCGCCGCTGGGCTGGCATGTGGTGATTTATTTTGAAGCGATGGATCTGCCCGAGCTGTACGACTTTTTCACTGCCCTGCCAACCACCGTGGTGGTGGACCACATGGGCCGCCCAGATGTGACCAAACCGGTGGATGGTCCGGAGTTTGAGCTGTTCGTCAAAATGATGCGCGAGCACAGCAATATCTGGAGCAAAGTGAGCTGCCCCGAACGCCTGAGCGTGAGCGGCCCGAAAGCGCTGAACGGCGAGCAACATGCCTACGCCGATGTGGTGCCATTTGCCAAACGCTTGGTCGAAACCTTTCCTGACCGCGTGTTGTGGGGCACCGACTGGCCGCACCCGAACCTGAAAGACCACATGCCGGATGACGGTTTGCTGGTCGATTTCATCCCGCAGATTGCGACCACGCCAGCGCTGCAGCAAAAGCTGCTGGTGGACAACCCGACACGTTTGTATTGGTCGTAATTTTTGGAGCCCTATTTGGAATAACCCATGTCTTTAGAAAAACCCTACCTCAACCTCCCCGGAACCACCATTTTTGACGCCGAGCAAAGCCGCAAGGGTTACCACCTGAACCAGTTTTGCATGTCGTTGATGAAAGCAGCCAACCGCGAACGCTTTCTGGCCAACCAACGCGCTTATCTTGACGCGTGGCCGATGACGGAAGAGCAAAAATTAGCGGTGTTGGATGCAGATTTGAACCGCTGCATCGCCTTGGGCGGGAATATTTACTTCCTCGCCAAGCTGGGCGCAACGCACGGCAAGAGCTTCCAGCAAATGGCGGGCTCCATGACCGGTAAAACCGAGATTGAATACCGCGACATGATGATCGCCGGTGGCCGCCACATTGATGGCAACCGCGTGATTGGCGAAGATGGCGACGCACAGGCGAACCACCAACCGCAGGGCAGCGGTACCGGCAAATTATTGGACTAAGAACCGAGTCAACGAGAAACATCATGGCAAAAATAACCGCTTCCGTTTACACCTCCCACGTGCCCGCCATTGGCGCGGCGCTGGACTTGAAAAAAGACCACGAACCGTATTGGCAACCGCTGTTCAAGGGTTACGAAAAATCCAAGCAATGGATGAAAGACAACAAACCTGACGTGATCTTTCTGGTCTTCAACGACCACGCCACCGCGTTTGATCTGTCCATGATCCCCACCTTCGCCATCGGCTGTGCGGATTCGTACACCCCTGCGGACGAAGGCTACGGCGCGCGTCCTGTGCCGGTCGTGAAAGGCCATCCCGAGTTGGCTTGCCACATCGCGCAATCCGTCATCCAGCAAGATTTTGACCTGACCATCATCAACCACATGGACGTCGACCACGGCCTGACCGTGCCGTTGTCGCTGATGTGTGGTGA